>NZ_SJPV01000007.1:19822-319822 GCF_007860135.1 Novipirellula artificiosorum
ATTGAGGTAGCAAGTAGTACGAGAGCACGGGGGTCACGGTCATCGAAACCAGGAAAGACGCAAGAATTGAAACGATGTAAGCCAGACCGAGTGGTGAAAACAACCGACCTTCGACTCCCGACAACGCAAACAAAGGTAGGAACGCCAAGATGACAACGCCCGTTCCGAACAGAATTGAACTGCGAATCTCAAGGCTCGCGTCGTAAACGACGGCGAGCGAGGATTTTCGAGTCTTAATGTTCGAATTTGGATTGTCTTCTTCCCCAATCTTCGATCGCAAATCATTAATCGGCAATTTGTTGTTCTCTTGTAGTCGTCGAAAAATGTTCTCGACGTCCACAATCGCGTCATCCACCAACTCACCCATTGCGACCGCAATGCCTCCAAGCGTCATCACGTTGATCGAAAGCTCGCTGCCGGTCATCCAGCCGATCAACCGAAAAACGATTGTGGTTAGCACCAACGAGAGCGGAATCGCAGTCAAGGTGATAAACGTCGTGCGAAAATTCAGTAAAAACAGAAACAGAACGATGACCACCAATACTGCTCCGATTGCGATCGCCTCGGCAACATTGAAGATCCCCCGATCAATGAAATTTCTAAGCTGGAATAGTTCCGCATTGACGACGACATCCGCGGGAAGTGACGATTCGACTTCCGTGAAAGCTTCAACGACTCGATCGGTCAGATCTCGTGTATCCACATGCGGTTGTTTGACGACCGTGAAGACGATCCCCATCCGACCATTGACGCTGCCGTCGCCGCGCTTGAACTGTGATCCTTCGGTGACACGAGCGACCTGGTCCAGTAACACTGGCCGGCGAGGATGGTTGCGAACGGGTATCTTTCTAAGATCGTCGAGGACCACGCGAGCGTCCGGTCCGAGCCGCCCGAGAATGCGAATTGGGCGCTCGGTTTCACCTGTGACGGCAAAACCACCGCTGGTATTGATGTTACTTTCACGGAGCGCTCGCTCGACGTCTTGCAGAGTGACGTTGTATTCAAGAAGTGCGGTGGGGTTGATCAGAATTTGATATTGTTTCCGATCGCCACCTTGCATAAAGACTTCTGCAATGCCGGTTGTCTTCAGTAGTCGAGGCCGAATGACCCAATCGGTGACCGTTCTCAGTTCACGGTGTTGGCGATCGGAGGAAAAGAACGTCGTGGAGTAGTCGGCGCCAGCGATGATCAGCGTCGCGTGTGCCGAATCCACAATGGAGTTGGCTGAAGCGGGTGGATCGCCGTCACTCCAATGAACATCGTCGACAACCACGCTTTGCCAGGTCTCAGGGGCATGTCGGTCGACAACTTTCCACGCCAGCACTCGTCCATTTTCACTCTTGTCGAAAACCAGCTCGGCCATCATTTGAGTCTTGTCAATCGGAGCCAATTGGCCACCTGTCGGACCCCTTTGACGATAAATCCCCGCGACAACGATCTGTCCCATGATCGAAGCGGGCGGTGTCATCTGGGGCCGGATGTCTGCTGGCAGGATTCCTTCGAGTGCCGCCAATCGCTCCTGAACGGTTTGTCTCGCGGCACGAATCTCCGTTTTCCAATCGAACTCGATATAGATGACATTCAAGCCGGCAGTCGTCTGACTACGAACCGCTTGCACTCCGTTCGCGCCAAGCAGTGCAATTTCAATCGGCTGTGTGACAAGTGTTTCCACTTCCTCGGTTGCTAACCCAGGACACTCGGTAATTAAGACGACTCGTGGTCGATCGAGGTCAGGAAAAACATCAATAGGAAGTTCCGTGGCCAGATAGCTGCCGTAGACCAGCAAAAGAAGGCTGACCACAACAACCAACGATCGGTAGCGGAGCGATAGTCTAATGATAGAGTTAAGCATATGTAGATCGGAATTTATTCCGATACCTTGTGATAGGTTGAAACGTATTCCGACGCGTCGGTATTGTGAATGATCGTGTTGAGTAACGGAATAACTTCCGTTCTACGACTAATGCGCAGCATGACTTGTTCCATCGGCGTGGACATGAACGCCTGGCTGTTGACCGCTGGCGGATTGAGCTTTCAACACTCGGTTCAACGATGCGGCTCCACTCTGTGCTAAATAGCTAGCCACCGGTATGCTGCCATCGTTGTGAATCACGACTGATTGACGATCTTCGTACAACACATGAACCGGCAACCGTTTGAACAAGTCTCCATTTTGGCGAAACACATAGGACTCTGGCCCTTCGTGAACGACCGCCTCGGCAGGGAGTACCAACACGTCCTCATACAGTTCAACCGGAACGTGTAACCTCGTCCTCTGGCCTGGTCGAAACCGCCAGACAAGAAAGGTCTCACCGTTTTGCTCATACGAACGACTTTGATTGATCAATGGGATGAAAAAGTCGAACGTACGACTCGCTGAGTCGATAGAGTTCGCCATGTGCCGCAGATGAAGCGGTTGCTCAAGATCTGGCCAGTGCTCGTTCACATCTTCAGCGAATTCAACGTCAATCGATCGTTGCTCCTGTGCAACCTTTTCCAAGTAGGGTGCCTCGCGTTTGAATGCGTGACCAACAATGTAAAGGGCTCCGTGGTTGGATAATTTGCCCAGCAATTGTCCCGCTTGAACTTGTTGCCCAAGCTCAACGCTCAACTCTTGAACCTCGTAGGCAATACCGACTTCAGAGCCAGCATCGGCGGACTCGGTAAAGCTCGCTTGCTGTACGGAGTTTCCTCGCGGGCTTTCCAGCCATGCTTGCTGCGGTAACGCCGGTGGAGCAGTCACTTCGATTGTGGAGACGAAGTTGCCGCCAGCGACTTGTTGGACTTGCTGAGGACTAAGCCCGCGAGTCAATAAGTCTTGCTGATGTGCTTGAATCAACGTCGTCTGTCGGGCCAGTTGATTACGAAGCTCAATCAGTCGACTCTCGGCCACTGCACCACTCCGAGTTGCATCCGCAAGGCGGGCGATTTGCTGTTGAACGAGTTCGACTTCTCGAGTTGCTTGAAACAGTTCGGACTGAGTGTTTTGAAGGTATTCGCTGAACAGCCGAAGAGTGAACAGTGGTTCGCCAGGTCGCATCGTATCGCCGGGGAATGCATGGATCTGCGTCACGATGCCAACCGCTGGTGAAGTCACGCCACGATCCGAAAGGCCTGGACGATCAGCGATCTCACCTGGAATCAAAATGGTTCGCCAATACGATTGCGGGCGAACCGCTTTGGCTACCAATCCAAGGTTTTTCCGTGCCTGAGCACTGATTTCCAAGATGGTCTGCTTTTCGGGGGCACCGTCCGTTGTTTTGGTGGACGCTGTTGCAGTGGGCTCATTGGATTGACTGAACAATCGATCGCGAAATAGCCACATTGCGGCAATAGCAAGGACAACGACAACTGGGCCAATGAGGCTTTTCAATCGAGACTTCATATTTTGCTTGTTTTGATGATGTTGGACGAATGTGTAGCGGTGGGTTCCAGCAGCCGTGGATTTTCTGCCATAGCATGAGGGCAGCAGAAAACGATCATTTAACTGAAGGAATCGCTCGAATTCCGTGCGCGCAGGATCATTCACGAGATCCAACAACGGGGCATCGAGCAGCGTTAAACACGCAAGAAAGCCGGAATAAATTCCAACGTGGCCGCTATAAGCGTAAAGAAGCGACGAGAAGATAGATCGGTATAGGCGAGCACCGATCGGGCGGATCGCTTATCCGCGAACAACTACGCAGTTCACCAATGGCCAACGTAGAAGGCAGAGGCAAATCCAGCATCGTCGACCATTCGAATTGCGTTGCCACAACCGCTCGGCTGGCAAAAACAGTCGACGCTGCAAAGTAAACAGCATCATGATCATGGTTGGCAGAATGAGGCGTTGCCGTAAAACCGTCTAGTGAACTGACGACTGTATCGTGTTCATGCCCATGTTCATGACCGTCACCATGTTCGTGATGGGAATGAGAGAGGTGAACGTGAGGTCGCGCCGAATGATCGTCCGGTTCAACCACACCGCTCCCTGCATGCGAATGAGGCAAAACTTGCCCCAGCACGAACAGTGGAATTAGTAGTAGTGAAACGAATCGATTCATGCAGTTGAGCATATAGACCCATCAATCGATCGGCAATAGGGAAAGCTGCCAGACAGACTGTTCAGACTGTTCAAACACGAGACTCCTTGTAATGTCTCCGACCCTCGGCAATCGTTCGCGTCATCCGCAAACCCCAATGCCAGGGACTGCGTTCCAATACAGGTATGGAAACAAGTTGAAATCCAACCTGCTCAGCCCATGCTTGGCACTGCATGAGCGATGGACGGATATTGATGGACGGGCCTCTTGGCGTAGCAATGTCGTCGCGCCAATGGATGATCGCCAATGTGCCGCCGGGTCGAATCACGCGATGTGCTTCGGTAAGCAAAACCAAAGGAGACTCGATATGCAACAGATTGAAGAGCATTGCCCAATCGGCCCAACCATCCGGTAGTCCGCAGCCGTCCGCTAAGAAATCGCGTCGGGCCAATGATACGTCAGCCGAGGTTCGGTCAGAAAGTCGCATGCGCGTCGTTCTAATCATTTCATCATCAATATCAAACGACGCTATCTGCTTCACATCAACAAGCGAGGCGGCTGCCCGTGTAAAGGTGCCATATCCACATCCGAATTCCACGCACCTTTTGCGTTGATCAGGATCGCTCAGTTTGCGAACGATCTCATTAGCATCGAAATACGATTCCCATTGGGTAACGTCGGGCATACCGCTTTCACGTCCGCGCATGATTTGCCTCAACTTTGTTTTCGTGCATTGACGATGCGAACGGTGGTAGGAATCATTAGTGTTTTCGAGAATTGGATTGTGTTCATATGCGAGCACCGTTGAGGCAAATTGCTAATTGTTGCGAAGCAGCCGCAATCCATTTGCGATCACCAACATTGACGCTCCCATGTCGGCGGCGATGGCTGCCCAGAGCGATGCGTATCCCGCAATCGTGAGCGCAACGAACACAAGCTTGATACCGAGTGAGAAGACGATATTTTGACGGATGATGCGGAGGGTTCGTCGTGAGTGATGAATCAGCCAAGGGACTTTCGATAAGTCATCTGACATCAACGCAATGTCAGCGGTCTCGATCGCGGCATCGCTCCCGGCGGCCCCCATTGCGAGGCCGAGCGACGCGCGGGCAAGTGCAGGCGCATCGTTAACGCCATCGCCTATCATGGCGACGTGTTCGTATCTTCGCACAAGCGTTTCTACTTCTGCAACTTTGTCTTCGGGTAGAAGTTCCGCACGGACCTCATCGATACCAGCTTCGTTGGCGATGGCCTTCGCCGTCCCTTCGTTGTCACCCGTCAACATGACAATGTGTTCGATACCGGCTGCGTGAAGCTGATTCACCACTTCACGAGATTCTTTGCGTATCGCGTCGGCGAGAGTGATGAATCCGCAAACATGCTGATCATTTCCAATGACGACGACAGTACGACCCGCTGCTTGCATCGCTTCGAGCTGCTTGTGAATCTCCGGCGTTTCCTGACCTCGTTGTTCTAAATACCGATGGGAGCCGAGCCAGAAAGTTTTGCCACCAATGCTACCGGACGCTCCCTTGCCTTGAATCGTTTCAAAATTCTCGGTGGGTTGGACATTCATGCCACGCTGTTTTGCTTCATCGACGATGGCTCGGGCTAGCGGATGGTTGCTATTGAGTTCCAGTGCGGCGGCCCGCGATAACAACTCGGATTCGTCGTGACCGTTCATCGGAACAACATCCATGACCGCTGGTGCTCCTTGGGTCAGTGTGCCGGTCTTGTCCATCGCGATCGCTTTCAATCGGGCTGGCGATTCGATGAACACGCCACCCTTGATCAATACGCCGTTGCGAGCAGCGGCGGCGAGTGCGGCGACGACGCTGACGGGCGTCGAGATGACTAATGCGCAGGGGCAAGCGATCACCAACAGCACCAAAGACCGATACAACCAATCCGACCACTCGCCACCCAGTACAATTGGCGGAACAAGAAACATGAGTATCGCCAGTCCCATCACGACCGGAGTGTAGATGGCTGCGAACTTCTCGACCCATTTTTCGGACGGAGCACGTTTGGAATTGGCATCGCCCACCATCTTGATGATGTGAGCAAGCGTGGTATCGTTGGCCGTTTTTGTACTTTCAATCTCTAACAATCCATCGCCGTTGATCGTTCCCGCATAAACCTCGTCCCCAATCTCTTTTTCGACGGGGACGCTCTCGCCCGTGATGGGTGCTTGATCGACGCTACTCGCTCCTTTAATCACTCGCCCGTCCAACGGCATTTTTTCGCCTGGTCGAACGATCAAAACAGAGCCCACTCCAACGTCGGCTGGCGGTGCGTTTCGGACTTCGCCGGACTCATCACGCAAGTGAGCAATAGGCGGTGATAAGTCCATTAACGAGGCAATTGCACGCCGTGCCCGACCGATACTCCAAGATTCCAAAAGTAACGAGAGCGAGAATAGGAAGGCGACCGTCACGGCCTCGAACCATTCACCAATCCCGATCGCACCAAGCACCGCAACGGACATCAACAAGTTCATGTCTGGCCGTAGCGAGACGATCGATCTCCAAGCTTTGGGCAGTACAAGAATCAAACCTGCGAGGATTCCCGCGAGATAGCAACCGATTGCAACGGGAGGAACCAATTCACCCGACGTGGGCCAAAGAGATTGCACAACCAAACCTGCTAGTCCCAGCATTCCGCTTACGGTCGTGAGTGTCGCTCGCTGGTGACGTTTCCAAAATGATTGATTAACGGGATCGTCTTGCCTATCATTCCAAACCTCCGCTTTCAACCCCGTCCGCCCAATTGCCGCGAATACTTCGCCGGAAGTGATCTCGGTCTGCGAAAGATCGACGGACAATTTTCCGTTTAGCAAGTCAAAGCTGAGTCGTTCGTCGCTGCCCAGGAGAGGGACTAGCTCACGTTTCAACAGCGCGACTTCTTCGACACAATCCATGCCCTGAATGCGAAGTTCCATCGGTGGTTTTGTAGATTTATTCATGTACCCAGTATCTTGCTTCGTGATTCGCTTAGGTCTATCTAAAGAGTCCGGCACCTACCAAGTTCCACGTTCGTCCGTATCGCCACGAACTGTCTTGGATTGATTGTCCCTGTTTTCCTTCGGTTGTACCATTTTCACGTCCCAATGATTGTTCGGTTCGGCTGTTCGCATGGCTTCGATGAGTTTCCGCTTAAACTGCACACTGATCATGCGTTTGACCTCTCGTCCTCGACTGAACACCAGCAGCATGGGATAGCGGTCGACTTCGTACTTTTCCTTGATGAACGGGCGATCCACTCGGAATGCAATGGCGTCAGACGAGGATCTTCAGTGGAGTGGCGGGTGAAACGGTAAGTTGAAAAAATGGCTGAGGGCGAGCGTTCTCGCAGGAGGGCAAAGCGCGCCCGCTATGCCCCCAGCCACCACGATCCAATAGGCGACACGCCTATTCTGGCTGTGGGGGCTTGTGCCCCGTCTTGGCTTCGTAAGTGGCAGCAAACTTATCGAATCGTTTGGGGCTACAAATGAAACATTGCGATTCGGGGCGACCGTGCTCATCACACCAGTCGCCGGCATCCTTGAACTTTGACACTAAAGACTTGTCACACAACGCACACTCTTCCTCCGGCACGCCGTGCTCGACACACCACCATCCACCATGACTGTGATCCACGTTGGTGGCTGCGACCGGTTCGCCGCTCCCATCCGATGCGGTCTCGCTTTTGCTACATCCGGCCAACACCAGTGTGCCGACCAATGTTAAAAACGTGGTCGAACGCATCACTAAATTCCTACTCATTTTCATCGTCATCTCAAAGCTCCTTCGGCAATGCCGAATCAAAGGGTGAAAACTAAACCGTCACAGGTTTGGGCAGTCGCTTGCGATCGGGCAGATGCCCTGACTCAATTTCCTGCTCGACCTCGGGATCGGTCGGTTCATTAGGGTGACAATGATGACCATCATCATCGCCTCCATCTCCATCAAACTTCTCTACGGGCATGTTGAAAACAACATAGAGCACTCGAAGTACGAGCAAGCTCATCACCATCGCGCTACAAACACCACCAATCACGACTGTCGCGAGTGGCCGTTGGACCTCCGCACCCATGCCCGTACTAAACGCCATTGGGACGAAGCCAAGACTGGCTACCAGCGTTGTCATTAGGATCGGACGTAACCGTGTCATCGCGGCTTCCTCAACTGCTTCATCAAGCGATCGCCCGAGCCGGCGCAATTGCCGAATCGTCGATACGAGTAGCATGTCGTCGAGGACTGCGACACCGGACAAGGCAATGAAACCGACCGCCGCCGAAATTGAGAACGGCATGTCACGAATCCAAAGGGCTAGGATTCCGCCGATCCAAGCAAATGGAACGCCGGTAAAGACTCGAAATGAATCAATCCAGTTGCGGTAGGTCATGTAAAGCAATGCCAGGATCATCACCAACGCGATCGGCACCACGATCATCAAACGCAATTGGGCACGTTCGAGGTTTTCAAACTGGCCGCCCCATTCGACCCGGTATCGGCCCGGTGGCAACTGAACCTTCTCGGCAATGACGCGTTGGGCTTCAGCGACGAAGCTGCCCAGGTCGCGTCCCCGAACGTTCGACTCAATCGTGATTCGTCGCTGATACCAATCGCGTTTGATCGTGTTGGGGCCTTCGACCTTTTCAATGGTTGCCAATCGCGACAGCGGAATGCGTTGCCCCGACGGCGTGGCGACCAAGATTTGCTTGATCGCTTCGGGATTCGCTCTCGCCTTCTCTGGCAGACGAATGATCAGCGGAAAACGCAATTGGCCTTCGTAAACCTCCCCGACATTGTGGGTGCCCAATGAACGAACCAGATTCATGATCGTGCTGGCGGGAATCCCGTAGCGTGCGATTTCATCTTGCTTGACGCGAATTTCCAACAGCGGTTGACCGGAGACTTGTTCGACCTTGACATCCTCAGAACCAGGAATGGAATCGAGTACCCGTTCGATCTCGCTGGCCTTTTCTACCATTATGTCCAAATCGTCGCCGTAGAGAATCGCCGCGACATCGGAACGAACGCCCGAGATCATCTCGTTCATCCGCATCTCGATCGGCTGCGACATCGCCAATCGCGGTCCCGGCAAATCTCGTAATTCCTCCTGAATGGCAATGGTCAGTTCTTCCTGAGTCTCGGCGCGCGTCCATTCTTCACGGGGATGCAAGGTGACGAATAGATCCGTGAGTTCCGTTCCCATGGGATCGGTTGCAACCTCTGCCGTGCCCATTCGGCTCCACACTTGAAAAATCTCATCGGGGAACTTTTCCAGTAGCACTTGCTCCATCTTTGTGTTGTACCGAATGGACTCTTCCAACGTCGTCCCAGCCAGTCTTACCACGTTAATCGTGATTGCACCTTCGGACAGACGCGGCACGAATTCACTACCAAGATTCGGGGCCACAAGTCCAAAGACACTGACCAACAATAGCAGTGCCGAGCCGATGACAAACGCCTTGTGATGCATCGTGAATCGCAGCACTGGCGAGTAGAGTCGTTTGAGGACTCGGATCAGCAGCGGCTCTTTCTCTTGAACGTTTTTTGGCAGAAACAGACTGGCCAATACCGGCATCAAGGTGAGTGAAAGTACCATTGAACCGGCCAGTGCCATGATGACCGTTAACGCCATTGGACGAAATAGTTTTCCCTCCACCCCTTCGAGTGACAAGATCGGCAAGTACACGATCATAATGATTAGTTCACCAAACATGGTCGGCTTGCGAACTTCAACCGCCGCATCGCGAATGATTTCGAGCCGACTCTTGCCTTGGTTGTTGTGGGCCAAGTGCCGGACGCAGTTCTCGATCATCACCACCGAGCTGTCGACGACCAATCCAAAGTCGATCGCCCCAAGACTTAGTAGGCTGGCCGCAATGCCGAACTTCAACATGCCCGAGAATGCGAACAGCATCGAGAGCGGGATCGCCATCGCAACGATCAAGCCCGCTCGCAGATTGCCCAGGAAGATGAACAGCACCGCGATCACCAGTAAACCACCCTCGAAGAGGTTTTTTTGGACGGTGTGGATGACGTGGTCGATCAGTTCCGTGCGGTCGTAGACGGTTTGAATCTTGACGCCCGCAGGCAACGTTTCTTGGATGCTGGCGATCTTTTCTTTGATCGACCAAGTCACATCGTGGCTGTTTTCGCCCATCAACATGAAGCCTAAACCGAGCACAGCCTCGCCACGGCCGTTCGCCGTCACCGCACCCCGCCGAATCTCGTGTCCGATCTCCACAGTGGCCACGTCGCTTACTCGAACGGGAACGCCGTTGACTGCCGTGATCACGATATTGCTGATCTCTTGGAGATTGACGGTTCGACCCACGCCATGAACGAGCAACATCTCGCTTCCATCGGTCACCGTCCCTCCACCAACATTTTCGTTGTTCGAGGTAATGGCATTGGATACTTCCTCGAACGTTAGGCCATATTTGAAAAGATTATCCGGATCGAGCCTTACTTGATATTGCTTTTCATAGCCACCCCAACTGTTGACCTCCGCGACGCCGCGAACCGATCGCAATTGTGGTTTGACCACCCAATCATGGATCGTTCGCAATTCGGTCATCCGCTTGACGCGTTCTTGTTTGGAGGCCGTCGAAAAGTCGACGCCGTCGTAGACGAGAACATAATGAAACACCTCGCCCAACCCAGTGGAGACCGGTCCCATTTGTGGCCGCTGAATTCCGTCAGGTAATTCGACGGTCGACAACCGTTCGTTGATCAGTTGCCTGGCAAAGTAGATGTCAATTCCGTCGTCAAAGATCACGACGACCTGCGACAATCCGAACTTGGAAATCGAGCGTAGTTCGTTCAGTCCCGGCAATCCGCTGATCGCTTGCTCGACCGGAAACGTGATCTGTCGTTCGATTTCTTCCGAAGCGAGTGAGGGCGCGACGGTGTTAATCTGGATTTGAACCGGCGTGGTGTCCGGAAACGCATCAATGTCAAGTTGCAGTAACGAGAAACCACCGATGATCGCGAACAGCAACGCGGCCAGGATCACCAGCGCGCGGTGCTTGAGTGAAAAATCAATGAGCCAATTAAGCATCCGTGCATTCCTTTATTCAGCGACGCAGTCACAGCCTGCGCCTAGGTTGTTCTTGAGGAGTTGCGCCCGCAGCACGTCGCTGCCGTCAGTCGCGATCACTTCGCCGGGCAAAACTCCGGAGATGACCTCCGTAACGCCTCCGTTAGTCACCCCCAGGCGAACGCTACGAACATGGAACACCTTGTAGCTTTCCGGGCTGTCGAAATAGTTCTTGTCACGAACAAAGACGACTTGGCAGCAGCCTTCCCAATGCGATGCCCCAGTCGGAATCACGATTGCGTTGGCTTCGCTTCGCAAAATGATCTCGCCCGTACCGAAGGTTTCGTTGCGGAGGCGTCCATCAGCGTTATCCAATACGGCCCGGACCTGAACCATTCGCGTCATCCGATCCGCCGACGTGCTGATCCAATCAAGTTTTCCGACCACCGGCATCCGACTTCCGTCGGCGTGAAAATGAACGGGCTGACCGATAGCGAGTTGGCTCATGTTTTCCAGCGGCACGTTCAATGTCATCCACATTTGGCGAACATCGGCTACCTGAAACAGAATCCGTGCCGGATCGACGACCTCACCGGGTGCCACGCTACGCTCAACAACGACACCTTCAATCGGCGAGCGAACCGGCAACAGATTTGACGTTATCGATTGCGAATTAAGTTGCCTGCGAATCGCGTCTGGAATACCAATCAAACGCAGTTGATCCAGCACCTGTTGCTCGCTGAGCCCCTGTAACGAGTTGACATCGACCGGCAAGCCAAGATTTCGTAGCGACTGGTCAGCGGCCAGCACATCGGCTTGCGCTTTCGCCAGTGCCGCCTCGGCATCCAAGATCCGCGATCCAGCAATTGCCCCGCGAGCATCACTCAATCGCGAAACGTTCTGCTGTTGCAACTTGCGTTCGGCAAGTGCTCTCAGTAGCGTTGTCTTCAGTTCGCCGACTGCCGCAGCATCGATCACGGCCAGTACTTCACCCTTGACAACGGGATCGCCCACATTCTTGGTCACCAACCAAACGGTTCCCGGCAAGCGTGACGCCAAACTGGCTTGACGGGTGGGGTCATAGACAATTTCCCCACTGCCGGTGATCGCTTCGGTGATAGGAGCCCGCTGCACCAATTCCACGTCAACACCAGCCTGACGCACCGACTCGATCGAAGCGAATTGAATCCGCGTTTGGTAAACCTTGCAAGCACTATTGTTTTCTTTCCGAGGCGCAATTTCCAAGGCTCGCATCGCTCGTTCCAGATCGCTCGTCAAAATCGAAGGCGTCTCTTTCAACTGGGCGACGTCGGGGTGTTCCAAAGTGCAGTTATGCACGCCGTGAACCTCGCACCAACCATAGTCAGGACCTTTCGGCATCAACGTCGGATCACACTGTACGCAAATCGATTCAGGCACGCTGTGTTCTTCGCACCAATCGGTGACGACCGGCTCGACCGTTCCCGTCAACGCCGCAAATTTTGGGATTCGCCAGTCGTTGTGATGTCCGTAATAGAACACGGCAGCGAAACCAATCAGGACCAATGTCGGCCCAATGCTGCCCAGCACAAGGGATAACCCACGCCGGAGCGGTCCGCGTTGTTTTGATTTCTTGCCCGTTTCAGCTTCGGCTGTCTGGACGTGGCGAACAGTGACGTACGGCTCAGCCGGATGTCGCTTTGGGTGCTGTTTCGGCGCATCAACAATGGAATGACTCATGGAAAAACTCCTGCTGGCAATGGATTGGACAAGCCGGAAACGCAACCGTTGCGTTTTCCGAGCACGAACCGTGGATGCAGGCAAACCAGTCGAGTCAAATCAAATCAAAAAGCGCAGCGACGAACCAAAACTGGTAACGTCAACGCAGTTCGCTGGTTAGCGAGCGGAGGCCAGCAGCGGCCTAGAGCAAAAGAGAAGCGTGCGCAAGACGCACCGATCGACCAGTGAGCAAATCGAGACGGTGAGGCTGTTCCTCGAACCGATCCACAAAAGCTTCGGGTAGACCAACCGTGTCCAAACAAAGAGGCGTAACATCCATCATCCACTGAACGTCCACGATCAGCCGATGGTTCATCTCTGGTGCGACCTGGCATTCACAGCCGGATTCACACGGACAAGGCGACTCCGGGGGGGACGGTTCGCCATCGCCACACGGATTGCTTTGACTCTTTGAGCAACAACAATCGCAATCCGTGACCGCAGCTTCGACGCTCGCCACCTGCGCATCGCCACCCGCACAGCAGACTGGGCAGGCGATCACACGAAGTGCGATAAACGATACGAAAAGCAGACGAAACATTCGGAAGTGCAGTCCGGTTTTTTTAATTGTTCTGGCGTCGTGAGTATGAGTATAGGTTAGGTTGAGAACAGCCCACCCGCAAGGCCGATATCGTAAATAGGGAGAATGGGAACTTTCACATAGCTCCCCACTCCTTTACTCCCCACTTCACTTCATCAAGCATCCTCCGCGAACCTCGGATCGTCAATACCTAGCCGTAGTTTCCATTCCATGGCAGCACAATAAAGCACTGGCACAACCAGCATCGTCATGATCTCGATTGTCATGCCGCCGAAACTGGGGATGGCCATTGGCACCATGATGTCGCTGCCCCGACCGGTTGAGGTTAACACCGGGATGAGTGCTAATAGTGTCGTGGCGGTGGTCATTAAACACGGTCGGACACGACGCATGCCTGCCGTGACGGTTGCTTCGCGTGCGTGTTTAGCGTTAGCAATGCGGTCCTTGCGGAAACTCTCGTCCAAGTAAGACGCAATGACCACTCCGTCATCACTGGCGATTCCAAACAAGGCTAAGAAACCAACCCAAACAGCAACACTGAGGTTGATCGTGTGGACTTGGAATAACGTCCGCATGTTTGTTCCAAGAAAATCAAAATCTAAGAACCATGTTGTGCCGTAAAGCCAGAGCATGATGAATCCGCCTGCCCACGCGATCATGATGCCACTAAATACAAGCGATGTCGTGATGACGGACTTGAATTGGAAATAGAGGATCAAAAAGATGATCCCGAGGGCCAAGGGGAGAACGACCATCAATGTCTTTTGTGAACGTATTTGGTTCTCGTAGTTGCCTGCGAACGTATAACTCACACCCGCCGGCAGCACCAACTCACCACTGTCGATCTTCTCTTGAAGAAACGCTTGGGCGTCCTCGACCACATCGACTTCCGCATTGCCGGCCTTCATGTCGAACAGGACGTAGCCAAGCAGGGACGTGTCCTCGCTCTTGATTACTTGTGGACCGCGCAAATAACGTATCTCCGCAAGCTGCTCCAACGGAATCTGCTGGCCCATTGCCGTGGGAACGAGGATTCGTTCGAGGGATTCTGCATCGTCTCGCAGTTCTCTCGCGTATCTCACACGCACGGGGTAACGTTCACGTCCTTCCACCGTCGTCGTGATTCGTCGACCACCAATCGCGACTTCGATCACATCCTGAACCGTCCGAATGTGCAAGCCATATCGCTTGATCGCATCACGGTCGATATCGATTTCCAAGTAGGGCTTGCCGACGATCCGGTCGGCAATCACCGCCGACGCCTGGACCGTTGGAACTTGCTTCAACAAGCCCTCAATTTGCAGTGCAACTCGTTCGATCGTTTCCAGGTCAGGTCCTTTGACTTTCATTCCCATCGGAGCCCGCATTCCACTCTGCAACATTACGATTCGAGCCGCGATCGGTTGCAGTTTCGGGGCCGATGTTGTACCGGGAATGTCCGCTGCCTCGGTAATCTTCTCCCAAATGTCGTTAGGTGATTTGATTTCATCACGCCACTGGCGAAATGGCCTGCCGTCGGAATCTTCGATCAGTTCGCCCTTCGCATCTCGAACGTACTCGTTCGCTGCATCGTCGTACCGGAATTTCAAACGGTTGCCATCCTTGTCCGTTTTATACTCGGATTTGTACGAGATAAACGTCTCGATCATGGAGATCGGAGCGGGGTCCAGGGGACTTTCGGCACGACCAATCTTGCCCACCACGGAATCAACTTCCGGTATCGAAATGAGGAATTTGTTTTGCAGTTGCAACACATCCATCGCTTCACCGATCGACGCATGTGGCATCGTCGTCGGCATGTATAGGAACGAACCTTCATCCAATGGCGGCATGAACTCTTTGCCTAAGCCCGGCAGGACATCGGTTGCAGCGACCCAGGGTTGACTGTCGCGAATCGCTGTTTCCGAAACTCCAATAAGGGACGCGGATTTAGGAATGAACGAAAAGACTTTGTCAAATCCTTGCCACGCACTTGCTCCAAACAGGACGATCAGAGTAGGGAGAGTTAGAAATGCAATTTTATGATTCAAGCACCAGCGGAGAAGAGGTTCGTAAAGGATACGCTGGAAGAACGTAAAGAAGCCAAGTAGCCCTCCGATCAGTAGGCCAACAAACATCAGATTGCGTGCCAATCCTTTCTGTGGTCCAAGAGGCAACCAGTGATCGGTTAGTAACACTCCTACCACAACCACTGCGACCGCACTCGCCGCGTAAGGCCCATATTTGCGATATTTCTCGGGGATGAATCCCTCAAGCAATTGGTACAAACCAAGACCGGCGATAATTGCACCTGCCCACCAAGAAACAAGAAAGGCGATCAAAATTCCTGCTGCGACCAGAGAAATCATGAGGTATCGCCGCAGTGCTCCGCGTTTCAGCGGTCGGCCCATCAGAACATGAGCCGCAGGCGGAATGATCGTCAGTGCAACGATGACTGAGGCGATCAGCGCGAATGTCTTGGTGAAAGCGAGCGGTCGAAACAACTTCCCTTCGGCTGCGATCATCGTGAACACAGGCAGGAAGCTGACCACAGTCGTAGAGACGGCCGTCAATACAGCACTGGCCACTTCGTTGGACGCTCGAAAGATCACGTGGCTGCGAGGCTCGTTCGGATCCGCCTCGTCCAAATGTTTCAATATATTTTCCGTCAGAATGATCCCCATGTCCACCATGGTCCCAATGGCGATCGCGATGCCTGAAAGAGCGACGATGTTGGCGTCGACGCCGAATGTCTTCATCGCGATGAAACACATCAAGACGGCAAGCGGCAACAAGACGCTGATTAAGAACGAACTGCGAAGGTGCAACACCATCACCAAAATCACGATAATCGTGACGAGGATTTCTTCGGTTAACGCAGTGTTCAGGGTTCCGAGTGTTTCATAGATGATGCCGGTACGGTCGTAAAACGGCACGACTCGAATTTGACTTGTCGTAATCCAAGTCGGCCAATCACTGCGAGGTGTCGAACGAAGATGGCTGACCCACACATCGTGATCCGGCTCGGTTCCCTCAGGCGGCGTCAGGTTGTGTGTCTTTGCGTAAGCCATGACCTGCGATGGCGTGGTTTGTGTGTAGTCAATCAGTACCTTGGTCGGCAGACCTGGAGAAATCTCTAAGATTTTCTCTTTGACGTTCTTGATCGCTTCGAGCGGGTTGAATCCATATCGGACCACGGCAACTCCACCGACCGCCTCGGAACCTGCCTTGTCCAACGCTCCACGCCGTAGCGCAGGCCCCAACGAGACGTTGGCAACATCCGCGATCGTGATCGGCACATTGTCCGTCACTTTCAAAACGGTTTTCTCGATGTCTTCGACTGCCTCGATAAAACCGAGACCACGAATCACGTATTCCGCCTTGTTGATTTCGATCGTCCTCGCTCCGACGTCAACATTCGTCATTCGCACTGACTGAAAGACGTCTTCCAACGAAACCTTGGCCGCACGCATGGCATCGGGATCAACATCGATTTGATACTCTTGGACAAATCCGCCGATCGAGGCAACTTCGCTGATCCCTTCGGCGGACGTCAACGAATAGCGAACGTACCAATCTTGCGTCGTCCTAAGTTCATCCAAATCCCAACCGCCAGTCGGATTGCCATCGGGGTCTTGTCCTTCGAGCGTGTACCACAGAATCTGACCGAGTGCCGTTGCGTCGGGACCCAACGCCGGTTGGACGCCTTCGGGCAACGTCCCGGCGGGAAGGCTGTTGAGCTTCTCCAGCACTCGAGATCGTGACCAGTAAAACTCGGCATTCTCGTTAAAAATGATGTAGATGGTCGAGAAGCCGAACATCGAGTAGCTGCGAATCGTCTTGACTTCGGGGATACCCAACAAGGCGACCGTCAGCGGATAACCAATTTGGTCTTCGACGTCTTGCGGAGATCGCCCCATCCATTCGGTGAACACGATTTGCTGGTTTTCGCCGATGTCGGGAATGGCATCGACGGGAACGGGATTACGCGGCAGGCTACCGACTTGCCAATCGAACGGCGCGACCATGATCCCCCACATCATGATCGCCAGAACGAATAATGTCACGACAAGCTTGTTGTGAATGCAGAACCAGATGATGCCGCCGAGAATGGTACGACGACCCGCTTCAATGTCGGGAGCGATTGTGTTTTCGGTGGTGTCAGTCATGAATTGAGAGTATATGAGTCAAAAGTTGAGAGCCGATGGCTAGCTCGGAAGTCGCGTTGAGTATGGAGACAAGGAGACAGCAGAGACTTTTCCTGACCCCTACTCTCATTCCCTCCCACGCTCATAGCTTCTCTACTTTGTCGGCGCATTTCAGCATCGACTTGCCGTAATAGGGATTTCGGACTTTGTCATCAGTCTGAACCCAACTCGCACCACGACCATCGAATGCCATCGGACAATGCAACTCGAAAAGTGGTTGATCAAACTGGATCCCGAAGGATCGTTGTAACGTCAGTAGCTCGTCGGAAAGCAACGCAAAGGCCGATCGCAATGAATCAAGATCGGTCGCATTCGCGAGACGCGCCGCGATCGTTGACAAACTGTTGCGTTCAGCAGTCCAACGTTCCGCCGCTTTTTCCTTCAGTGATTCAGCATTGATGGAACTAACGGCTTTGTGAAGTCCATCGACAGCAGCCATTGCAGCATTTGCATCGTCACTCGACAACGCTTCTCCGATCGCCAAATATGGCGGTAATAACCGAGTTAGCTCTGTACGAAACTCAACCGGAACCTCAAGCGGCATCTCTGCCATGTCGTGTCCTGCATGAGCCAAACCGAACATCTTCGTCAATCGCTCGGCATGACGTTTTGTGACAAGGTAAATACGATCCGCTGGCTGCAACGTAAGGATATCCTGACCTTCCACGGCATCGTTGTTTAACAGCATCGCAAACTCTCGCCACTGGGCTTTCATGTCACTTGAAAGCGGATTGGCATCCACCGCCGCGACCTGTAGCCCAAGCTTCTTAAATGCCTCACGAATTCTTTCTAAGTCTGCCTCTTCAATGGATTGACCAATCGCGTCCACTGCGCCGACGGTTTGATGCAGTTGAGCCTCCAGTTTCGCGGGAAGGGACATACCCGAATGTCCCGCCATCGCCTCACCACCTGCACTCGTTTTGGAGCCACCTCCGTGGTCATGACCACCGCCGCCTCCACCTTCGGGCGTCATCATCGAAGGCTTGGCAGAAATCTGTAACGCACTGTCGAGCTTGAAGTTGCCGTTGGTGACAACCAGATCGCCTTCTTCCAATCCTGCTTTCACGAGGTAGTAGTCGCCTGCACGGGGACCGAGTACGATTTCGCGTCCTTCGTACGTCGGTTGCTCGGCATCAGGGATCTGCAGATACACGATCGCCCGCGTGCCGGTCAGCAAAGCCGCTGAGACCGGGATCACCAATGGTTTTGCGGCGTCGCTGGGTTCCGCAGTGACGTATCCGAGTGTTTCGGCTTTCACTAAGGGCATACCGCAGATCGGGCAATCACCAGGTTCATCCTTCACGATTTCGGGATGCATCGGACCGATCCATTTGCCAGCCAATGACGCATCGAGTACTCGGCCACCCGCAGCGATCTTTGAACGAACGATGGCACGAACGAACATCTCTGGTTTTAGACGCCCATCTTCGTTTGACACATTAACACGGACCTTCACCGTTCGAGTTGCCTCGTTAAGCACTGGATTGATAAACGCAACTCGCCCCTTAAACACTTCGCCGGGATACGCTTCGGTGGTGAACTCAACTTCTTGGCCATACCTGAGCCATGCCAAGTCAGATTCGTAAGCATCCATCTGGACCCACAATTTCGTCAGGTCCGCAACCGTATAGATGCGGTCGCCAGTCCGGACTCGGTCACCTTCTTGACGAAGTTTCTCGATCACGATACCGCCGACTGGTGAGTAGATCGTGATATGATCGGTGGGTTTCCGCCGCTGCTCAATTTCCTGGATTTGCTTCTCCGTGATCCCAAGCAATCGGAGTTTCTCGCGAGCCGATTCCGCTAGATCGATCGATTCGATGAACCGCGATGTGGGACGATTCACATCGGACTCAACTGCAGTGATCAATTCCTCTTGAGCCGTGTAGAGTTCTTCGCTGTAGATGTAGGCCATGTGGTCGCCTTTGTTGACTCGCACACCGGTGTAGTCGACGTACAAGCGATCCAGACGACCGGATACCCAAGCTGTAATGTGAGCTAGACTGGTTTCGTCATAATCGATCTTTCCGACCATTCGCACGTTTGCGGTCACGTACCTGCGAGTGACGGGGACCGTTTGCACGTTCATCAGTTTCTTGACATCCGAACTGATGGAAACCGTCCGCACTCCGCCAACGGATTTCTTGACCGGAACTAAGTCCATGCCACAGATCGGGCAATCGCCAGGGCCATCGCGGCGAATTTGCGGGTGCATTGAACATGTCCAAATCGCCGGCTCGGCGTCAGCCGTCGGTGCCGCAGTCGAGGCTGTCGTGCTATCACCGCTAGGAGTTGACGGACCACGTAATGACCAAGCGATGGCAAAGCCGATCACGGCAAACGCGACTGCCTGAGCGATCCAAAGTTTCCGTTGATGTCGTTTGATTAGGTCTTTCATATCGTCTTTGCGTTTGGAAGAAAGAGAGTCTGGGAGATAGGGGAGTTTGGGAGACAGGGAGTCTGGGAGAATAATATGTCTCCCTGACTCCCCCTCTCCGTTTCTGTTTTCAGGTCTTCTCAAGCCAATCGATTAACTCACCCAGTTCGGCTTGATTGCGAACGCCCACGGCTGTGACGCTACGCGAACCACGCCGCCACGTCGCTGCGATACTCGAATCGAGATCCACTAAGCAGCACTCCGTATCACCACATACCGTCTGACTGGTCTTGCGATCACCAAACCACTCGGTCTTCTCATCATCGTGCTCGAACAAAACCAGCGTTGAACCGTCGCTACGCTTACAGACTGCCTTCACACAAGTGCAACATGGCATCTTCAAGACGCTCGTGGATGCCAGTGAATACCCGTCCGGTAGTCCACCGGCGACCGCTGGTCGATAGCCAACTAATTGCACAGCCGACTCAGCGGGAACCGTCGTCCCTTCGTATTTGCTCAAGAGAAATCGTTCCGCTGCATCGGGGTCATTGGGAAGCGTCTTCAAATAGTGATCCATCGTCATCGCGAACTCAGCACTATGTTCGTGCTCATGATCATGCACTGCCGCCATGGGACCTGTATCCGAGTCACGCGAATGACGTGCCGCTATGACGCCCAGTCCGAGTAGAATCAATACCGCGGCCGCAACTGCGAAATGTCGCAGTCCCAGCCAGCCGTTCCGCTGGGTGGGAGCAAGCAACGAAGATGTTTGGATGAGCGGAGCCAGCGACTCACCCTCAACTAGGCTGGCACCTTTCGTCGAGCTGGCGTCGAGCCGCTGGGACAGGTTCGTCCATATGGACGCGGGTGCCTCCAATTTCGGTGAGCGTGCGAACTCCTCCGTCAGACTAGCGAAACTGGCTAGTTCGGACGCACATTGTTCACACTCGGCAAGATGTTGCTTCACGGCTTCGTTTGCCGGAGTATCCAGTTCGCCATCGTAGTAGGCCGACAATTGCTGTCGAACGTCAGTGCATTTCATGGCAATCGCCTTGTTTCAAAATCATTCAATTACTGAGACGCTGCCTTTTTGATGAACGCTGCGTGGGTTTTCTTCACCAAAGACCGGGAATTATCCAGAAAAAGATTCAAGTAACGATGCCATTGGCACGGATTTTCCACTTTTTCGCGAAAACCGTGAAGAAACCGAGCCGGCGACCATCTAAAGGGGTGTACGCAGGAATTCATTTCGGCGCGAAACAGAATTGCAACGGAATAAAATCCGTTCTACTCGCACACCCCCAAAGGAAGATGAAACTCTTAATTCCAACCACCCTTGCGTTAATTCTTATGGCTGGCATTTATGGCTGTAATTCACCTGAGTCAGATTCGCTACCAGCGAGCCCGTCAGCCATCGAGAATGAAAGTGGCGATCACGATTCAATGAATCACGACGAGCATGAGCATGAAGGTCACGACCACGCTCAGCACGATGCCGTTGCAAAGACCGACATGGAAAAGATGACTGAGGCACTCGCGGACCTGCCGCCCGAGGATCGGGAATCAGCGATGAAACAGCACTTCTGCCCTGTCAGCGGCGAAATGCTCGGGGTGATGGGAGAGCCTGAAAAGGTCGAAGTGAAGGGACAGACGGTATGGATTTGCTGCGACGGCTGTAAAGACAAACTTCTTGCTGATCCAGACAAATACCTCGCCAAAATCAACAAGTAAATCAGAATACTTTCCGCTTCCCACCTAAACCCACTAACCGTCCGTCCTCGCTCAACGTGAGCGTGGCCTTGCAGCTATGTCGGAATGAATTCCGGCCTACATTCACCCCAGAGAAACGCAATGAAGATGCGCAACCTACTCGCGGCAACGGCTGTCGCGACCACGACTCTTTCCTTTTCCCCACTCGCCTCCGCTCAGATGTCGCACGCTGACCATGATCATGGTGCGATGCAGCATGCCCAATCCAGTCACGATCACACCGCCATGACGGAATCGCCCGAGACGAGCGTTGGTCCACATGGTGGCACGGTTCAAATGGTCGGCTCGCGGAGAATCGAAACCGTCCTTGTTCCGAAAGGAATCATGTTCATGATTCTGAACTCGAAAGGAGAACCAATCGCACCACCCGATGTGGAAGGTACGGTTTCGCTACGAGTCGGCAACAACCCAAAACTGCATACCTACCAAATGCGGATTCTGAAAAATCAAGCGGTCGGAGTCGCCGTCGATCTTTCCAAGGTCACCGACCAAGCATTGCACATGGATGTTGAGATCACCAATATCGCTGCTAAACCAGTCTCATTCCATTCGATGTCAAAAGTCATCGGAAGTTCAACCGGTGCGGGCCTAAGTGATGAAGAACTCATTGCATTGCAAGGAGTATGTCCGATCAGCGGCAAACCACTCGGCTCGATGGGCCAACCGCCCAAGGTGATGGTCAACGGCAAGTCACTATTTGTTTGCTGCGGCGGATGCAGCGGCAAGGTAGAAGCATCACCTGATCAATACTTCACGAAGTTCTATTCTGCGGAAGGAGAAGAAGTTCGACCGGGCGTTTTTAAATCAACGCTCGCTGATGCCGCAGCGATAGCCGCCCAGAAAACCTGTCCGGTGATGGATGAAAAGCTCGGTGGGATGGGCGTGCCACTAAAGGTCAACGTAAAAGGAAAAGCCGTCTACATCTGTTGCGCCGGTTGTGCAAAGAAGCTTGCCGCAGAGCCAGACAAGTACCTACAAAAGCTATCCCAATCAGGCGTCACGCCCCCAGCGATGTAGTAAGCAGTACAGCCGTGAGGTACCAAGGGCGGCGTGCCGCAATCGGGTAAGTCTAAACCAAACAGACTTGTTCCGATCGCGCGCCGTCCTTCGTGCTTTCTTGTCCTGAAAAAGCGTGAGGTAGGCCGTTGTGGTACCTGGCCAACAGGGGAAACGGATGGTTGCTATGATGTGGTTGTGATTTGAGTTTGAATCCAAAATCAAGACTGCGTGTTGATCGCTGCGATCTTGGCGAACTCGACTGCTTGATGGGCCGTGTTGATCTCTCCGTCCAAGTAGGAAGCCGGCTCGCGGTACTTAGTTTTACCGGTGCCGGCGCAGAGAGATTACAGTCCAGCAGCATCGAGTGCTGCTTGGACGGCGGCTAGATCGGACTCGGGTAGGGCAGGCGTGCGGTCGATGCTGGTGTGCAAAAACCGCTCGATCGATTCGAGTGTCGTATAGCGAATTCCGCCACTCATGACGGTTTCGAGCTTACGCCCGCGTGTCCCTTTGGTGGCCCAGCGATAGACGGTTGAATAATGAACCTTCTTTCCTCGTCGCTTTGGAACGTGACGAGGAACTTCAGAAAGTGGAATGGATGTTTCCTTACTCAAGTCGATTCGCCGGTTCATCGCCCAGTTTCCTTATTGTCAAAGATCCAGCGGTAGGCTTCATCCAGTGCCAAGCGGAGTAGCGGCACGTCGTCATGACCGAATCGACGCGATTCCTTCCAATCTTTCCCGTTTCGGTAGAGCCGAAGGGTTGATAGTGAAAACGATGAAGTGGACCTGGAACGGCGACGATAGATCCGTACGACGACAAGGCCACGACGGATTTCATGTAGCGGTTTAGCTGCCATTGTCCACCTCACTTCCTGGAGGAACGACGTGGTCGAGACTTTCGGCATAATTGCCCATCACTTTGCGTCCTTCACTGTCCATCCACTCCGCGTCCGCGAGCGTGAGGGCCAGCGCATGGCAAAGCTTTGCGAATGCTTGGAGATCTTCTTGCCGTAAAGTAAGCGTGCGTCCATGGCCTGGAACCCGTCGCTGTACACTGAACCGGCATTCGTAACCTTCGTCACGGGAAACAGGAGAAATCAGATCACCGGCACCAAGCGTAGCGTAGGGAGGTTTTCGATCGGGTTGGGTGTCATCTTGCATCGTATTGCTCCCGGATCTCTTGGGCTTCGCGAGTTTGAATCGTTCGTGACCAGATCCAGGCGTAAGCCATTTCGGCGGCTTTCGCTACGACCGGCAAGTCATCACGATTGAATGAGGTGGTTTCTTTCCAGACTTCGCCGTCACGATAACTACGCGAAACAGCGACGCTGTACCAAGTCCTTTGACCCTCGCCACCGTTTTCCCAGATCGAAACTCTGATCCGAGAAAGTTTGATTTCATGAATGGGCTTCCTGGCCGGACCTGACTGATTCGGCATACTCATTTGCAACACCTTGTTTTGATTGCGATAGAACAGGGAATAGCAACGATCAAGACGAGTGAGTCATCGAAGGTTGCTCCAAGTCTTTATGATTGCTCAGCAACGGCGATCCGAAACGCGATTTTGGGGTGAATCTGACTTCGCTCGAATCATCAGTGCTTTGATGTTGGTATTTGCCTATTGCAATCCGAAATCATTTCATGGCACCCTCTGAAGAGTCGCGATCGCTGCGTCGCAAGCGTGGTGCGCGGGTTGAAAGAAAGCTCAGGCGAGAAGCGGAGAACTAATGTTCCACCGCTTCCCTCCCGAACAAAGATCAAGAGGTTTGATCAAGACCGAGTTTAGTATTCACTCGGAAGCAGGACTGTCGTGGCGTGACGGCCTGCTTCCGTGATGATCCAAAACTTCGTTCCCTTGCGATCCTTATAGACCGAGAACAATCTCGATCCGACTATCAAAGCTTCTTCATTGGCTTCCCAGTCCTCTTTACAACAATCGCCCCAGTCACCGGCAAGATGACGGTGGATTGCTGCAAAGACATCCACTTGTTCAATCTCCTCGGCTGCGCCGGGGGTGACTGACAGATATCCATACTCGAATTTCGGCTTTTCTGTGATTATCAACATCATCGGATTGCCCCTCCTTGTTGTGCAGAATCATTCTTTACTGCGTTAATCTTTGCCTCACGACGTAGAATCCAGCCGTAAGCCATGTCGATCACCTTGTTTACAACTGGCAGATCATCACGTCCGAATGACGGGCTGCTCTGCCATTTGCCACCTTCTTGATAGAACCGCGAGAGCGTCAAGTTGAACCACAAATCGTGATCCTTTGACTTGTTCGCCCAGATAGCGGCTCGTATCTTTCCAATTTGGATTTCATGGGTTGGCCTTTGCTTCTCCATGACACCTCCTTTCATTGCGCACGCCGGAACTCCTATCGGTAACGACGTGCTGGGTTTGAAAACGAACAGATCGAGACCTGTCCGTCGCTACGAGTCACGGGATTGCCGCAACTCGGTCGCTAGTTCGCCTCGGATCGATCGCCCGCGAGCGATTCCGATCCGAGGCACAATGGTGCAAGTGACTAAGCCGTGCCGGACGGCGTAATCACTTGCGAAACTAACTCAGTGCTGAGGCGGCTGCTTCGGCTAACAACATCGTTAGCACGTAGATAAACACGCCTAGCACTCCGACAAACACATCACGTTTCGACAACCAGCCCGAAGACTCGGGAATCAATGGTGATGCTTGGGCTTTCTTAGGGTTCAACAGCACTTCGGCAATGTGCGCACCGCGATAAGGAATCCCTGAAAAGAGCGAAATCGAATCCGGCAATGACTCACCCGACAAATAATGGCAACGACCATCGGTCGCTTGTATCATCATCGTGTGAATCCGCCGAGTTGTCGTTCGCCCATTCTCGGTGTGAATAACCTTGCAAAAACCTTGACCGTTGGCTGCGAGTGCCATAGTCAATCCTCCTTGTTTGTTGCGGCTACATACCGCATACGTTGGTTCAATCGCTTCCAATAAAGGGAGCGAGCAACGACGCCCGAAGGTATCATTGTGATCTTTTTCCGTGGTTGATCGTTGAACTCGATTCACAGGGTTGTCTCCATCGAGAACCAATGCAAACGGCTCCAACAGGAGCCATCTGCCGACACACACATACGAGTTGATTTGTTAAAAAATCAGCTCTCCATCCTTTGCCCCGTTGTCTCTGTCGGGCGGGATGTGAGTCGCGTGTGTCTGCTGCCACGATTTAAATTCTGGGCAGGTGGTCAGAATACTAAGTCCCTTGTTTAATCCTCGAAGGGCGTGAGGTTGATGTGCAGTCAGTATAGAAGCGTCGCCAGGACGCAAACTGCGATTTCGAGGTGATTCTGGGTTTTGCTGTTACCGACTTTCGAGATGAGGCGCGTCTACTCAGACAACACGCCTTTTTCAACCAGAATGTCACCGTATTTCAGCAAATAACGCTGAGCGTTGGACAGCAGTTCCTGATCGGCGTCAGACCAGTAATGAGGATATGGACGCAACGACCATCGCGGCTCAGGAAGGTCGCGGTCGCTTCCAATTTTGGCCAATGCCTGAAGTCCGCCGATATCCGGGTCCAACGCACCCGCATTTCGTATTGCAGTCAAAGACATTGGCTGATTGACTAAGGTACGAACGAATTTAACCGAAGCGCCCGACATCTTGGGCTGAACGAATCGTGATTCTGTAAACGGAGCAAGAACACTCAATACCTCTGGCGACAGCGATTGTACAATTATCGGTAATTTTGCTTCTCGCTTAGCAATCTCATCGTCAAAGATACGAAGTACCTCAACCACCCACTCGGGCACGACGATGGGTTCGGTCGAGGTACTCATTTTTGCCCTAACGTCGAGTGCCACTGCTTGAATTCGCCTGGCGGCGGTTGACCAATGAACACTCGATGTCTCGGCAAGTTTCTCAAGTCGACGTAACTCAATTTGCTCCGGTGATGATAAAGAAAGATTGGTGGAACTCGCCCTTCGAGATTTTAGAAGCTCGCGAAATTTGGCGACACTCGTGTTCGTATCTTGCACTTGTTCTTTAGAAATACGATCCTGCGATTGTAGTGCCGTGAGCCGTTTAGTTTGCTGGGGATCGGCGTTGATAGCCGCAAGGGTTTCCTCATCAAGCGATGCAATCTCAGAATCCCATGTTTCGATACTCGTGAGCGCACTATCGAGCTTTCGAGTCGCAGTGTCGATAGCTTCGGATGCGTCCAAAAGCTGATTCTGTTGAGCAGTGTTGCCGGTTGGAGCGTCCTGTTGAACAGCTTTCGTTTTAGATTGCCCGGTGAGTTTGTCAAATTGCTGGCTGATAGCGTTCAGAAGCAACACCAGTAAAGCGGTCACGAACAAGCCGGTTATCGCCCACCTGCGAATTGGGTACACCAGTTTACCTCTAAAAAAAGGACGAAGTTAAAGCGTTTATTCTATACCGAACGATACACCCCGTGAATCGTCAGGCATTACGTTCCACCTTTGGCGTCTTGACCACGGCGATCAAAATCGCTTAGGTAGTCCGTTTCTGCCTGACTAACCGATGTTGGTGGCATCTGGGGCACCGGTGTCGTGACTGTTTTGGTGTCGCTGGGCACTGGCAGCGTTCCTACCTCAAAGGCCCCCGGTGCGGTCGGCCAACTCACCATGTTTCGCCGTCGATACTCTGGCCCCGACATCGCAA
Source organism: Novipirellula artificiosorum (assembly GCF_007860135.1). NCBI lineage: Bacteria > Pseudomonadati > Planctomycetota > Planctomycetia > Pirellulales > Pirellulaceae > Novipirellula > Novipirellula artificiosorum. The sequence continues at coordinate 47,173 of NZ_SJPV01000007.1, forward strand.
ACTGGGAGACCATCGGGACCGTTTTGCCCGCAAATTGCGTGTATCCGCTACCAAACGTGAAGCGTATCAAGCTCGATTGTCGTCGGGCTCCGATCGCCAGTAGTTCTTCGATACTGAATCGCGATTCATCCTTCTCAGTGATTCGGATCGTCCCCTCCTGAGCGAAGGCGGGATTAACTGGATCAATTAGATCACCAGCGAGCCGGTTGCGAGCCTGAAACCATCCCGTCGCTCTCGCTTTTCGTTTCCCAGAGAGCTTTTCGAGCTTTTCCAGTGAACGCAAATCGGAAGCTCGGAAAGTCTGTTTCACTGCGGTACACGAATCGACTGTCTCACCAAGGTCGGTACCATCACGATGAAGCTGGCCAGCTGTTTGATGAGCCATAACAAGCGTTCCCCCTAGTCCCCGAAACTGCTCGAAAATCAGCTTCATTCCATCGCTAATAATCTGTTGGACCTCGTCGATCAAGAAATACACCCGCTTGTTCGGATTTTCGCGTTGAGCTGCTGCCGTGAATGCTGACCACAGGAACGTGCGAGCGATTGCGGGGGCATTCGACGGTTCCAGCGCTGACTTCAGGTTCAGGTAAACTACCTGAGGGCGTTCAAACAGATCGGCAACATCAATCGCCTGCTCAACCACCTGATGATGATCCGGGAACGATGTAGGAACAACATTCACTGCATCGCTTGTCGCCAACCGGGCCACCAGCGCGATCAGATGCCGGGCCTTTTTCCAGTCTTCGTGTAAGCCAAGATCTTTGTAATACTGTTCGTCCGCTAGTCGCTTGCTCAGTTCCAAGAAGGACTTCGGTCTTTCGCCCTTGATCAACGCATGTAAAACGATTTCGTTCATCGCCGCAAAGAATGCTGCGCCATACTTAGTTCCGGATTCCAGTTCAAGCCCGCGTAAAATTTGCTGCGTTAGCTGCAAGTCCGTCATCCTATCGCAGTGTGACTGCGTAAACGGATTGAAACCGAACGTCGAGTGACCCTTGACATTTGTAAGCCAACGCATGTCAAGTTTGCCGGTGCGAGCAGTCTCAAGGCGGCACGTCTCGAACAATGACCGATCGCCTTTCAAGTCGATGATTACAACACTGACATCCCCTTGGGCAATCAATTGCGTTGCCAGTGGTGCCAACGCGAGGCTGGTTTTACTGGCTCCGGTATCGCCAAGGATATGGTCGTGCATCTCCTGGATTTCTTTATGCACAAGAACCGGGTAATCGCCTTTTTCCGTAAATCCACGCAGGAAATGCTCTCGTTCGAGTTCGTCATTGGAATTGATGATTCGATCGACGTAGTTATCCCAATCGGTCGTGCGTTCATCGAGGTGCTTTGAAAGCTCAATGTCAAATCGATCGAGTAGCGTCCCTGCGGTTAACCAAAGGAATCCAAACAACATCACGGGCGCAGAAACCACGGTGACCAGGAAACAAACCACCAGATGACCGAGGACACTTCCTTCCGCCAAGCGAGCATCTGCGATGGAAGGGCAATCTGCCGCGACGCAGAACGCCAGTAACATCATCGTGATCAGCATGAATACCCAGCGAACGATCGGCGGACGCAGCCAACGGGTGGGGAACCGAAACACTCCCGCCGCAGGTGTCCAATGAATATCGTAGGTAATAAACAAGACAAGAGCCTTCCAGGTCATTTGCAAACTGCGAAACAATCGGGGGCGCGGCAACAGGGCGAAAGCCACAACATGCCAAACAATCCAAACGGTCGGAAGCGTGACTACTAAAGCCAAAGGCCACCACCACAAGGTGCCGCTCGTCCGCATTGCCAGCCATCCGGCAGCCACAGAAGACGAGGTGATTAGCAGCGGGCCTGCGTGGAGCGTCAGCAGTTCGGGACAATCCAGCGACAAGCCTCGGGGCACGATGGTCGGCAAATTAAATCGCCAACGCTCCATTCGCTCGCGATCAACCGTTGGGCCGACTAGAATCCAGGCCGCTGCCTGCCGAGCGATTAAAGAACTGGAAAGCCAGCCGGTTGACCAAACCAGCATTTGGGCAGTCCCGATATCCAGCAACATTACCATCTGCCAAATCAGGCTGCCGGTGATTGCGAATATGTACCATCCTGCTGCGATGATCCAAAAATGGAGTTCGCCACCAGTGAGTTCACGAAACTTGATGACGGCGGCGAGAAATACGGCGATCGAGATAATGAACACCTCGACGAGCGGATGCAGCGATTGAAATGCACTCACCGTGCTCGACAGCACCACGGCCAGCGGAACAGGGACAAAGAGAATAATCTGGACGATTCGTGTTTGTTGCTCAAGAGTTATCGGTTGTGTTCGATAATTCAATTCGGTGTTGTGCGTTGGTGGTAGTGCTTCTACGTCCAGGGCATCATCTAATTGCTCGGGGAATATCTCAAACATTTAGCGACTCAGCGTCAGGAGTGAAGAGAGACCAGGAATCAGGGCCGTGCTGACTGCGACCGCACCGAAAGAAGATCGCTCAATTTGTTTCGCGATTTTTGCTTGTTGTTCTGGCAAGCCGGTTAAGACGACGATTTCAAAACGGCCCGCTTGTATCAATAGCTTGAATTTCGGCAAACGAGACCGTTGTGCAATCACCCGATTGACTCGCGATCGAATGCGACGAGCAGCACCGCCACGGTCAATTAAAAGCATTCGGATTTTCACGCCGTCTTGACTTTTAATCCGCACATAATTGGCCGACCTTGCTCCGTCCCACCACAGTTCCGGGTAAAGGTCCCTGAATTCAGCCACTGTCTGACGCTCCAACCGCATCGACACGCAATACTCGGCTACGGCCAAAACGACCGGTAGCGATTGTTCGGTCAGGGATCGCTGCGAGCGAGCGGGGAAGCCCATTGTCCGCATTCCTCGGACAGTGATCGTGACATAATCGAATCCATTTACAGAGCGATGCTGTTGAATCAGTTTTTGGCTCTCCAGACGCTTTAGCACTCGCTTGCCGTTTGCGTCCGAATCGGTTTTTGAAAAACAAGCTTCTTGCAAAATCATTTGTGTCGCGGCGCGATAGCGATACAGGAAACGAAGGACTCGCTTATCGCGTTTACTTAAATATCGTTCATGCCTTTTCATCGAGGGCCTTTTTGTCAAATCTCGTTACCAAAATTCGTAGCTCAAGCCGACGCCGCCGAAACCGGACAACGCCGTGTGTATTTCGTGTAGACGTTCGGGGGAATAATCGCCGCCGTATTCAATGGCTCGCGTTAATCCCCCGAGACGGTTCTGCAGCGCCGCATCAGGCCGAACGTTAATCGGCCACCAGCCGGGAAATCGATCCTCGCCGATCCATCGTTCCGCCAATCCTCGCCGTCGATAATTCAAATAAATCTCGGTGACGTGCAGGTCATGCGTCATTTGTGTTAATTTCACCGTCGCGAGTTTTCCCACACCAAAAATGCGGTTTGCTTTTTCAGTCGCGAAAACTACGGCAATGATTTCTGCTGGCTCTGATGCTCTTTTATGCAGTCGCCGAGAAAGCCGTGTGAAGTTCGCCTGCGTGGCTCCAGGACTCCAAACAACCAGTGGGCGTTCCAACGCAGTGACAGGGCGAGAGACAGCCTGTTGCAATTTCAGCCAACCTTCGTCGGCCATTTTTTCAATCGCGGACTTAGTTCGGGAGATTCCCCAGGACGTCGTGCTCCACCAAGTTTGAGCAATTTGAAAAACCGTCATCACACGGATCGAGTTGCAGAGAACTGCCGTGATCTCTTTTTCACGCGGAGTCATTTTTCCGCCGATGGATTTTTTCGCGGGCGCCCACGCCGACGAGGTGGCTGATTTACTTCGCTGGAATTATCGTCGCCAGTTTTAGGCTCAGCGGAATGCCCTTGTTCGCTGTAATTCGTAATCATCGCCGGTCGGGCTCCAGAGCGATGTGACGATGCCGTGTCTGAACGTCCGCCACTTTGCTGATCGTCCAGAAATTCCAATGCGTCTTGCGTTCCATCAATCACAGCGTCAAAAGCTCGCTGGCGTAAATAGTCAAAAAGTGTAAGCACGGTTTTTTCTCCACCCGGTGAGTTAGTGATTGCCCGGTGGTATTCTGGTGGAGGAGAAACCATCCGAAGTGAGATTTTGACTCGGTTCTCAGTTCGATTTTTTAGCCAATCAGCATCATCAATGCTCCGGCAAATCCTTTTTCGGCGTTTTCCAAACTCATTCAAAACGCTGCAATCCAGTTCATAAGAACTACCGAGCGATCATGATTTTTAAGTCCCGTTGACCGAACGACTTAGGTGCAATTCCCGAGTTTTTTGGTAGGCTCAAGCATTGTTGGACCATGTTGCGTCACGGATTATTTTTCAACGACTCCGAAAACAATTGATTTTCCCCAGAGCCAATGCCACATCACGAAGCCAAATCGATTCGCTTTCGCGGGCGTGATGAGCCGGTATTGGAGACAATAAGAATACGTGGCCGCAATTATTCGGTACTGGAAAGGTTGAGCCACCGAGGAGCGTACAGAGTCTTCGATCCAGGAGCTGGACCGGGTGGGGATTACCGCGTGCTGTACCGATTAAAAGCATCCAATTCGAGCAAACAAAAAATATCGGTACTGCGACGGATGACCGGCGCATCCGCGAATCGGAATTTCCCACACATCACCGATTATTCGATTGCGGGAGACCAGCTTTTTGTTGTGCTCAGTTGGGTATGGGGAAAAACACTCGATGATTATCTGAGGGCAATTCGCGAAAAAGAAATTCCTCGTCCCGTGGTTCCTGAAGTCGTTCGTTTAATTCGCGGTTTATCTCACGGGTTGAGCCACCTTCATCGCCGCACCAATTTAATTCATGGCGATATTAGCCCAGCGAACATCGTTTTGACCTCGGGGACCAGTCAATTAGTTCTCGTCGATTTCGGCTCCGCATGGCCTATTGAAAATTCAGGCAATAAAGACCCTGGTGACGGAGTCACCTCGCCCTATGCCGCGCCGGAACGGCTCGCCGGTCATGCTGCCGAGGATTTTCGCAGTGACCAATTTTCGCTCGCCGTCGTCGCTTACGAATTATTGACGATGACAATTCCCTTTGATCAACTTGGCGGACAGGCGGGATTACCGGAATTGATCAAGCAAACCGAAAAGAATTATTTACCGCCGTCAAAATTACTGCATCGGGCAGGTAAATTACCTCGCCAATCAATCAAGCGTCTCGATGAATACTTCAATACCTCGCTCGCACTGCACCCTGACAACCGTTTTCCGACGCATCAGGCGTGGTTATCCGCAATCGACGACTTGCATCGGTCATTGATTCCCGGAAAGCAGTTGTCTGCATGGGAGGAGGCAGCGATCAGTGTCGTCCATAAAATCGCAAAACTCCTCGGTGTTTCCAGGCATTAAAGCGACATTTCTTCGACTGATGCCAAAAGCCCTAAGCGGACGTTAAAGCGGCTTTCGAGAGAACTGGTTCATGGTCGCTAACCGGGCAACTTCGAGTCTCGCGCGAGGCGATGCTTCAAAACGATTTTGTTTTAACTAGTTGCGTCACGCATGGAAGGCTAATCAGTTTCGAGTGTTTCGAGCATTGCGTGTATTTCGACGTTGTGCTATAGTACCTTTGTCACTCGATAAGGAGAAATATCATGGCCACATTGATTCCTGAAAACTTCGAGACGGTTGCACCAACCGAGGCCGAGGCGCTGCTCGCCCGCGAATCCAGCCGCCTTCTGGCGGCTCATAAAATCGGCACGCGATCTAGCGTTCGCATCCAACTTCTCGATGATGGCGAAGAAGCCGAATCACTCGCCGTTCCGGCATCCGCGTTGCGATTATTTCTGCATTTGCTCACTGAAATGTCGCAGGGGAACGCTGTCACGTTAATACCGACCCATGCAGAACTGACCACCCAACAAGCCGCAGACCTGCTCAACGTGTCCCGGCCTTATGTCGTGAAGCTACTCGACGAAGGAAAGATCCCTTCCCGCACCGTCGGAAAATATCGCCGCGTTCGCTTCGATGACCTCATGGCGTACAAGCGGAAGGATGATGAGGCTCGGGCCAATGTTCTGGACCAGTTAACCGCCGAGGGCCAGGAACTTGGGATAGGCTATTGATGGAGCAACCCGTCACTGCCGTCTACGACGCGAACATTCTCTACCCGGCTCCCCTGCGAGATCTGTTCATCAGACTTGCGCAGGCGGGGCTTGTCCAGGCAAGATGGACGGAAACGATCCATGATGAGTGGATGCGGAATATCCTCAAAAATAATCCGCAGCTTGCGTCTGAGCGTTTGCTCCGAACCCGAATGCTGATGAACGGGGCTGTACGTGACTGCCTCGTTACCGGCTACGAAGACTTGATCGAGTCGATTACACTACCCGATCTGGACGACCGACATGTTTTGGCCGCCGCCATACGCGCCGGTGCCAAAGTCATCGTGACATACAATCTGAAAGACTTCCCGCAAGGTATGCTGACTGGATTCGACATTGAGGCAATCCACCCAGATGACTTTCTGGTTGGTCTGCTCGACGTGGCTCCAGGTGTGGTCTGCGCCGCAGTCAAAAGGCAGCGGGAAAGCCTTCGCAATCCGCCGAAGACCACCGAAGAGTTGCTCACCACTCTCGAAAGCCAAGGACTAACCCAAGCGGTTGCACGTCTCCGCACGTTCGCAAGTCTTCTTTGAAAAACTCGACATGCCGTCATCCAGTCGGCATTAAACCGACATTTCTTCGACGGACGCCACCAGTCCCAAGCGGCACGACTTGGCGTGTGGTGGAATTGTTCCAAATCGGTCGCCGCATTCGCAGTGATAGAGCTTGCCATTTCTTGCCTGAGCCACCTTCACGGAAACTCCATTTCTCGTTTCTCGCTTGTATTCCTGCTTAGAAATCTCAATGGGCTCACCAAGGGAACAGCCGCGACAACGTGAACGGTCATCGGGTTGCTTCGGTTCAGCAAGCTGATTTTCGCTCAACTCAACCGTCTTCAGGAAATCGCCAAGCATTTTCCTGACCTTCTCGTGCAAATCGGGTGTTACGATCATTGCGATCCCTTTGGCCGAATCAGCGGGAAAGACAATACCGAACGGTGAATCGTAATTCCCCATCGATTCCAGCAGGGCACAGTACGCCGCCACTCGACATTGATGTTTGTCATGCAGGACGCCATTGCCGTGGGCAATATTTTTTGCCCCGCTGTGGATGACCGGGATTCTCCTGCTGCCATGCTTTAACACTCGCCACGGACATCCTTCCAAGGGCCATTCGGGGTGTCGAACCGGTGATTGATAGGTTCCAGGCTCATATCCAGCAGCGAGTGCTGACCACCAATTCACTCGCTGATACTTTGGTGCAGTCGATAATAAATCAATTTTAAGCGGCTTCGGTGAGTCGGCTTGATGCCTGCGATTGATCAGAATCACAAGCCGCCAAAAAACTTCGCCACCCCACATGAGATCCAGCACCAAGATGCCAAAACCAGCCATGAAGAGCAGGAAATCAGTTTGCTTAATGCCGACGTACATTATCGCCACGGCAACGGCAGCGTAGAGCATCGCCATGCCTAATAAACGAAGCTGTTTTGATAACTCAGCCTGAATCCGGTCACGGTCAAAGTTGGGCAGGTAGGTCAAGCGGGGGCCGTTATCTTCTTCGTCTTCCCGTTCGTCTTTTTCAAACGCCCTCACGCCAGCTCGGCGGCAAAAAGCAAATTGTCCGAGGTCGTGGACACTCACAAACTCGCGTACTCGGCCTGTATCGGCCTTCGCGTCGTTATTGTTTTCTGTCTCCGGCTCTACCTCCGTCGGAGGCGTCTGGGCGGTGAGTCCGGTTTCCGGCTCAATCGGCCCGTCGGACTCCGTTAAAGGAACTTCCTCGATTGTTGGTGACGTTTCAGCAGCAAGCTCGGTTGTCACCTCCTCGCCGCTTACCGGTTCTCGCGACTTCCTACCTCGCACGTACTGCGAGTAATACGGTTCCAGCTCACGCGAATCGATCTGATATTCAAAGACTTTGCTATTCATACGATCCACGCCTTCAGTGAATCGACGATCTGTTTCAGCGTCACCTTGCGGGCCGAAGGCGTTATCTGGAGCGACAAGTTGACTACGTCGCGAGTTTTCGTTGGCAACTTGGTAAGCCGTTCGATCTCCTCTTTTCCCCGTTCCGGCAGGTTCCCCCAAGCGGCGTGGGCAAAGATTCGTCCCCAGCTATAGATGTCAGCTTTTTCAGTGATTTCTTTTGAGCCAGTCACCTCCAACGCTCGGTAAGGGTCGTCGGGCCAAACCGCTGGAGCCACCGTTGGTCCGCCCTTATTGATTTTCGCCATTTCCAAATCGGTCAAAACGGGCTGGTCATTCTTGGCTCGCAACAATACCGATGCCGGTGTCAATTCACGCCGAATAATCCCCTCGGCGTGCATGGCGATAAGCCCTTCCGCGATCCCCGTCATCACGACTTTCAATTCGTAGTCGCTGAACGCACCCGCCTTCATCCGCTGAGCAACCGTCTCGCCATCCTCCCAGCGATCAATAACCCACCATAATCCGTCAACCTCTGCGGCGGTGATATTGCGAGCGACGTTGGGATGGTCGTCGATACGGTCACAAACTTCGATGTGTCGATGCAGATAGACCTCAACCTCCGTCCGCTCACGATCACTCATGTGGCGAAGCTCGTAACATTTGCCCCTCGCAAACCGTTGGGGAATAAACCGATGACGCAATTTGACAAGCTGGTACTGCAACCCATTCGTCGTTGTCGCCCAACCGCTCAAATACTTCTCCACTTCGTATTCAAGCACACTGCCCGAAGGTGCAACGCTTGTCTGCGCCCCCATCGCGGCCTTTTCTTCGGGGTGCAAGACTTCCAACACGCTATCGATGCCAAATGCTCGACTAACCGCCTGTTTTAGCTTGCTGAGCAAAACCGGTTCGCCACGCAACATTTTGTTGGCCGTGCTTCGGTCAACCATCGCCTTGACTCTAAAGTCCGCGACGGTCATTCCCGCATCGACTCGCAGACGACGCATCAGTAGGGCATCTGCTCGATATTCACGTTGTTCCAAATCCATGTCGGTCAGCTCTCCTCGAAGGGGCTGACAACAGGTTTGCCCGATTCATCGACATCGACACGAATGTTCGTCAAACCACGTTCTTGGCGTGCCTCAATAAACACGTCGGCCAACAATGCGATGATCTTGTTCCTCATATCGCGAGTGTCACTAGTCGCTTCAGATTGCGCAAACAGATCGACGATGATGCTGGGAGCGAGGCAGCACAAGTTCAGCCCATAGGCATTCGCTGTAGCACTGATCTGTATGGCGATGACTTGCAGCTTCGAATCTTGATCCAACGGACGGAACACAAGAATTCCGTCAATTCGGCTGACAAATTCAGGGGTGAATTTCGGCGATCGTTTTAAGATTTCCCGAACTGCATTGTCTCGTTTTGCCTCTTCCCCGATTTCACTATCTACATTGGCGATCGCCTCAAACGACTCATTGCTCGTCATTACGATAATCGCCTCGGTAAAGTCTACCCGATTGCCAGATCCTTGTTCGTCAAGATGCCCCTCTCCCATAATGGATAGCAATGAGGTGAGCACATCGGCATGAGCTTTTTCCAACTCATCAAATAGAATTAACTGACGTTTGTTGCTCATCATGGGACGAGTCAATTGCCCCCCTTTATCTGCGCCAACGTAGCCCGGTGGAGGCCCGACGAGTCTTGACGCACTATGCGGGTCCTTGAAATCCGCACAATTAAAGCGGAGCATTCGCTTCTCGTCGCCGAACAAAAATTCGGCCATTGCTTTTGCCATCTCCGTTTTGCCGGTCGCCGGGGGACCGACGAACAGGAGTGTCGCGACAGGCTTATCTCGCCTTTCTACCGCCAACCCTTGACGCACGAACCTTGCCACTGATCGAACAGTGTCGTCTTGACCGAGCACTCGCCGACTCAGATGGTCAATCATTTCTTCAAGATGAAAGACATTATTCATTCTCTGAGCCAGTTCAGCTAGAAGTCGTTTTAATTCGTCTTTATTTGTGATGGATAAGGGATCAAAAGGTTCATCATTCATGGTTTTCACTCACGACAAGGGATAGGTTATTTTGCTTCTGTGCTGAAATAGCAACAATCGGCTTTCGTAATAGATTTTGAATTCGTTTCGGAAACATGCAATATCCGATCGCATCGTTCCACTTTGCAACCTGCGTGGCCAAAATCATCGCATCGACTTGTACCAACCGAATGTCGTGATCCTCGCACTCTTTAATCATCAACAAAGCGGCCACTTCGGCTATCTGTTCATCGGAAGGCGTTTGGCAAAAATAGAATTCAGAAATAGCCGATACCAATCTGGAGCCAATCGCCGATTCTCGACAGAGCGTCTCAATCACGCTTTCCTTCCAAAGGCTCCGTCCTAAAGCTTTTTCATCAAGGGCCAACACCGATTCGATGCCCACAGTCGTCGTTATCACGACCACCGAGTTCTCAAAGGATACTGGTTCATCTTCGCCTGGAACCGTGATCGAACCTTTCCTTAGAATGATGTCCAATAGACTTTGTACTTCGGCATCGGCTGATTCGAGTCGCTCAAAACACACCAATCCCAAGCCGGAGTCGGCGGCGATCTTCGCCAAGCTGCCGGGCGATGCTTGGGTTCCGATAAGACTATCAACACTGATTCGTGAACAATCGAAGACATGAGCCCCGTTTTGGGCATAAAGAAGTTTCGCCAGCACACGCGAGAGATAGGTCTTGCCGATGCCTTCTGCGCCGATTAGCAACACCGATGCGAGAGGTTCTTTCAACGCTCCCTTGCGGCGTGAAGCTCGAACCTGATGATGATCGTAAATGCTTTCCAGCATCCCCGTGATCACGTTGTCGTGCCCGCGAACAAGCTGCTTTGCTATTCTCTCGGCCGCCCGATAGTCACTTCGCAAATGTAGCAACAACCTGCGTGTCTTGGCATTTTCGACTGTCGGAATATCGTCGCCTGTCAGGTAACAAACCAAGCGAATGTAGGCTAGTATGAAGCGATACTCACACGCCCCCACCAACCACTCGCGATGAAGGCGAAGTAGCCAAGCCGTGACGGCGTTCAGCAGGGCAATCGCCGTCACCAGCCAAGGCAGCACCCACCACCAACCAGCCAGATACGCCAGTATCCACCACGCAAGGAATGCGAGGAACACAAATCGGAGACATTGCTGAAACAACGACTTAACATGCCTCCTTTACAACCATAGATACACCACGCCTACGATCGCCAGCACCGCGTTGATGCGAAAGAACAAGCTATCGTTCCAAAGCGAAACGATCGAAGGCCGAGACGATCGACTCAATTGACGATCACCCCCATCTGATGGGTTTGGCCGACAATCATCTTCTGGCAGAAGTAATTTCCGCGACTGGTCTTAAACGAGATGGTTATTCCACCCCCTCCATCGCGGACACCGACGACCGAGACCGTATTACTGCCGCTTTGTAGCGGGACGGTTACCTTGGCTCCTTGGTGAAGAATCGGAACGGTTGCAAAGGGAACACCGTTTACCAAAATCTCGACAACATCACCGTCCTCATCGCAGCAATCGAACAATTGCAGCTCGAACAATTCGGTGTTGCGGTCCCTGAGAGCCGACTCAAGTTCCGAGTCGGGGGCGATTTGCGGTGGCATCACGTCAGGATCACCATCGGGAAAGGACTGCAATGATTGCAGGGCTGCTGTCGCTGCAAACAAATCACCACGGGCGAGCAATGAGCGAATCTGTCGTGAACTGTTCCGGTCGGCCGATTGCTGGTTCACCTCGATTGCCGAAGCCAGTTGCAAGTCACCGTTATCGCTAATCTGAACCACTTTCTCGGCACCTGGCTGTGATGCGGCGGTTGCCGCTTCGACATGCTGCCAATTGGGATGCTGTTGCTCAGCGTCAACCGACGCTTCGCGACCAGCCCAGACTCCAAAACCGATCAATCCGGCGAGAATTACAATACCGAGTCCCGCGAGGATACCTCGTGTTGACTTAAAGTCACCATCACCTGAATCGACGTTGCTGCCCATTGGCTCGTCGCCCCACGACGAAGGATCATCAGCCCCTTCTCTAGTGGATGACGGCAGACGAATATCGTCATCCGGCTGTTGATGGGCCAGTGCTTCGCTATGTTGTCGATCGCGGTCGTGGATAAATTCAGGTTCAGGCATGGGAGGTGGGAAGTTTTTTTGGCCGGGGGCGAGTGACTTCCATTATCACTGTTATGGATCGTTTTCTCAACCTGTCCAATGCGAGGAAAATATCGCGGGCACGTCGCTTGCAATTCGCAGCGATATTTTGCTTGGCAAGCTGTTGTTTTCGGATGAAATGGATGCACTCTTTCAAGCATCGCGCTGATCACAAAAGATGAACCTTATTGGCAATCCTAAGCCGGACCTCCTCGAGCGCTAGTATGAGTGCCTGCTCCATCTCGTCGTAGTTCCCTCGACGGGGTGATGTTACCAGCACTTTCCAGCCGTCTTCCGTCATGAATGTCTGCCTGACGCCTCGGGGTTCGGGCTTCGGTTTGCCTATTCTCTGGCGGACTTGGCTTTGTGCTTTGACGATGGTGATACGCTGCGGTTGCTCATCTTTGCTTCCGATAGCCGCATGAACCTGCTCGTGCGTGGGGAGCTTTGTCAGCTCGTAAGCGGCTCTGGCGGATAGGTCGCCCGATTCAACTTGATGCTGAACATCGTCTGGCAATTTAAGCAGTGCAAGCGAACGAGTGATTTTCGACGGGTTAACACGAATGGCCTCGGCGAGTTGCTTACCGGTCCAATTGTTTAATCCAAGTAGCTGGCTAAATGCGGTTGCTTCTTCAATGGGACGCAAGTCTTGTCGCAAAAGGTTTTCGATGAGTTGCTGCTCCAGGATCTCGGTTCTCGAAAGCTCGCCGTTTTGAAAATGGCAGTGGATTGTCGGCAACCCCGCTTTCAAGGTTGCTCGATAGCGTCGCTCGCCGGAAATGATCACCCATTTTCCATGTTGGTCAGACCAGCGGACGCGGATCGGGTGTAACTGACCTTTGTCTCGGATACTGTTCGCGAGTTGACCTATTTCATCGGCATCGAACTCGGTTCGCGGCTGCTCGGGGTCTGGAATCACACTTTCGATGGCAAGGCTTCCAAAGTCTCGCAGCGCACGTCGGCCCACATCTTTAAGATTGGCGACAGGGCTTAGTTTGGGAACGGAATCCTGCGTGCGGACGCCTATCGATTCATCCAGTCTGCTGTCAATGTCCTTCAGTCTGTTTCGGGTGTTTGCCAAAGTTACCTCCTACGTCAAGCGACGTGTCGCTGCGATTTATTCCTGATGTAATCCAAAACCTCGTTCGTCAGTGCTCGCATGGACTCAGCCGCATAAGAGCGTTTGTCAAAGAACTCAGCCGGCTGACGACAAGCGATCGAGACCTTAAACGCGGAGGCTTCGGGAATAATCGTGTCGAAGACCAGCCGGTCATAGATTTCTCGCAATCGCTGTTCGTACGAACGGTGAACCAACAACCGCTTGTCATGCCGGGTAACGAGGTGTCCGAGGCGGCGTAGTTTTGGGTTCAGTTGCCTTGCGTGATCAATGCACTGGTGAACGGCTCGGAGCCCCTGAGTTCCAAAATCCTCAGGCGGAACGGGAATGATGACGTAGTCTGAAGCAATCATCGTGTTCCAACTGCACTGGTAAAGATTCGGCGGACAATCAATCAGCACAACATCGAAACGATCAAGCTGATCCAGAAAGTCACGAATCGCATATTGCAGCATTCCTCCCTTTTCAGGGCACGGCACATTGAACGCACCTAGATGGTGGTTCGTGGGCAAGATTGAAATGTTATCGAAGCCTGTATTTCGGATCAGGGCATTCGGATCGCTAAAGAATTCGCCCTCGTCAAACAGAGCTGCGAGCGTTTGACAAAGCGGGAGTTGTTCGACAACTTCCGAGCCAAAGAATCCCTGACTGAGCGAACCCTGCGGATCTGCGTCAACAAGCAACACCGACAGGCCGGTTACCGCAAGAGACCCAGCGAGATGAAAGCAGGTCGAGCTTTTCCCGCATCCCCCTTTCTGATTGATCAAGCAGATTGTGAACCGTTCCACTTTCCTCCGTTGTTTGTTCTTGCCGAGGCAATTGCCAATGGCAATTCTGTGTAAGACAGCGAAATCACTTTAGATACCGTGACACAAAAGAACGAAGGTCGTCAAGGAAAACATTCGTTAAAGGGAATTGACACAGAACTGAGTTTAGCTCGTACTGGATTCATCCTGCGTGATGCCACGCATTGCAGCAAGGGTTATTACTGATATCGGAATGGTAGTGATGCCTCACCAGAGGCCCGAATTGAGTTTTGCTTTCCAGGTCCGCTTAGACGTGCTAGCCAGTCAAGATAGCTAAAGCATGAAAGATCTAACCATGGCACCAAATAACGGCACACAAAGACGGATTTCGGGCGTTGGGCAACTATCGCTCGTTGAACATGCACTGTGCCCGCTCGATCCCAGGCTCTCGCTCGTCGAGAATGCTGTCTATGCCGCTTCCTACTCTTATTCAAACCAAGAAGGCAAACGCTCTCAGGCGAACACCCGAGTATTCGCACCGCTGGGGCTTTCGGCTTCAGACGAATTATTCCTTTGGGGACTACTCTCGCTGAGCCTTCGCGGTCGCGGTGCCGAGCCAGAGTCAGAATTGGTCGCAACACCACACTGGTTCCTAAGTCAATTAGGACTCATTAACCAGTCAACGCGGCGTGGTGGCCGGCAATACCAGCAGTTCCGGGAAGCCATCCGGCGGTTGTCGGTCGTGAACTACATGAACGACGCATTCTATGACCCGATGCGAAGAGAGCATCGGCAGGTCAGTTTTGGATTCCTCAGCTACAGCCTCCCCGCTGAGTTACGTTCGTCGCGGGCTTGGAAAATCGCTTGGAACCCGATTTTCTTTGAGATGGTACAAGCAATTGGTGGGAATTTCCGATTCGACCTCGCCCAATATCGTGCGTTCGATACGGCCAGTCGTCGTTTGTTTCTGTTCGTCAGCAAAATCCTGTCTCGGCGAGTTCAACTTCAGGCTGTCGAGTTTGATCAGCTCTCGGTCGATACGCTTGGGTTCAGCCCCAGCGTGCCAAGACGTGTTAGAAAAGATAAGGTGAGTCGTCACCTCCAAAAGCTGATTGATCTTCAAGTGCTGAGCGAGGCCAAAGTGTATCGGACGTCGACGAACAAGTATTTCGTATCAATGACACGCGGTAATTACTTCTCGCGTCAGGAGAGTCATGCTCGGGAACGGTCTCCAGCAGAGTCACCGATGATGGATTCACTATTGGCGATTGGCTTTGAACGCGAACCGGCGGTTCGTCTGATCTCGCGTTTTCGGTATCGCCCCCGACTGTTGGCTGAGTGGTGCGACATCACTCAAGCAGCAATCGAACGTTTTGGAAAAGGGTTCTTCAAAAAGAGCCCAATGGCTTTTCTGATTGATTCCGTCGACAAAGCATCGAAGGGAAGTCGAACGCCACCGGACTGGTGGTTGGAGATAAAGCGTCTTGAGCAGTGCAAACACGATCTGACGGCGGAAGGCCGAACGGTTTTTGCCAAATTGCAAAGTGAATTGTTCGGTAAGGTGCCAACCGACCATCGATCGACGAACGCGAAAAATGAAAAGAATTCACTGACCGCGATCGGCACCATCCTGGGCAGTTCAAAGTGATTTACTCAAAGCCAAATCATTTGTTTCAAGTACTTATTTTGTACAAGTACTTTGGAGCACGACGCTGAATCAGAATTGAAATCGAAAAAATACAATCATCCCCGTTGGTTGGGTGCTCTCAATCTGTGGTCGCTGTAAGCAAAGCGTAACGCAACCGACACGCATTCAGGTGAATAGCGTAACGCAAGCGACACGTATTTTGAGCAATCGAGTGTAACGCAACCGACACGCCTAAAATCTAAACTACAGGACAACAAATCCAGTCAACAACAGCCGAACCACTCAAACCGTCGGCTAAGATTGGAAACACAAATTGAGTCCCTTACAACCCAGTCTTGGAGCGATGCTGGCCGATTCCTTGCGGCTGTCTAATGTCTCGGCAGAGCCGGTCGATGTTCACAAAGTAATTGGCTTGTTGGGGGCAAAAGTTGCAAAACTGAGTCGGTACGTTAATGATGCCTGTGAGGTTGGGTGTCGGATGCCTGACCTTGGCTATCGTTTTACGTTAAACGCGTTGCTGCAAGCGGATTTGCAAATTCGGATCCGCGAGTGGTGACATGCAAGATGGACTTCAGTAGGCGGTCGCACCCGGTAAACTTGGACTCACCATCCAGGCTAAGGGGACAGGACTAACCACCTGTCACGCGATTGACCCGTAGAGCCGGATGCATCGAGAGGTGCTTGTCCGGTTCGACGGAGGCTTCGTCGAGTAATCCGATTTGGCAGCTGGCTTCGTATGCCAGATGTGTACAAACCGAGTAATACGACGATTCGATCCGATACAATAGATCCGCTGGGTATGTGCTGTAATGCCCAGGGGCGGGGGCGATACGGACAAACCTTGCGTGACTTGCTCGTAGCAGTCACGCCAGGCCGTCATCTTTCAAAGCAGGTGAGGATTCTTAGCAATGAGATGTGTAATCCTGCACACAGGGGTCCGAGGTCATCGACCTCGTTCAACTTGTCCGGCGTGGGGAGCTTCGAGCCTGGCGACAGGCCGAACCGCAGGCGACTTACTGCGGGGATCGTTGGCAAATCCAACGACTGTGAATAGCTCAACTATGAAAGGCCCGCGAGGGCTTGCCGGTGAGTCTTGTGGAAGACGGAGCCGAAATGCGAAAGACCTTGGTCGATGGGTAAGAGTGCGCTTCTACGTTCGGCACTCTGAAATCATCGGGACGCTGGAAACAGAATTCCGATGGAAACTATGCTTGTTCTGGCGAACGAGACATACGGCCAACGTCCCTCCCGGTAAACGGGATAGCGACGTGATCCACAAGATGAAGAAGATGACTAACGTAGGAAGGTCTGCGGCAGCCGGTGTGGTTACCGGTGCCTGACATTGGTCCGTCAGGTGATTCAAACGCCGTAGACTGGGAGTGTGGCTTGAGTAGACAGTCGAGTCGAGTCCAAGTGGGAGCTTGGGTTCGATTTGAGCGATGTTCCCTGCAAGGCAGTGGGGACTCGTTGGCGTCGTAACAGGTGGTGCTGACGGCTATGCCACGACGAAAGAGCTGACGGGTAATATGTACCTGCTGAAGAGCTATACCGGTGACTGGACTTGTTACAGTCGCCGGTCCTTGGAAAGGCGCAGGGCGGTCACACAAGACTCGTGCGGGAGCACGGGCCTTCTGTGGCAGCGAATCGATGGCAGTCGCCTGGGGTGCATCTGCACTCAGGGGCTACCGCTTGAAGGTTCTGGGGATGGTGGGTTGTATGCATTGGCGTGGCACAATTGAAGAATGTAGTGCTGCGAGCAAAGTCGGCCCAAAGCTGGAGTGGTTTTCCGTTTGCAAAGGCACTGCTGGTGCAATTGCGGCAGAAGGGAACTCCCGCATCATCTTGCTGCGTTATTATGAAGGAATATGGCTTTTGGGGAGCCTGTGCCAAAGAAAACAGGCACCCCATTTTTTCCATCGCTTCAGCTTGGGGTGCTCCGGGTGTATCGAGCAGTCACCACTTCGGTCGAGGGATTCATTCAGCAGATCGCTTGTTGCTACCTGCGACATGGATACTGGTTCTACGTCAAAGGCGTGGTGCCGAGCGGGAAGTCCCCAGACGCAATCGACAGGAAGCTGATTCAGAAATACGGAATTGATGTGTCGGAATCCACGCGAGCACGCCGAAAGAAGGCGGGACGATCGAACCTACAATACATCCGTCACGAATCGGTTTTTGTGTTAATGGCGACCAAGGGCGAGCATCGCTTCTTCGAGGAAGAGGCAAATCGGATCCGTGACATTCGGCGAGTCCCGCTACGTTATGCCGGCTATTCGATCAGCTACAAACCTGGTGGTCGAAAGAAAGACGGGTCACGTGATGACAAATGGCATGCCCATGTTGCGATTGATCGGGAGCAGTACTTGGACCTGCGGGCCTGGTTTACCGACCGAGCCCTGCGGGAATCTCAAGAGAAACTGGCGCTCGCGTTTTACCAGCTACCACTTTCGCCCTATGCACCGGTTCGCCGCCAACTGCTGATGATGCTGCGCGAAGTGAACCGCATTCGGAAGACGGCCGGGAAGCGACAACTACCCTGCGACATTCTGCCACTGCGCCGCCGAGTGGTTCAGCCATTCGCCTCTGACGCCCGCTAAACTACGTGCACTGAGTCAGCGTCAATAGCTTGCGGAAGTTGGCATGTTTCGCGGGCGATTGTAGGTTGCCGATTTGGCTGGAATTCGGTGCGGCCGTTCTTGAGGATTTCCATAACAGAATCCTAAACAGATTATCTGACGATCAAGGCAAAGAACATGCTTTTGGGGGGTGCCTCATAACACACTTTGCAGTTGGGGCGCGGCGGAGAGAACCGTCGAGTACCCTCATCTGGTGAACAACTTCCGGCTGTTTCGCAAAGTGAGCTTCTGGAACTGAAACGTCGTCTAGCCAATCCTCAACCAAAGCGGGCGGCGCAACCGAAGCCGACAAGACGACCGTGAGGCTCAAAAGAAAGACGGGCAATACCTTTTGCGTTTTGCATCCGTTAGCGTTGGTCTCGGTTTGCGATTGCAGAAACGCCGGGAGCACTCCTGTCCTATCAGAGAGACGTAACGCAGATCAGGCGTCTATTTAGCCCATCGAAGCAGGATTGCCAATTACGTCCGGTTCGCGTTGGAACCGACAATTAGCCTTCCAAGACGGGTAGTAGGAGCCATTTCGTCGCGATACCATTGCATTTGTCAAAAGAACAATTGTGATGGCGGTCAATAGTGGGAAAACGAGTACTCGTATCGTGGATCGGGCATACCGACTTGAAAGCGATGGTCGCTGCAGTGCCGTCGTCTGCGTCCGAGGCTGCGCGAAAGATCGTCGGTCAGTGCGATAGCGTACCGGGAGTGGGGCCGGTGAAATCGCTGTTAGACCAAGAGTCCTTCGACCAGATTCATCTGCTGAGTGACTACACACCAGCAGCATCAAATGAGTTTGCTTCTTGGTTGGACCGTAAAGTTAAGATTCATGTGGTGGCGGTAAAAAATCCGTCGGATCACGGCGCGTTGCTCGACATCGTGCGTCCAATTTTGCAAGGGCTTCGTAGGGCCAAAGACGACGAACTTGCGTTTCACCTTAGTCCTGGTACTCCAGCGATGGGGGCAATTTGGATTCTGCTTGGTAAGAGTCAATTTCCAGCGACGTTGTACCAGACGTACAACGGCAAAGCCTGGAAGACGGAAATTCCGTTCGATATTACAACCGACGTTTTACCCGACTTACTTCGGGAGCCTGATCGGTACTGGCAGCATCTCGCGACTCGGACGCCTCAAGAAGTCAGCGGATTTGAATCCATTGTCGGCAAGAGCGAAGCGATCAAGGCGGCCGTCGGCCGGGCACAACGGGCCGCAATTCATGACGTTCCCGTATTGATTCTTGGTGAAAGTGGTACTGGCAAAGAAATGTTTGCCGAGGCCATTCATAAAGCGAGTCACCGGGGCCGTCAACAGATTGTGTCGATCAATTGTGCGGCCATTTCCCGTGAACTACTTGAATCGGAACTGTTTGGTCACGTTAAAGGAGCGTTCACGGGCGCGGACAAGAATCGCATTGGAGCGTTCGAGGAAGCGGACGGTGGGACGCTGTTCTTGGACGAGATCGGGGAATGTGATTTGGCGATGCAGGCGAAATTGCTGCGAGCACTTCAACCGCCAGCCGCCGAAGGCCCATGCTGCCGCATTTTCCGCCCTGTCGGAGCGATGCAGGACAAGAAAGTCGATGTCAGAATAATCGCCGCTACCAACCGAGACCTAACCAAAGCGATCGCCGATGGTGCGTTCCGTGAAGACCTATTGTATCGACTGTCCATCGTCACGTTAAAACTACCACCGCTTCGGCAACGTCCCGAAGATATCGCACAAATCTCGAAAACGCTGCTGATCGACATCAACGTTCGGCTGAAAAAGCAAGGTGGTCCGTCTTATCAAGACAAATCCATTTCTGCTGACACAATTCAGTTTATGCAGCGGTATCCTTGGCCTGGAAATGTTCGAGAGCTTTCTAATGCCTTAGTTCAAGCCGCCATGATGGCCGATTCCAAGACTCTCAAACCCCAAGATATCGCTGCTGCGGTCGCTGAATTTCCCTCTGCAAAAAACGACGATCTGCTCAGCCTTCCGCTTGGCGGCAGCTTTGTCCTGGAGTCGCATTTACTCAATATTCAGCGGCATTTCCTGCGTCGAGCCATGTTGGAATCCGACGGAAAGGTCACTAAAGCCGCCAAGCTACTTGGCTACAAAAACTACCAAACTCTGTCCGCGCAACTGGAACGGTTGGGCGTCGAATTTGAGATGCAATCGGAGGCAGAGTGATCATGCTTGAGCAGAATTCTTTCATGTTCCACATTCGTTTGGCACAGCCGATGCTTTATGGCTTTGACTCGACGAAACCAATCACATCCCAGGAACTGCGGAGGAAGCGGCTCACCCAAACGCATCAACTTAAGCACCGGCAGGAACAATGGAACTGCGAACGGCGACAATTGATTCTACCACCATGCGTTTTGGGAACCTGACCTCATGCCACTCAACGAACGGGAAACCCGACAACAACTAATCGACCCCAAACTTGCCACTGCAGGTTGGGAACTCGAACGTGAATTACGCATTGGCCCTGGCCGTGTCAATTTTAGCGGCGACACTGCCGACTCGATGTACGATCCCTCGCAAGCGATCATCGCAGACTACCTGCTGCGTTACCGTGGAGTGCCACTTGCCATCTGTGAAGCGAAAGCAGAAAGCGAAGACGCTGCCGACGGTATGCAGCAAGGGTCGCGGTATGCCGATCGTTTGTCGCTTCGCTTTTCAATCTCAACAAATGGTCACGATTGGATTCTGACTGATAACGAAACGGGTGACTACGAGACGTTCAAAGAGCCTCCCACGCCGGATGAAATCGTTCTGCGACTTGGTGTCACCATTGATTGGGATCGCTGGGAAGGTTCCTTCGCAGCAAACTTCTACGTTGATCAAATCAGCCGTCGAAAAACGCGTCCCTATCAAGAGATGGCAATCGCCAAGACCCTTTGGCAATTTGCGCAAGGGATCGAGCGAGTCTTGTTGTTAATGGCGACCGGAACAGGCAAGACGTTCACTGTTTTTCAACTCGTTTGGAAACTGATGGGTGGCGGTGCTCTCAAGCGGCAACATGTCTTGTTTTTGACCGATCGCAATAGCTTGAAGGACCAGGCGTATCGTGCGTTCAACGCGTTTGATGCCAACGAACGAGTCACGATCGACAAAGCGACCGTAGCCGACGGAAAACACACCGTCGGGAAAATCTTCTTCGCCAACTACCAGAACCTCGATGAGGAACTGGACGGCAAAAAGGTCTACGAGCACTACGACCCAGGTTTTTTCGATCTCGTTGTTATCGACGAGTGTCATCGCAGCGGCTTTGGCGATTGGTTTGGAGTGCTGGAGCATTTTGGTAGTGCGCTGCAACTTGGCCTGACGGCAACGCCGCGAGAACTTGAAGAAGGTCGTCGTGCGTTGACCGCTGAAGAGCAGCGACGTGACACCTACAGCTACTTCGGCGATCCCATCTTCACTTACACACTTCGCCAAGCGGTCGATGACGGTTACCTCGTTCCCTACCTGCTTGAAGAACGTATTACAAACGTCGACGAAAACGGATATACCGACGCAGAAGGACGGCAGTACGAAACGAAGAACTTCGAGCGTGACATCAGTTTGCCGGATCGAACTCGGGCGATTGCGGAAGACCTTTGGTCCATCCTCGGTAAGTACGGACTCCGAGAAGAAAAGACCATCGTCTTTTGTGTCAACGATACCCACGCCGCCTTCATGGCTGCCGAACTGCGTCGATTGTCGGGAGACAAAGACTATGCCGCCCGGGTCACTCGCAGTGAACGCAACAGTCACCAATTGGAACGAAACTTCGCGATCGTCGGCGCGAGTAAACCACGTGTCGCCGTCACCGTTGATTTATTGACAACCGGCTTCGATGCACCCGACGTAAAAAACGTCGTCTTCGTTCGCCCGCTACGCAGTGCGATTCTGTACAAGCAGATGAAGGGACGTGGAACGCGACTCTGTGAAGACGTCAACAAACGCTACTTCACTCTGTTCGACTATTCCGGTGCCAGTGCGCTCGAAGATGCTGAATTTGACGGGCACCCAGCAAACAAGCAAAAGGGAGCAAAGCCGAAGTCGAAACCAAAGAAAAAGGATAGTGACGATCCCAAGACACCGAAGCCAGTGGATGAAGGCGTTACGGTTTTCATCTCGGATTCTAACCGCTACGTCTGTCTAGCCGACGGTCGAAAAATACCATTTGAGGACTATACCGAGCAATCACGTGAGTTCTTGTTGGGCGTATCGTCCAAGAGTATCGATCAGTTACTCGAAATTTGGATTGACAAAAAGAGCCGTCAAGAATTGCGGGAGGACTTGCGAGATCAAGACATTTATCCAGCTGCGTTCCGTCACTACCTCGATTTACCCGACACCGATGACGTCGACATTTTGTCAAAAATCGGATTTGAATTACCTCAAGTACCGACGCGTCCCGAACGAGTCGCTCGGTTCTGGCAAGCTGACAATGTATGGTACGAGTCTAAGTTTGGTTTGACGCTGCCTCAAAACGAAAGCGGTAACTTACAGATTGGCAGTACCGATTTCAGCTTAGCAGGCGAAGAGATCGCCAAATCTGGTGACGCATGGAAAATCGACTTCTGGCGAACAGCACTGGACCATTACTCGATGTTCGGGATCGACGATCTTGAACGGGCGCAGACGTACGGCGCACCTCAGTTCGTCGAACAGTTTGGCAGTTTTCAAACGTTGACCAAACGTTACGGCGGCGCAAAAGACCTCAAAGTTGACTTGGAAGCAATTAAACAACACGTCTACGTCCCCATGACCCTGTGAAACGCATGACTCCAACCGAATTCACCCAGCAGCAAATCCAGCGATATCGCCAGATGACTGGCGAGCAACGGTTGCTGATCGCACTGAACTTGCACGAAATGTCGTGCGAGATTGCTCGTGATGGCATTCGTGGCCGATACCCTGATGCAACGTCCGAATTGATTGAAAGCAAGCTACACGAACGTTTGCGGCAAGCCTATCCAACGAATGCCATGGTGGCTTCTGATGACTGAACAAGAACTACTGCAAGATTGCCTCAGGCGACTCAACCAGTCCTCGATCGACTACATGCTCGTTGGTTCGATGGCTAGCAACTACTGGGGCATCCCACGATCGACACACGACATCGACTTCGTGATCGAGTTTGAAGACGCTGATGTCGATGCAATCGTCAATCTCTTTGAAGATGACTTTTTCATCCAAGAGATCAGCGTTCGATCGGCACTCAAGCCACCCTACCAATTCAATGCACTGGACAACCGGTCGGCGTTGAAGGTCGATTTCTTTCGACTCGCCGGAGACGCCTACGAACTTGAAAGATTCAAACGACGGAGAAGCGTCACGATTTTGGGGCAACCCGCGATCCTTGCCGCCCCGGAAGATGTCATCCTTCACAAGTTGCGTTGGTACACGATCAGCCCATCCGACCGGCAACTCACGGACTCGGTCGGCATCCTGTCGGTTTCCGACGACGTGATCGACAATGAATACCTGAACCACTGGGCGAGCGAGATTGGTGTCATGGAACTACTCGACAATATCCGCACTGGACAGACGCCACCAAAATCCACATGACCAATTGTGGGATAGGCTTCCAGCCTGTCGGCACACAACGACAGGCTGGAAGCCTAACCCACGTCTTTAAACAAACGCATCGTTTAACGAATTAACATACATGGCAAAGAAGAAAGCAACCAAAAAGAAAAACGCGACGACCAAGGCGGTAGCCAAGAAGTCCGCTGCGCCAAAAACAAACGGCTCCGTCGACCATCGTCGTCAGGAAGTTGGTCAGATCGTCAAGAACGCTTGCAATCAGCTCAATTCCGAAGGCGTTGATGCGAGAAACTACGTCGAGCAACTGGCATGGTTGTTCTTCTTGAAGGCGTTTGACGAAGCCGAAACGCGAAGGGAAGAGGAAGCTGCCTTCGACGACGAGCCGTATGATCGCCGCTTGGCCGGTGAATATGCCTGGTCATCTTGGGCATCCAAGACCGATCATCCCGACGAGATGCTGGAGTTCGTCGACCGCAAATTGTGGATCAAACTAACCAGCCCCGATCCCAAGAAGGGATTGGGGGACGATCCAATGGCCGAACGATTCCGCCGCATCTTTGACAACGTCCGCAACTATTGCCGTCGAGGCGCATCGTTTGCTCGCGTGGTCCAACAAGTAAACCGTCTGCACTTCAGCAGCGACACTGACGTTCATGTGTTGTCGGAAATCTACGAGGATTTGTTAAATCGCGTTGCTGCTGACAGCGCCGGGTACGCGGGCGAGTTCTACACCCAGCGGCACATCATTCGTGCGATGATCGAAGTCGTGAAGCCGCAAGTTGGCAAAAAAGTCTATGACCCTTGCTTCGGAACCTGTGGATTCTTAGGTGAAGCCGCTGACTACATGGTGGATGCAAACCGGAATCCGAAGGCCCGCAATCTAAGCGGGCGCGATTTGGAGAAGCTGCAATCGGGCACTTTCTACGGAATGGAGATCAAACCGCTGACCTACTTGCTGGGTACCATGAACATGATCCTTCACGGGATCGAATCGGCTAACTTGGAACTCGGCAACACGCTGGAAGTCCACAACCAGAACGTCGCCGAGAAGGACAAGTACGACGTCATTCTTTCCAATCCACCCTACGGCGGCAAAATGGCCTCCGAGTTGCAAACCAATTTCCGAGTTCGCTCAGGGGCGACGGAGTGCTTGTTCTTGCAACACATCATGCGCAACCTCGCCAAAGGCGGTCGTGCCGCAGTGATCGTTCCAGAGGGAGTTGTTACGCAAGAAAATGCAAGCCAGAAAATCAGGAAGGAGCTATTGGAGCAATTCAACGTACATACCGTGCTTTCGCTACCAGCCGGTTGTTTCCTGCCATATACAAATGTAAAGACAAATGTTCTTTTCTTCGATCGACCTACGAAAACGCCAACAACTGGAAAACTGCAAACAAAGGAAGTTTGGTTTTACGAGCTAACGAATGATGGATTCGAGTGCAAGACATCAAGAAAACCAATGGATGGAACGCAGTTCCCTGACTTTCTTTCAAAACTGCATAGCAGAGATGATAGCGAGCGATCTTGGTGTACTAGCATCGACGATATCGTTGCCAAAGGCTACGACCTATCTGCGAGAAACCCACACCGAAACGACGAGCTCGATACGCGACAACTTGATGAAGTGCTTGACCTGACGGTATCCAACGAGTCGAAGGTGCAAGAGTTGTTGGGGGAGATCGTTGATATCGTTGGGCAGGCTAGCACATCGCCGCAGTGGCCAAGCAAAAAGCTGTCATGCGTCACGCAGATAAACCCACGAAGGCCAGCCAGTCTTAGGGACCTCCCCGATGGTCATGCAGTGTCATTTGTTCCGATGCCCGCTGTTGATCAGTACAAGGGTGCAATCGTCGGTGCGGAAGTTCGGCCGTATGCGGAAGTCAAAAAAGGATTCACTTATTTTTCGGAAGGTGACGTTATCTTTGCGAAAATCACGCCTTGCATGCAGAACGGCAAGTGCGCAGTGGCACGCAACCTGTCGAACGAATTAGGTTTCGGCTCGACCGAGTTCCATGTTGTTCGACCAATGGCGGACGTTATTGAAGCAGAGTGGATTTGGCATTTTCTCCGACAGAAGCCCCTTCGTGTTGAAGCGACACACCATTTTCGTGGAGCGGTCGGACAGCAACGGGTTCCGGCATCTTACATCGAGGAAATTCAGATCCCGATTCCGGAATTGCCCGAACAACAACGCGTTCTCCGATTGATCCACTCAATATTCAACAGGCTCTCCGATGTCGAGAGTCTCAAAGCGGAGGTATGCGGTAGCCGAGTCTACCTTGAGTCGCTCCGTGATGCTGTCCTTCGCAAAGCCTTTGCAGGGGAGCTGTAATCGCCGTGGCATTTGGGCAATCAATTTCTCGAACATCGAAAGAACTGCAAGCGATTTGTGAGCGGCTGCGAACTTCGGATAGCTCCGTGCAGCACGTTTGGGTGGCGTTGGCTACACTGATATTTTTGCGCTGGGCAGATTTTCAGGATGCTGAACGGGAAGCCATCGCAGCATTCGATGAAGATGACTTTACGCCCGTATTGCCTTCACAGTTGCACTGGCGAAGCTGGTGCGAATTACCGCCAGAACAGCTTTCCGAAACGTTGAAATTGGTGATGGGACGGATCGTCAATCACGAACCTGACTCAGCGCTTGCTGTGCAACTCTCGCGGATCACGCCCGGCCTGGAGGTGCTGCTGTGGTATCCGCCGGATGTCGTCAAGTCGATGTGCGATTGGCTGCGTTCACACCAGATCGAAACACCTGCGGAACGACTCGCACTTCGTCGCATATTCGACGAATGCCTAGCTAGTGCCGATGTGGAAGATGCAGGAATGATGCGGACGCCGATCGAAGTCGTTAATGTGATGGTGCGATTAGCTGATCCCAAGTTAGGTGAATCGGTCTACGATCCATGCATCGGCACTGGTCGTTTCCTGACGCGGGCAATCGATTATGTTCACAAGATGACAGACATGTCGGATCCGCTAAAATTGCAATCCGGTAAGCCGCTACTCAGCGTGGCGGGCGTGGAACTGGATGAACACCAGTACGTCATCGCACTGACTCGCTTGGTGCTGTCGGGCGTCGTCGAGCCACAACTTGAACGTGGTAGTAGTTTGGAACGCGACGGCGCGGGCAATCCTCATCACGAATTGTTCGATGTCGTGCTAGGCAATCCGCCATGGGGAATGAAAATCGATACCGATGGACTGGGGCAGTATCCTGTACCAACGAACGATTCGGCATCGCTGTTCGTGCAACATGCCCTAAGCAATTTGAGGCCTGGCGGTCGATTGATGATGACAGTGCCGCCCAGCTTACTTTTCAGCCAAAAAGACCAACCGCTGCGTGAGTTTCTAATTGAACAAAACCAACTTGAGACGGTGATCTCGCTGCCATCGAAACTGTTCAAGCCTTATACATCGGTCGGCTTCACGCTTCTGGAGGTCGTCCGTGGTGGCGAAACAAAGAGTGTTCGATTTATTGATGGTGATGCTATCTATCGCGAAAACCGCGAAGACTTAGAAATGTCTTATACCGTGGACGAGCTGTGCATCAAGTTTTGGAATCATGCCCGGCGTCCCGATTCGAACACGACGTACCGCGTCGAAGGCGTTTCAAAGTTGGCGGATCGTGAGTTTGATTTGACACCGCGAGCAGGTACGGAAAGCAAGTTAGAAGCGACACTGGAAGCATTATCCAGTGACATTCCGATTCAAACGCTTGGCGAAGTTTGCCAAATCTTGCGTGGTCACAACATCCCAACACGGGAGCTAATGGAATCGCCACCGCGATCCAACTACAAACCATCGGGAACAACGCTATTTGACGAAGTGGAAGTAGAGGAAATCAATCCACAACGCCCATTCGATTTTGCCGATGAAGCAATCCCTTATCTGCGAATCAAGGATATTCAGGGCGGCTCGATTACCAGTGGGTCATCGTGGCTGATGCCCGCTGCTGCTTCAAACCTAGATCCAAGAAAGAAAGTTCGTGGCGGCGACGTCTTGCTGTCCAAATCCGGGACGATCGGCAAAACTGGAATTGTTCGCGATCAAGCGAGCGGCGGTGTCGCGTCCAGTGGGCTGTTCGTCCTCCGAGTCCAACCCGGCATCGATCCAAATTACCTTGTGGCGTACCTACAAAGCGAAGACGCAAGAACCTGGCTCGACGAACGAGCCCGAGGATCTGCGGCTCGGCACCTTTCGGCGAAGACGCTGGAATCGTTACCCATCCCCGTTCCAGCGATGCAGGTTCAAGAACGAGTGATCCAAGCGGTGAATAACGAACGCGATGATGCGATCGCAACGCTTGCGAGTGTATCAACAGATCAAAAAAGCACCGAAATCACCAATGCGATTTATCGATGGATTGATGAGGAAATTCGCCGCATCGCATTACATCGAATCGTGGATCAACAAGCTAATGAAAACCGCGATACAATTGAATCAATGGCCCGACGTAAGGGCATCCCGGTGAAATGGAACGTATCAGCCAACTTAATTTCATGCCTAGAAGATACTGCACATTACGGATCGCCGCTGCATATTTGCCAGAAGTGCGGAAATCCCTATTTAGTCGACTTTATAAATGGAACTCGCAATTCTCCGGCTGGCTACAACCAAGTTGTTTACGAATCGTGTGTTCCTTGCTTTGTAGACGCCGGACCGAGTGAATTCACGATTGAATCGATTCGTGAATGCACCGCACTGGCTCCATGGGCTATCGCGATGAGCGAAGCAATCGACCAAATGACGTTGTTGACGGCAATCATTAACGACGGTGCGAGCTTGCTGGCCACCTTACAGGCCACGCGAGCGATGTTTAAATCATCGCAAAAGTTGATCCCTGACTCTGAAAAGAGCGGTAAACCCAAACACTTAGTTTCCGAATTTCTGAATCTGATCGACGATTGCATCAAACGTATGCACTCGCCACCGACAATTGAGCTGACCGTTTCGCTCGCTTCGAATATTAGGCGAGAGCCGGATAGATTTATCGTCACAGTCAAGAATTGTGGTCTGCTGCCTGTTCGCGTTTTACGCCTTGGTTCAGTCGGGCTCGATATTGAAGAAAAGAGAGGTGTAATCCCGCACCTGCGCGATGATGATACTACGGAACTCGAATTGGCATGCCTTCCGGTTGACGGTGAACAAGAAGTGGCCATTCGTTGGTCCGGCAAGCGTTTTAATGGTGTCCCATTTGAGGGAAGCTCTAACTTAATTGTACCGGCGCCTGGCAAGCAAAACGCTGATTTGCAGGGTGAAGAAACACCTATCGACACCACAAGCTTAGTCAGTCCTTACGTTTGCGGAGATCCGATCACACGCGAGCGAAACGATCTGTTCTACGGTCGTGAAGGATTGATTGACCAAATACGAAGACAAGTGCAAGAGAGTGGTAATCTGGTGCTGCTCGAAGGCAACCGTCGTTCTGGTAAATCGTCGATCCTAAGACATCTCGAAGGAACCGACTCGATTCCAAATTGGCTGTGTGTTTATTGCAGCGTTCACTCCGCCGAAGGGGACAACGACGGGCGAGTGTCGGCGGCAAGTTTCTTTCAGAGGTTTGCCTTGCAAATCGCGCGAGCAGTGCGTGATGCTTTTGGCCGCGTCACTTTCCCCGATGGCTCAATTGCAACAAATCGCAGGGCGGTGTCACAGAGCGTACGCGACCTGATTGGCAAGGAAATGCCGTTCAGTGACTTTCAAGAGTTTGTTGAAACTGCTGTGGAACACTTGGAGGCTTCTGGGATGAGCTTGCTGTTGATGTTAGATGAGTTTGACAAGCTGCAAGACGATATTGAGCGTGGTGAACTGCCGAGCCAGTTTTTATTGAATCTAAGAAGCCTTGTTCAAAGCACACCACGGTTCACCATGTTGATTACCGGATCGCTTCGATTGCAGCGGCTTCGCGAAGAGTATTGGTCGGCACTCTACGGTCTTGGGACACGATACGGCGTCACGGCACTTAGCGACGATGACGCGCGGCGACTGATTGTTGAACCTGTCAACGGCATGCTGCAATTCTCTGAAGAAGTGATCCAACAGATCATCAGTTTGACCGCTGGACAGCCTTATCTGATTCAGTGTGTTTGTTATCGTGCCTTCGACTTGGCAACACGACAGCAGGTCACGCGGATCAAGTCTGAGCACATGTTCGATGCGATCATGGAATTGCTACAAGATAACGAGCACTTTGCTGCGATCTGGGATTACGCCCACTTGCATCGCCGGAAACTGCTGTTGGCGATCATTCGTGCTGAGACAAAGCAATCGAATTCGCCGCCTCGATTTGGAATGCTGCAGGAAAAATTGGCTGATGCGGGAATCTTTTTGCCCGATGAAGATCTGGATCGCGATCTTGCCGACCTATTGGAACTGGAATTGATTGCCAAGACGGGGCCTTCATCGGATCGGAAATACGGTCTTGCTGTTCCGTTAATGGGGATGTGGATTGATTTGCACCAAGACATTGCCGTTTTGAAGTCGCGAGCACTGACAGAGTCGGAAGAACAGCCAACAAATGCCAAAATTCGGGAGATGAAGCATCTTTCACGTGAAGTCAAACGACTGCAAGAGGATTTAGAAGATGAGTGAAGTTTTCCCGATTCAAGGTTCGCAAACGATTGAACTTATCGGGCGTGCAGGCATGCTCGATCGCATTTGGAGCGACCTGCGTGGCCCACGCCCCAAACTGTCACTCGTCGGACCTGCCTATATCGGCAAGTCGGTCATCCTGAAGGCTCTGGAGAAACGGGCCTTGGAAAGTGGTGAGTACGGTGCCGTTCTGTATTGGGACTTTACGATCGCCCCCGAGTCAAAAACTGCTTTCTACCAGGAGTTCTGCAAACGACTGGGGCAAGCGATGAAGGTCTCGCCGGCAGTCTCCGCTTTCGCGGATTACCTCGACGAGCCGGAATACACGGCTTTGGAGGATCTATTTGCGGAGATGAAGGAAGAGGGCCACGAACTGCTGTTTATTTGGGACAGCTTCGATCGTCCACTGGCAGAAGCAAACCTGCCCGCTCAGTTGTTTGGGGAGTTGCGTGAAATTCTAAACGGACAGCACCAACTTATCACAGCAACCCGCGCGCCACTTCGCGAGATCGCGAGAGACAAAGAGGTACAGGGAAGCCCGTTTTGGAATCTGTTCGGTGATCAGGTGCCGCTTAGAGTTGGTTGCTTCGACGAAAAGGACATTGAGGCAGCGGTCGCCAAATCAGGGCTTTCTTTGGGGAGCGGAGCACAGAAAGAGCTTTCCAACTGGACGGGCGGGCACCCTGTTTTGCTGCTCTCGATGCTGAATGGTTTGCACGGCACGTCAACAGAAGTTGACAACAAGGCCGTCGTTCGTGCGGCGAACCGTCTTTGTGAGCAACAAGCCGACCGTTTGAAAATGCTTTGGCATGACACCACACTCAGCATAAGTGCTCGTGATGGATTCCATTTCCTTGCAGAGAACGAACCCGTTGATGAGAACCAAATCGGGAGAGAAGACCGTGACGCATTGATAGCGAGAGGGTTCGCGAGCCGCGATCGCACCAAACTGCATTGCGGTTGTCGGCTGCTACGGACACATGTTCAAAATGCTGCACCGGACGCAGGAACGGTCAGCCGACTGTTTGGTAACGAACCCAGCTACCACGCGAATATCCGTGACCTTCTTGAGCTACGTTTGTCGCACTTCAAAGTCGTCGACCCCAGCTTATTCCGTCTCGTCAAGCAAGCGATTGGGGACATTCCCGATTACGCCAAGCATTGCTTGAACAATCTAACACATGTCGAAGACGAAGCCCTTGACCTGATTTGGAAGCACGAGTTCGGTCCCACGCGAAAGATACCTCAAGAAATCATCTGCTTCTGGACGTCTCCACCATGTAGTCAAAACAAACAAATCGCCGCCATGATGGCTGGTGGCAACATAGTGGTTCCCGCTGATCGACCGAAACAACTTGGACTGTTACAAGTCTTGACGGGTTGCACTATGCACGTTGATTCCAAAGCCAATTATGTCAGCAAAGACACCTACGTGCTGCTCAATGCGATTCACCAATTTCGCAATCGTAGCGAACACACTGATGGTCAATCCATTGATGTCGGCGTAGCAGTATCGGCACTTCTGATGTGCATTGAACTGCTTGGCTGCCTATCACGAGAGCTGTAGAACTAAAATGGGTAAAAATAGCAAGCTATGAAATCGAAATGATGCACGTGAAAGCATGAGCGAGAATCAATCTTTGATACGGAAAGTATTTGTATCCTATGCACACACAAACGAAGACCATGTCGAATGGGTAATCGATCTAGCGACATCACTTCAGGCGGATGGTATCGAAGTCGTGCTTGACCAATGGGACTTGCGTGAGGGACAAGATGCCAATGTTTTCATGGAGCAGATGGTCACCGACGAGTCGATTGACCGAATCTTGATGGTCTCCGACGCCAACTATGCCGCGAAAGCGGACAAACGGGAGGGCGGAGTTGGAACTGAATCACAGATCATTTCTGCGGAATTATACAAGCAGGTTGGACAAACGAAGTTCGTCGCAATTCTCAGGGAGCGTGATAAAGACGACCAAGCTTGCTTGCCAGTGTTCTACGGAAGTCGAATCTACATTGACATGTGTGATGAAGAATCATTTAGCCGGAACTACGAGCGACTAGTCCGGCACATTTTCGACAAGCCTCTGAACGTCAAACCGCCACTTGGCAAGGCGCCAGCGTTTATAATTAGCAATGGGTTATCCTCAGTTATTTGCATCCGTTCAAGTCGACGATTTTGCGACGTATTGATTACGGGACGCGGTAACCCCGCGGCGGCATTCGATCAATTCGCAAAGGATTTGGTCGTTGATTTGGAGGCGCATCGAATGAGTCTCGATCGAGATGCCGAGGAATCGTGGCCGGATGACGTGCTTGATTCGATCGAAAAGATGCGGCCAATCCGAGATGCACTAATTGACGTGGTCGCCATTACGGGTAGTAGTGTCTACGAGTCATGGCTCTTGCCCGCAATCGTCGCTCTTCTTGAGAAAACAGCCAATTTTGCGAAGATCCTTACAAAGCCCAATGCCGGTATTCGAGCTATCTCACAGGATAACTTTCGGTTTTTTGCACAGGAAGCCTTTCTTTCGGTAATTGGAATTCTCATTTGCAAACGCCGATATGATTTGGTGAATCGACTTTTTTGTGCCGACTATTTTATTCGTGACCGTCACGACGAGGAATCGATCAACACAGAACGGTATGACGTTTTTCACGATCCGGCAATCACACTTGAGGAGATGTGCAATCAGAAACTAGAATCCAAGTGGATTTCGTTTACTGGCAACCTGATTTTCAAGCGTGCCACGCACCCGG
This sequence comes from Novipirellula artificiosorum, assembly GCF_007860135.1. NCBI lineage: Bacteria > Pseudomonadati > Planctomycetota > Planctomycetia > Pirellulales > Pirellulaceae > Novipirellula > Novipirellula artificiosorum. The sequence goes on from NZ_SJPV01000007.1 coordinate 80,384, forward strand.
AACTGCCAGCATTGCAACTCATTCAGGCCGATGCGATATCGCTGCTACACGGCATGCAGCACCACGGCCAATGGCCGCCAACAGTATCGATCCACGGAAGGTACCATCAGCGACTTCCCCTTTTTGATTCGGTCGTGACGACCGGGAATGTGGGTGGCTTGGGAGAAATACTTGGGATTGACAGTGTCAGAGGCATCCTGGATCTGTTGGAATCAGATGAGATGCGTCACTTCTACAGTGGCGGTAGATACTGGAGAACCTGTTACTCTGACGGATCGATTTTCGCGTTGGAAGATCTTCGAAGTTATCGCTGAGGAGTACTTCAGCATTGTCCCAAAACGGATTTTGAGACGATGCTGGATCGTTTTTGGAAATCCCAATTGGGACCGGTGGTCTCTGGGCTTTGTTAGGATTAGTGCAACGCCTCGCCTGTAACAACGCTAACAAGACAATGCTAAAACAAGAATACACATAATCATGCCACTACAGAATCGCGTAACCCCTTGGAACGAAATCATCGCGACGCAGGACCGAGGTGCATGGATGGGGATCCGTCGCTGCCGAGACGGGCAGAAAGCGACCCATCTACCCTGACGAGAGATTCTTCCGTGAGTGCATGCGGCCTCGTCTGCTCTTTGTGAAACACTTCGTTCGCTAAACGGCTGCAATTCTAGGCCTAACTGCTGTTCGAATTTGCAATTGCTGAGATTTCGTTGCGATCAGATCGAGATTCGCTCAACGATGTTGCGAGTCACCTTTCGCTGCCTTCGATCGTAAAGCCGTGTTGTTCTGGGATCGGCGTGGCCGGCGAGGTTTTGGACGTCTTCTAGGGGCACGCCTTGACTGAGTAGGTCGGTGATCGTGGTGACGCGAAAGGAATGTGGCGACAACCGGGATGGTAAGCCGGCATTCCTGAGTCGGCGTTTCAACATTCTGCCTATATCGCCGGCAGTCATGGCGTTTTCGGTGAGCCGTTTGGTTCGGCGAACCACTGAGCGGAATAGCGGTGTTGATTTATCGGCATTGTCGAGAACACCAGAGGTGCGATAGGCGGTGATGAATTGCTGCAGATCGTGTCGGACGGGGATCTCGCGTGACTTGCCACCTTTTTCTGTGAATCGCAGGCAGTATTGCTCGCCCGTGTCGAAGTAGTGTTGCATTTGGAGCTTGGCAATCGCTCCGACGCGAGCGGCTGTGTAGATCAGGATGCCGATGATGGCACGATCACGCAGTCCCACGATCGATTCAACATCAATACTGCTCATCAATTTTCGTGCTTGTTGAGTAGACATTTCGGGGGTTTTGCCTTCAACGACTTGCAACCGTTCACCACGGACTGACGCCGCTGCATTTAGCACGACCACATGTCGCGTTACGAGCGTGTCGAAAAAATGCCGAAGTGCTGACAGATGCAACTTCTTGGTTGCGGGAGCGTAGGCAAGCCCATCCAAGTAGCTCCCAACATCGCGAGGGGTGATTGTTGGCAGCTCTTTGTCGATTGATTTGCAGTGACGCAGGAATTGGCTGACTGCGTGGGCGTAAGCGGCCCGTGTATGAGGATTGCGTATCTTCCCGTAGATGAACTCTTCCCAAGCAAACTGCGCAGCAGCGCCCCCAGCAGCGACCAGAGCGGGCATCTCGTTGTCCGTCTGGTTACGAACCGAGACCCCCTGAATAGTCGCCACGGGAACCAGATCCGCATCACCGGGTTTGGCTAACCGAGTATCTGCATTTTTTAACGGCTCATCCATGCTCCACCAAGCGAATGCTAAACAATCCAGCAATTAATTCACGCACACGGACAATCGGAAATGCCCGTAACCCGAGTTTTTTTGCCCGCTAACAATAACGCACTATAACGTCCTTTGTCACGCACTAAGTGTCGCTAGCGAATCAGCGGAAGCATTGGTTAGGCGACGCAATGAAAGGCTCGCTTCATCACATTTCTTGAGTGACTGGACGCCAGAGAATTTGGCGTTGATATCCGGATGATTGCTTGAGGGTAACTACTAAATGCTACGCCATGGTTTCGGAATCGCTCTGCAAGAGTTTGGCAATCCGTTTCCCGGTGGAGCGGGCTCTGTGATTGTAGCAGCAGAATCCCAGAACGGAGCGACTCATCAACGTCCATTAAATTCCAAGGAGTGCCCGACATCGCCTGCCTTAGGGTTTCCACGTTTCCTTGCCGCCGCTCGAATTGCTCTCGGAGATTCCTGCGATTTGTTCGATCTTCTTTGAGTGCCGCGTTCGCAGTGAAGAAAGGTGCGACGTTCACCGTCTCCATGTATCGATTCACGGAATTTCCACCGATTTGGAGGCAGAATTTCATCAAAGCGTCTTCGAGTTCAGGATTGTGGTTTGAGTCAAGGATGTGGCGAAACTGCTCAGCCACAATTGAGCTTCCGCATATTGCTACGCCGAGTGGGTTCCCGCCACCGAGCCATTTGTGACAACCTGTAATCGTCACATCAACGCAGTTCGTGGGTGACGGTTCGGGCAGCTGGCAAAAACTTTGTGCTGCATCAACGAGGACGAAACGGAGCCGACCGCTGGGTTTCAGTCTTGCTAGGAGCTCCAACAGTGGTAAGCGTACGCCCAGATTCGTCACAGTCGGGAGGAAGATGCCATCACATTCTCGATTGAGGAACGCGGTGGCAAGCTTTTCAGCGAGAGATTCGGACGTGAGGCCATGTTCAAAGACCGCTGAATGAACTTCCTCAACAGAAATACGCTGGCCACTTCGGGCAGCCTCATCGGCGACGACGTGTTGCCAATGCGGCCAATTCATGTCGCAAGTGAGCACATGCCGACACGTTCGGAACATCAGCCGAGCGGCGATCCTTACTAGCTGAATCGATCGGCTTGCAAGAAAGACGCTCTCTGGATCGACCACCGAGAAGCGCTGAGCGAATTGGCGTTGGAGTGACCGGAGACCATGCCATTGCGCAAACGAAGGATACTGAGCAATGAGTTCTTCGGGCCAGATTCCTGCGCCGTCTCTAAAGAGCTTCTCGCAGTACAGCGACGGATCGTCGACCAAAAGTCGATTGACGTCAAGCTGAGCCTGCGATGCGGCCGCACACGTCCTGCCCAGCCTCGCGGTGTCTAAGTAGAGAACTGACACAGTGAGTACCTTTGCAATGTACTCCCTATTTTACTCGCTTAGACCAAATCGATCCAGTAGATCCACGTAAGGCGTTGCATAAACATTCAAATTGTTCCAATTGGCTTCCGCCGCGCGAACAGCATTGAAATCAAAGTCTAAAGTAAACGTGCTTGTCCGCTGGCCAGCTTGGTCAAACTCCTGGACCCCGACGGCTGTAAAACCGTAGATGCCCATATCGCGGACTAACTCCGGCACATTCTGCAAATCGGATTCACGCACCAAACGAACATAAATGCCGTTGACCGTCTGCTCGTGAATCCAGTGCCTGAGCGTTTCCGTCGGCAGATCATCTTCAGCTGGCCAAAGGTCGTTCTTAAGAATGACCGTTCGCTCGACCGTGACGATCGCGCGAGCAATCAGCTCGTAATTTAGCTGCATACTTTGCAATCCAGCTCCGTCCTGCCAGTACGACGCGTTCCTGACCAGAGCAACCGACCGATAGACGAGGACACTTGGATCACGCAACAATTGTTCATAGACCAACCGCCAAGCTTCAGTGCCATGGAAGACAATTCTCCCGTCACCTACCTCAGTGAGTTTTTCGACAGCAGCGTCCAACTCACGCAGAGCCGCCTTTCGGTAGTTGGGTTCTGCCCGCGCACTGACACGCAACATCTGACGGGACATTTCCCGGTAGAGGTCAAACACCTCCGCATCGTGCGCAAGAAAAAACGGAGTCTCAAGCAGCGTAGGATCGCGAGACCGGTTCTCCCACGAACGCTTCATTAGCAATCCTACACAGAGGCTTGCCATTGTTCCAAAAAATACGAGCGTCAAAACACGCGACTCGACGTAAGCAACGCCCACTGATAGCAGGCAGCCCGCTAGGGTAATACTGATGGGCAGCCACCAGTCAGAAGTTTTGATTGGCACAGGTTCCTCCATGTGACCAACAGTACGATAGTTTGCCACTGATCGCAAGCGTCCGATGTTGATATGGCCGCAATGCCAAACAAAAACGACGAGGCTTGCTCAGTTGGTGACATGCAAAAGATCGTTGAAGCGAACTGTGGTGGCCAGCGGTCTTGAACCGGAGTTAGAACCGTGGTCACCATCCGTTCTGTTCAGCTAGAGCTGTTGGAACGCGGTTATTACTTGACTTCAGTAAGTCGCAGATTCGCTAGAACGGTGTATTTCCGTCACTTTCTTCGCTGGACTCCCCATGGCTACCGCTCTTGGAAAAAATCCAAGTGTGGCACTGGTCAACGATCTTTGCGACTAGCAGCAAGTCGTCTCGTCCAAACGAACTGGAATCCTTCCAATTGTCACCATCCTTGTACAGACGACTTAAGGTCACGTTGAATCGTGTCCCCTCGGTTGTCTCATTTTCCCAAATGGCGGCTCGAATTCTTCCAAGACGAATCTCGTGGACCGGACGTACCGGCGGTTTCTCCGACTGCTTGCTTTGTGTGGTGGTTGCCATAATTGACTTCTCCTAAAACGGAACTAACTTACTTCGCTGACGAACACCGTCAGACAGGTCACAATCCAAGTCGCTCTTGCGATAGATAGGACGGGTAACCAAGCAGTTACTCATCAAATTTCCCAAAAACCTCTTAGACCACCGACCTCTCTTGACGAAACTATTACGTGAACAATCGTCGTCAAGTGAGAAGCGGTTACGCATTTCCAATATGCGGTTGTTGAAAGAACAGCAAGTTCAACTGCATTATTCCTTAGCATGCTGCTCAAAACTTGTCACGCAATCAACCATCCATACTGGATCCGCAAGTTCAGGCTGGATGACGCGGCCAATGTCTAGAGCCAGTCGGTCAAGCCACATCAGTGCATCGGCACGCGCGCCAAGTGCAAGCTGTTGTTGAATAAAACCTGCATGTTGGCGTTGCAAGACAACCCATAAACACGCCGCGTTCTCACGCTCCGCGCGACGCAACGCAAAGCGAACCGTGTGGGCTTCCTCAAGCAGCAAAGATTTCAGCACGAAGCCGTCAGCAATGGCGATCCAAGAGTCGTTCATCAACTACAGATAACATGCATCGCTCTTCGGCGCAACTATCCACCCAGTAAAGCATCGTTGTCCGCGATAAACCATTTTTTTTGCTAAGTGCTGAGGCTTCGTCGCTCTCTCATCCGTCGGGGCTCGCCCCGCTGAGGCCGTCAGGCCCTTGGCCCCGACGGATGAGAGAGCGATGAAGCCGGCTGCTGCGAATAAACGGTCCGGTACAGGCTCCAGAACCAATGAAGCTTCGTTGTTCGGATTCCCGAGTGGGCTCGTCCGCTTGTTGATGCAGCGATTTCATGTCGATCACTACAGAGCGAGCCGGCCGCTGGGCGCAGCTCGCCTGCGACGAGCGGACGGCGGAGCGATGCTACGGCTGGCAAGCGAGCAGATTCTGAGATCACGCCGACGGATGTGCGAAAACAGTAAGTGCGTCGGCGTGAGGCTCAGTAACTGATCGCGGACTAGCGAAGGAGCGCGAGTGCCGGGGAGTTAACCCGCTGAATTGACGAAATATCTAGCGAAGCTCACTAGAGGCCGCACAAATACGCGGCGACCATCCCAAACGTCAGGGCCAATATGTCTCGGGCTGTAATCTTATTGGTCCACTGTTGCAAACGGTTCTTGGTTGGTTCCATGATTCCCTCAAGCGGTTTTGGGTTGTCCATCCGACTAGCCTGCCAAATCGTGGAGGCTTGCGCAAGCGATGCACCCCATTGTCAAACATTGATGATTCGATCGAGCGTTTACTGCTGCGATCGCGTCAGTTTTCGCTTGCTTTTCATGATCGGTTCTTGCACTTCAGCGAATAACTCTTCTGAGGTATTGACCAATTTAAACATTACTCGATCAGGAATCACCGTCCCGATGCTTCTTCGGAGTTTTTTGACAGCACGGGTATCGAGGAGTCCGTCGCCTGTATTTCGGAGTTTGATCCCTCTTCGTTCAACTTGAAGACGTGGAGCATTCCATTGGCGAATGCCACAAGATGGCCGCCGGTCGGCGAGAATTCGATCATCTCGGGTTTCACCCCGAGAATCTCATCACCGATGACACCGATGCGGTCCTTCGTGTCAAGGCTCGCGAGAACGATACCTCCAGTCTCTGAGCCGACGGCGACCACTCCATTGGGTGCGACGGCGAACAGTGACAAGGCCGCTGGCTTTGCGTAAACGACGTCGCGCGACGTCATATAGAGATCTCCGGGTAGACCAAGTCCAAGCGGAATTCGCCGAGTCACGGCTCGGCCACTATCAGCTTCCTCGGGAGGGGTGAGTACGACGGGATCGAGCCATTGATCCGATTCAATGTCAAAAACCTCAATCGTATCGCGTGTGCCGATGAGTAGCTGGGTCGAGTCGGGCGAGAATTGCATGTGACGAAAGTTATTTGTCTCCAGAGTGGTTGCACGCTCGACAGTGCCTTTCTCGAGATCATGCACTTCCACGCCGAAGTCTTGGCCGTTGATGACTTTGTTCAGTAATCCGAATCGCCGTCCATTCGGTGAGAGAACGTGCTGACCGCCCGACCGCAAATCTCGGCCATAGAGATACGCGCAAAAACGCTGCGCATCAGCCGAGCAAAACTGAAATGCTCCTCGATCGGCGGAGAGCGTCATACACTCTCCGTGTGGTGGGATAGTCGGCCGAGAGCCCGATGGCCATTGACGCTGGATCACAGCTTCGACCGGCTTCGAACTTCCTCGTCGAACCAACTGAAGTTGGACCCAGGTGCCCGGTTTGCCCGTGAGGGCTTCAAGTGCCTTTTCGCGAGTTTTCCCGGCAATCGTCTTCCACTCGCGTGAATCGTCGTATCGCGTGGATTTCTCGCCTTCGTTGATCGCCAGGATTTCATCGCCAATTCTGATCTGGTCTTCGAGCGTGGGGTTGAAGGACTCGACCATCTTGGTGACGAGCAGCTTGCCGTTCCGTTCTTCGATGTCTAAACCAAACTTCCCTGACACGGCCGGGATCGACAACTCTCGAAGGACGCCGGTCTGACCATCGAAAATCTGGGTGCCGGCGTACCCACCTTGGCCGAGAATCTTTGTCGAGTCAGAAGAATAGGCCAGTGTAAAGAATGAAAACCTACCGATCTGTCGGACCAGCTCCTGTTTCTCAAGATCAATGATCGACATTCCCGGTGTGGCCCCCGTTCTATCTCGATTGAAGCTCAGAGCAACGAACTTGCCGTTGGGGGAGAAGCCCCAGGCGACAAGTTCCTCGGGTTTGCTGTTGTTCGTGTAGAAACGAATCGTTTCATAATCGGTTGGTTCTGCTTGAACATTCGACCACGGGAGCCAAGCGGACAACGCGGCAAACAAAATTGGGGTCGCGCAACGGCGAATTTGAGAATTCATGGTTGAAAGTCTGAGAATAAAGGATAGGTTTCAGAATCCTTTCTCTCGCATCGTCGTCCTGCGGCGATCCCCCCCAAGATAGCCGATCATCGGTATGTACAATATGCGATCCAACGTCGAGCCCTGATGGCCGGTCGTATGGAGATCTCCCACGCGGCAGGGGTTGGGTGGTCTGTAGGGCAGCCGCCTGCGGTCATTATTGGTTTAGAAGGAGGGAAAACCAATGTCCAAACGCGATCGCTGATCGTTCGCAATTTGCATCTCGTGGTCTACATCGGCAAGTGCATTGCGCATACCTGCTTTTTCAATTGCTTTGCGAACGGTAGCAAAGCAATTGAAAAATTAAATATATCCGTCCGTGGCGCTCTGTCAAATCCCTTAGGCTGCAAGCTCGCAGAATCCCCCCGCCCTTCTATCTATTAACATTTCACACACCTCAACATCGTAGTGACTGCGAGACGCTGATTCGAGAGTTTGATCGGTGAGCATAGACCGGAAACGATAACGCATTCGAATCCGTTGATGAGGCTGTGATGCTGAGAGGCGATCGGTGGTCTGGTGAACCGCGAAGACCTCTCTTGGCAAGAATCGTTGTCGGATTCTTGGCGAACCGACGCTACTGGGCGTGGTTCCCTGAGGATTCTTCGAAAATCCAGTCGTGGGCTTTGTCGACCACTTTGGCTACCAGCGGCAAATCGTCACGGCCAAAGCTGGTCGAGTCTTTCCACTCTTCGCCATCTTTGTAGATGCGACTGATTGTCACGTTATGACGCGTGCCATTTTCCGTGTCATTCGCCCAAATGGCAGCTTTTACGCGACCAAAGCGAACTTCATGTACTGGGCGAACCTTGGTCGCCGACTTGGTTGTCGTTGTCATTGTTGCTTTCCTCATTGGGGAAGTCGAGAGAAGTGTGTAAACGAACTGCGTTACATACGGCAGTTGCGATTGTTTCATGGAGCAAATCGCCTTGCGGCAGTTGCTGCATGGTCAGGGGAGCGAATCCGCCTTTGCGGAGCCACTCCAGAAGTGCTTCGGCAGCTTCCTGAGCCGCTTGCACGTCGCGAGCGCTCCATGCTCGAATCAACTCGTTCCAAGTCGCCTGTGGGTCCATCGTGGGGCTATCCTTTCCAGAAGGATGGAACGATTAATTTTGGACAAAGCCATAGGCACCTCCTGCTTCGTGGTTAAGATTCCGAGGACTGCCAACGTGGTCAGTAAACGGGAGCAACTTATTGGCTGCACCATGGGATGACTCCAGTTCAGTGAGTCAGTCCACGGTACAGCCAAGTGAAGTAATCAGAATGCAGGAGGGATCAAAAACCTTGATCAGACCACCGGCCTCATGGGTCGAAAGATGTTCCGAGCCATCAAGCCGGTCAGCGTTTCCCTAAAATAGCGAATGGAGAGAACGAAGAAAGTTGAGTCATTTGGTTTATCAGAGGTAGCACATCGCCGAACGCTTGTCACGCTTTTGGCTTGATTCCGTTGCTTTTATTTTACCGTCAAGTTCTCCGATGCGAACTCTTGTCGTAAATTCGGTAGGTTGCAGCAGATTAGCCACCGCCAATGTTGACAACTTTTTGCGGAGAGTTGAGGCTTCGTCGCTTTCGCAGCCGTCGCGGTGTATTCCGCTGAAGTCACTGGCCCCGACGGCTGCTAAAGTGGTGAAGCCAGCGGCTGCGAAACACTGGCTCGTTCGCAATTTCGATTGATTACTAGGGAGCGAAGCCGGCCACTGGTCGCAGCTCGCCTGCGACGAGTGGACGGCGGAGCGTGGCTACTGCTGGCGAGCGAACAGATTCTGAGATCACGCCGATGTTTATGCAGTCATTACAGTCGCTTCGGCGTGATCTCAGTAACTGATCGCGGACGAACCAACGGGTGTGGATGCCAGCAACGAACCGGCTAGCCTGATACCTACTGCACTAGCCAATCAAAACTAGAGGCCGCACAAATACGCTGCTGCCATCCCAAAGGTCAGTGCCAATATGTCTCGGGCCGTTACCTTATCGGTCCACGCTTGTAAACGATTCTTGATTGGTTCCATGCGTCCCTCATGCGGTTATGGGTTGTCCATCCGACTAGCCTGCCAAATCATGGAAGCTTGCGCAAGCGTTGGGAGAACTTAGCAGCCTGTCATCCCACTTGTCGCATGACTTCGACGGCTTTATCCAAATCCAATTCCGCATAAATTTCAGTGGTACTGGTTGAACCGTGGCCATCGACGGCACGGGCGGCGTCAATACCGAAGCGTTTTCGAATTTCGGTCGATGCGGTATGCCGAATTCGATTGGGTGACCACTTTTCGATGTTGTGGTTGTCACAAACGCGATGAATTGCTCGCCGATAACTATCGGTGACGTAGCGGTTGCTTGCTTTCCGCTTTGGCGAGGCAACTCGGTTGGTGCCGGGGCGATTGCCCGCTTTCGGCGATGTTTTCCGTCGCTTGGTGGCTGCTTCACGTCGCCTTCGTTCGGATTCACGAGGTGAAAAACAAAACTCATCGTCGGATCGGTCCATATAAGGAGTAAGAATCGCAATCGCCCGAGGACCGATGGCGATAACGCGATCCTTTTCAAAATGTTCGGTTTTATGCTCCGAAGGTCGGTAAATCCAAACATCACCACTGGAATCAATGTCAACGGGTGCCATTGAGCAAACCTCGCCCGGACGAGCACTGGTCAACCGCTGAATACGGACCATGTCAGCGACCACTTTGGGCAAATGTTTCAGCGTCGCATCGATAATGGAGTCGGGCACAGACACAACGGGAGCCGTTTCGCGTGCTCGCGTTCGTCCTTTCTTTAGTCCGGCCAGTTCTCGCAGGGCAATTGATACGGAGCCTTCGATCAATTCTTTTGACACCGCCCACTTGAACATGCCACGGAGCCGATTGACCTGTTTGTTCAGGTAGCCTCGTGACCAATCCATCTCGTCGATCATCTTTTCACGCAGTTCGTCGAGAGCGAGCGGACCGAAGTCTTGGGCGAATTCGTTGCCGTGATGCCGCCTGAGCAACCGCAGCACATCATCGATCGCCCCTGCTTCGCGAGTGATCTCACCATTTTTGCGGTAATATTGGCGAGTGTGACTTCGGTAGACCAGGATCAGCTCGCTGATGGTCACGGGAACGCCGGATTTGACCTTTGCTAGTAGTGTCGCGGGCGTAATCGAGGCCGCGATTTTCTCTGGATCAGTCTTGCTCGATTCATCGGCATCTTCGAGCTGGGTGATGGGCCGTTCGACGTGCCGGCGTTTCTCCCATTGGGTAAGGACTTCTTGGTATTGGGAATGACTTCGGCGGGAGCCAAAGGGGCCGAGATAGATCGTTTCTCCGAACAGGGAGACAACGGCTTGGTTGGTAGATTTGTGCAGCCGATATTTCGGCGGCCGGTGAAAAAGACGCGGCATTAGAGAGGTTCTCTGCTGAAGCGAGAGCCGCAAACAGGGAAGTCGCGATGACTTCCCCGTTTGGGTTCCCTGTTTGGCTTCGGCAAAGAGCCGCACTGCCTCACCGAGGCAGGTAACCTAAGTCCAGGATTGGCTTGGGTTTAAGAAAATTGCGGGAGCCGGATTCGAACCGACGACCTCGAGGTTATGAGCCTCGCGAGCTACCGGGCTGCTCCATCCCGCGGTGAAGTGATACTGGGGCCATGACGGTCGCCTTGCCTCAGTGGGCGGGAATATCGCCGATTGCCAGCAGAGTGTCAACCGCTATTGAGTCGTGTGATCCAAAATCGTGCCGTCATTATTGGCATAACCCTCAACGGGTAGGCTGCGATCGCTGCGAGCTCGACTTTCTCGCTTGGTTTCGAGCCAGATTGGTTTAGCTAGGTTCGCATTTTCCCGTCGATCATCCTATTCTATTACTAGGCCGTCGTGCTGTTCTCCGATTCCTCCTGCTTCAATTGTCCCCATGCCACAAGCGGACTCTCCCTTGGATTCGTCGCTGCCCGAAACGGCCCGTCCGCCAGATCCGCCTGAGACGATTCCGGTGGTTTCTGCCCCGCCTCCTCCTCCGTCGTCCCAGCCCGAAGGGGGCGCCAGCGTGTCGGCGGATCCGGAACTCCCTCCGGTTCCTCCTCCTCCGCCGCCTCGATCCAGCCTGCCACCGGTTCGCGTAGCGACCGCCGCGCCAGATGAGGTTTTGGTGCCGACGGGAATGGGGGCGGCAAAGTCGATTCGCTGGCGAGATGAAATGCCAAAATTGGATCAGCGAGACAAACAACGAGGGACGGAAACTGCGGTACCCGCAGGCGAAACGTCAGAGCATGACGAGGAAGCATCGACCGAAGAGATCATCAAGCGATCCGCGCCGCCATGGCTGATCAGTACGGTCTTTCACCTGGTTGTGTTGCTGGTCCTTGCCTTGATCTCGACACCCGCTGGCACATCGCTAGGGCATTTGATGCTGGAGATCGGCAGTAGCGAAGGCACGGACGACGTTGCATTGGCGGAATTCTCGATTGAGTCAAGCGACATTTCCATGACAGCCTCGGAATTGGTGACCGAGTTGGAATCCGAAGTCGATATCGCTTCTATTTTTGATGACATCAACGATGCGGACACAAATGATTTGTCGGCAGTCCCGATCGGCGTTGGTCCAGCCGTCGATATCGCGGCACCTATGTTTAACGGTCGCAGCGGTGCGATGAAGCAAATGCTGTTGTCGCTTTACGGAGGGACATCGCAAACGCAAGATGCTGTTGAAATGGGATTGGAATGGCTCCAGCGCAACCAGCAGTCAGATGGACACTGGAGTATGCACGGTCCGTATAGCGATGGTGCGATTGCCGAGAACAAGCCAGCGGCGACCGCGATGGCTCTGTTGGCGTTTTTGGGTGACGGCAATACTCACGAACGCGGACGCTATGCCAAGAATGTGGAACGTGGCATCAAGTTTCTTGCAAAGCAGCAGAACCGCAGCGGATTCATGGCCACCCAAGCTCGAGGACACGAACAGGCCTACGCTCAGGCTCAAGCGACCATCGTCCTTTGCGAACTCTACGGGATGACCGAAGATTCGTGGCTGCGTGAAAAAGCTCAATTGGCCATCGAGTACGCTCAGGACGCTCAAAGTCCGGAAGGTGGTTGGCGGTACTATCCCCAAGGAGATTCGGATACGTCTGTGACGGGGTGGTTTGTGATGGCGCTCGAGAGTGCCTTGTCGGCTGGACTCGATGTGGACCGCAACGTGTTGTACAAAGTCGAAGGTTACCTGGATGCTGCCCAGGAACTCAACGGTGCCGTCTACGCCTATCAGCCTCGTGGCCGGATCAGTTCCGCGATGACTGCCGAAGGACTGCTGTGTCGGCAGTATTTAGGTTGGCCCCGGAACCATCCGCGGATGATCGAAGGCATTGATATTCTTTGGGATAAATACCCATTCAGCATTCGCCGGCGTGACGTTTACTATTGGTACTATGCAACTCAGGTGCTCCACCATTTTGGTGGCGAACCGTGGAAACGTTGGAATAATCGGATGCGTTCGGAGTTGCCAGCCGCTCAAGAGAAGAAGGGTGCGGAACGTGGAAGTTGGGATCCGCAACTGGATGAGTACAACGGCTCAGGTCGCTTGTACACAACATGCCTATCGCTCTACTGCTTAGAGGTCTATTACCGACACATGCCTTTGTACGCCGATTGGGCAAACAAAAAGGCTGACGATTAGCGCCGGCGAGCCCGGCGTTGCCCAGCCGTTATCCGCGCCACGCGATCCGTAGCAGATTGCTGCCAGAATCGGCAGCTCTATTTTGATGAAAAGTAGTTGATCCCTTGTCCAAGCAGTCCAAGTCCTGTGATGCCGGCGATCACGGCACCGGAAATAGCACGTCCAGGGCGACGCAATTCCACTTCGCCGTTCATGTGCCGGTAGAACATGAATACCGAGAAACAAGCAAACCCAATACAAGCGACGCCACCGACCACGCACAGGGCCGCTTTGACGGTTGTTTGCGGGCCATCGCCTGAGGAGGGTTTGGGCGATTCGTTTTGGGCGTTACGCAGATAATCACTCGCTGAGGTGTTGCCGCCACTGGATCGATAGGGTGAAGGATTCGCTGAACCGGCGTAACCGACCGGCACGCTTGCTTTACCGAACAAAAGCACCATGCCCCAGATGCAACCGCCCAGCGCGAAGGGGTAGATCAGGAACCCAAGGCATGGCACGCCGATCAGCATCGTAGGGAGTAGGCCCAAAATACATGTCGCGATCGAGAGCCAACGCGGACATCCGACGCACATGCCAATCGAACCGCCCAGGACGAGTAGGTAATGGACAGCCAGCACGCCGAACACGACTCCGAGCACAGCCAAGTCTTGCCCCCCCGCTTGACCGCGGTCGTTCGACGCGACGATCACGAACGATAGCAGGGTTGCCAGGATCGCCAATCCGTACGGTATCGCGATCAACAATCCAGGTCCCAGAAGCGAAGGCCCAGACGGTTTCGCTTTCCGTTTGCTGGCGAGCGATGAGGACGGGCGGTTCAGCGGGGAGGGCGGCAAGCCAACTCCCGGCGTGGTGACGGGGACGCCATCGAACGTGAGGCTGCCCAGTGGGTCTGGCTGCGCCGGCGCAGGAGCCTGCACGGGTGTGACCGATGGTGTTGGAACGACCGTGGTTACGATGGATTGGTTCCCCCCAGGACGCTGAACCCGCATCACCGTCGAACATTGAGGACACCTAAATGTTGAGGCGGACGTGGTCGCGGGAATGCGCATCTTGACTTGGCAGCCGGGGCACTGCGCCAACGAAGCATCACTTGGCCTTTGGGGTGTCTGACTGCCGACAGCGGACTGCGGCTCCACACCCGAACGCGACCTGGCTGACGGTGAGGGGCTCTTGGAGGCGTTGTTGATCGATCGACTTGGCTGCTGGGTTGGCAAACGGATTGGAGCGGTGGCTGCTTTGCGTTCGACCTTGTAGGTCTCGTCGCACTTGGGGCAGCGGACCTGCTTGCCCTTCAGTTCCTCAGCAATGCTGAGCTTTTGGCCGCATTTCGTGCATGTAAGGATGAGGGGCACCATCGGCTCCCAGGACGGAGGTTACCAAGAAAAGGAGACCCCCAATTGTAACCATAGCGTGAACGTTTGTCCCACGCGGAAATCAGGATTGTCGCAGCGAAATGATGTGGTCGATGATCGTTGCGATGCTGCCATCGAGCAGTGACGTCCCGGCGAGCCGGAACTCACATCGCTCCATGGCAGGTGTCAACGCCATTTGTCCGGTTTCTTTTTCTAGCTTTCCCATCAACCAGGGGACCTCTCGGAACAATCGGCCATGAACATAGACGATGCCAGGGTTGAACAAGTTGATCACATTGGCGACGGTCATTGCAAGAAAGTGGCATGACTGAGTCAGCAAGTCCATCACAAACGAGTCCCCTTTTTCCGCAAGCACAATCAGTTCTTGCATTGTGGCAGTGCGTTCGATCTGCTTGGAAAGCTCCTGCAACATCGACCACTCGCTGGCAACGGTTTCCAAGCATCCCTTTCGCCCACACGAGCACCTTCTGCCATTGGCGATCATCGGCGCATGGCCGATCTCGCCTGCAAACCCATCTCGACCGGTCAAAAACTGACCATTGATCATGACTCCTAATCCGATGCCAACGCGATGCACCAACATGACAAAACTCTGACTATGCTCGGCGTCAGTGCCGAACATGCACTCGGCCAAGCAGAGCGCGTGGGAGTCGTGAACCATCGTGCAAGGAACGCCCGCAAAAGATGAGATGTTCTCAACAATCGGTTGCTGGTTCAGGATTGGTAGGTTCGCCGAAAAATGAACGGTTTGATCGCTGCGGTCGACGAGTCCTGGTACGGTAACGCCGATTCCGAGCGTCGTCTTTGTTTCGCTGCTGAGTAGCGGCCGAAGCTGGTTTTCCAATGTCGATAACAATTGGGGATAGCTGCTCGGCGTGGAGAAGGATGCGAGTGTCGATGGTAGCGACTTCCCATCGAACCCCGCAGCAACGATTTGACACGTTCTTCCATCGAGTTCGACGCCGATCACTTGGGCAAATTCGGTTGCCAAGCGGACTCGTTTCGCCGGTCGCCCACGACTGACATGATCATCATCGTACTCTTCGAGCAAGCGAGCTTCGAGCAATGCCGCAACCGCCTTGTTGGCTGTTGGAAAGGTCACGCCCAATCGGCTACTCATTTCGGCACGTGTCGAGGGGCCATGCTGCCGAATGGAATCGAGAACAATCGATTGATTCAATTTGCTCAGCAATTTCGGTCGAGCGGGACTAACACCCTTCATTGGGGCACTCGGATCATGAAAAGCGTGATGGAAAGAGGAACGGAAAGTGACGCTCGATAACTTAACGTCTCAATGGATGGATGCCAGGATGTGCTGAGATTTTCAGCAGTTTTTTCTCGATGGGTGGCGCATGTCCATTTTTTGTGACCTAGGTTCTTTGTAGATGGGGGCAAACTCTCCCTGCAACAAGCATCTGCAAATTTCTGTCGACTTAGGAGACATGCATTATGAAACGTACCAAAAAGAGTGGTTTTTCTCTGTTGGAAGTGATCGCAGCCGTTGTGATTTTGGCGGTTGTTGCCGCTGCAACCGTTGCAACCGTCGCACCGATGCGAGCGAAGAGCGAAGAGAAATTGGCCGAACAGGAATCGGCAACGCTGAACAGCATGTCGCAAACCTACTTCTTGGAGACCGGCGCGTTTCCCCGCAGCGTTAGCGACTTGGTGACCGAAGGTTACCTTTCGAACACGACTCAGGCCGACCAAGACCGAATCACCTCAATTCGTCGCAACTACACTTACACGCGAACGACCGGTACGTTTACCAAACGTTGAGCGTTTGCGCAGAAGTTTGCTTGATTATATCGAGGTTCGTCGTGGGCACGGTGCGGAAGGAACAAGGGTTCGCACCATGTCGACGACGAACCGTTTTTCATTAGGTCTTTCCATGATGAATCAAGACGGATTGCCGGCACGCAGCGTAAACAGAGGGTTGCTTCGACGCGGTGTGACTTTGCTCGAAGCGGTGATGGTGATCGTGTTGTTGTCAGCTGCGGCAGTGGCGAGTTCGTTTGTGATGGATCGAAATTGGTCGGCTCGGCGCCACGTCGATGCCATAACGAAGCACGTTGCCGCCACGCTAAACATGGCTCGTCGTACAGCCGTGATGAACCAAGCTGATGTGATCGTTACACGTGATCGCGACAGTAGTGGGGATGTCTTGGTGATTACTGAAATGGCCGGGCCCTTTCGCGATGAACAAAAACGTCTGATTCCGCTTGGTAGTGAGACGAGGATTGCGGGGTCACCCACGGACATTCGATTCTCGCCAATGGCAACGGCGGATCGAGCGTTGCGATGGACGGTGTCCCAGTCGACCACATCGGGACAGATCATGGTTGAGCCGACCACGGGGCTCGTCACGACGCGACTCCCCTAACGCTCTGGCTCGTGCCACACAGGTGGTTTTGAGGAATGGGATTAATGAACCAGCTAACAGCGAAACGTAAAAATGCGGCTTGTCGGTCGTGGCGATGTTGTCATCGCCCAGGAACGACACTGCTTGACGTTGCCATTGGATCCATGATGCTTTCGGTGATTCTGATTCCGTCGCTGCATCTGATGTCTAGATCGCAGAAGAACAATCGCCGTTTGAAACTACACCAAACGCTGCTGTTTGAAGCTGATCAGTTGGTGGAACAAACGAAAATCGCCTTGTCCGATTCGAATGAGTTTGACCGTGTTTGGCGAAGTCCGTTTGCAAATGAAACGCTCACCAAAATCGATCTTGGTGACGGTCCCGTGGTTCTCGGTTCGGTGCGAATTCAACGCAACTCGGATGTGATCAGTAATGGGCTTGTCGATATCGATGCGACCGTTTGGTTTGACGCCAACAGCAATGGGCGAGTTGACAGTGGCGAGCCGGTTGAACAGGCTCGTACCCAGTGGGCTGCACCATGAGAGAAATGACTTTTCAACGGTCCCAGACCGAACAACGAAACCGGCGATTGCGATACGGCATTAGCTTGCTGGAAGTGATTGCATGTACGGCGCTACTGGCCGTCATGATTGTTCCGATCGCGGGCGTGATTCGCGCATCCGCTCGAAGCATTGCCGATGTCGAGGGGACAGGCGATCATTCGGCACAATCCGAGCTTCGTGGAGCACTGAACTGGTTGACCCTAGCTGTTCGCGATGGAGTTGTGCTCGGCATAGACAGAAACGGTCGTTCGATGAAGCTTCAGCTTCGCAGTGGCGACGTTGTCGAAGTAACCCGCTACGACGACCAATTGTTGATGATCGAAAACGGTGCGAAAACGGTTCTAGCAGAAGATGTGAGCGATTTCGCTCTCAAGACGATTGAGAATCCGGCCGAACCAGGGCAAGCGATCGGTATCCAAGTCGTGCTTCAATCGGTTGACGCTGTGAGTCGAGACAGAGTCTCGCTGACAGCCACAATCGCCCAGCCAACTCAGTTTTCATCCGTCGCCAACTGACGCCGTTCATTCAACGGATCCTAGCCAAGAAGTCCCCTGCGATGAATCCAATACATATTAAAACTCGAACCCCGCGATCAGCGAAAGCCCGAGGCGGATCGGCGCTGTTGCTGTGTACCCTTGCGGTGGCGGTTTTGTCACTGTCTGCGATCGCGATCCTGCGGTCGAGTCAGTTAGCGGTGGCGAAAGTCGATTCGCACCGAGCGGTTATTACGGCACGGCACGTTTCCGACGGACTGCTTCAAAATGCCATTGCTCAGCTTCGGGTGGATCCGTCCTTGGAAGGGGTCATTGTCGACCCAGGATCGCCGATCAAATCAGCACACTGTGTCGTCAAGCAAATCGACTCGTCCCATTCGCAGTTGTTTGTCTATCTCTATGCGGGAGCTTCCGTTCCAGCGGCTTCGCGAGTGATCGACGTGAGTGCTCTGGCGGGCAACGGCAACGGAAACGGAAACGGCAACGGCAACGGAAACGGCAACGGCAACGGCAACGGAAACGGCAACGGAAACGGCAACGGCAACGGCAACGGAAACGGCAACGGCAACGGCAACGGCAACGGCAACGGAAACGGCAACGGCAACGGCAACGGAAACGGCAACGGCGTCTCGAGGTGAGGACCCCCTCTGTGGGGCGGGGATTCTCTTTCAGTAGGCTCCCCCTAGGCCGCATCGCCCGGCTAAAAAAAACGGCTCATCCGGCGGAAGCGTGCGCAGGAGGTTTTTGAGGCATCTCTCTGGTGTCCAATCATTGCTGGCAGGAGCTATTTTCACTGGTTATCGTGCAGTTGCCGGTAGAAACGGAGTCGAGCTCTGCAGAGGTGCAACTTGACAAGGGATATCCCGGTCGACGGTGCGCCAAGGGTGCTACCGGTTCCCTGCGGACGACCGACCGTCGGGGACTCTTTTCTAAGAGATCATTGGACACCGGAGCCATACCTCCAAAAAACCTTGAGTCTGGGTTCCGCGAGCTTCCGTCGGATGAGCTAAGAAGACAAAGTCAATCTCTCGGTCGAGGGATATCTAAATGGCTTGCCAGAATGTGTGGATGCGTTTTCGATCGGACGGGCCTTTCCCTGCGGTGAGGGTGGTATTGTTCACCCTAATTGCTGAAAGAAGGGGCCTCCGATAATCCGCAAGGTTTTCTTAGTTTGCATAATCGGAACAAGAGAACTATACTTCTGTTCTGGCTTGGGATCGGTGATGGGTGGATTCGCCTATCACCACTATTTCCATTGAATAACCTGCAACATCTGGCGAGGTTGTTCATCATATGTTTTCGAGTTGTAGCTACGAGTCGGATCAAGTTCGGCGAATGGGGGGCACCCAGCTCCTTTGCGTTTCCATTGATTCGCACAACTTCATTGATTCGCACATCTTTTCCTCTTTGGGTAACAATAGGCTCGTGATTGTCGACTCCCCCTCATCGCCCCCGATGGCCACCCTATCGACTCCGATGGCCGCCGAGTGTTCGCTGGGAATTCAGTGTCGAGCCACTCCGACTTGGAAAAGGCTTTTGGATTTATGCGGTGTGGTCGCGCTATTTCCGCTTCTACTTCCTGTGCTAACAACTGTTGCGATCTATATCAAATTCGTATCGCGTGGTCCCATTTTTTTTGTGCAGTCGCGAGTGGGATTTGGTGGCGATCGTTTCCGCATCTATAAGTTTCGAACGATGCATGTTCCGACCGTCAGTCGCGACGAGATGCATCGTAAGTTTGTTTCACAATACGCCGATGCTGAGTCGCCGTTAGCAAAACCAAAGTACGAAAATGAGTTGATTCCCGGTGGAAACTTGATCCGTAAGTTGTCGCTTGACGAGTTGCCTCAAGTTTTCAATGTATTGATTGGGAACATGTGTTTGGTTGGCCCTAGGCCTGATGTATTGATGATCGAGGACTACCAGCCTTGGCAACTTCGTCGCTTTGAAGTGATGCCTGGTATGACTGGATTGTGGCAAGTCAGCGGGAAGAACCGGCTGACGTTTGATCAAATGATTGATTTGGATATCGAGTACATCGAGACACGGTCGCTTTCAAATGATTTGCGAATCTTGGCTCGCACGGTTTATGTGCTGCTGTTCGAACATAACGAATAACGCCTTTTACCCTAGCTTTTCATCTTCGCTTTTTATCTTGTTTTCTATTGTTAGGAAGATTGTCCTATGATTCGTGTCGGCATTCTTGGATTAGGCTATTGGGGGCCGAACCTCGTCCGCTGTTTTTCAGAGTTGGAGAACTGCAAGGTTACGGCGGTTTGCGACCGAGATTGCGATCAGTTGCTTCGCATCAAGGATCGTTTTCCGAGCGTGATCCCGCTGGAGAGCTACGATGAGATGCTCGAACGTGATCTAGTCGACGCAATCGTGATTGCGACACCGACCGATACGCATTTTGACTTATCCATGAAGGCGCTCGAACGAGACTTACATGTGTTTGTCGAGAAACCGCTTGCCAAGACGAGTGCTCAATGCCGTACCTTGGTGGAAACCGCTGGCGAGCGAAACCGAACCTTGTTTGTCGGGCATGTGTTCTTGCATTCTTCGCCTGTGAAGAAACTGCGTGAGTTGATTGAAACCGACGAACTCGGTTCGATCAATTACATTAGTAGTCGGCGGTTGAATCTTGGTCCGGTTCGAACCGACGTTAGCGCCTTGTACGATCTAGCGCCACACGACATTTCGATGATGTTGTATCTGCTTGGCCAAAAACCAATTTCCGTCACTTGCACCGGCTTTGACCGTTTGCATCCTGGGATTCATGACGTTTGCAGTTTAAGTATGCTGTTCGAGGGAAATCGGATGGGCATGGTGCACGTCAGTTGGCTTGATCCTCGCAAGGAGCGAGTGTTGACAGTCGTTGGCGACAAGCGGATGGCCGTCTACGACGATTTAGAGCAAGAGAAAATTAAGGTATTTGACAAAGGGGTCGACAAGCCCGCCAACGCAACGGGCGATTTCGCTGACTTCCAATTGTCCTATCGCTACGGCGGGAGCTACAGTCCGTTTATCAAAGAGAATGAGCCTTTGAAAGCGGAGTGTGCCGAGTTCATCCGGTGCATTGTTGAAGGGGATGTTCCGCTAACCGATGGTGTGAACGGTTTGGAGGTCGTCGAGGTTCTCGAGGCGGCCGAGCAGTCACTGAATCGTGGCGGTGATCGAGTTGAGCTGGCTTCGTTGAGCCGAGATGATCGCTCGGAGCAGACGGTTCCTGAGTTCGTACGGTGATTGCACGATGATTCATCCCCTCGCCCTCGTGGATGACGTGAATGCGATCGGTCCTGATACGAACGTCTGGGCCTTCGCTCATATTATGTCGGGAGCCACCGTTGGCAATCACTGCAATATTGGCGACCATGCGTTCATTGAGTCCGGTGCCGTCGTCGGCGACTATGTCACGGTCAAGAATCATGTGCTCATCTGGGAAGGGATCACCATCGATGACAACGTGTTTTTGGGGCCCGGCGTTGTGTTTACCAACGATCGATTTCCTCGATCCCCGCGGATGATGATTGCTCAACATCGCTATTCGGATCGTGCAAATTGGTTGGTCAAAACCAGGGTGCATCGTGGATCTTCCATCGGCGCCTCTGCCACGCTTTGCCCTGGAATTGAGATCGGATGTTTTTCCATGGTTGGCGCGGGGTCGGTGGTGACAAAAAACGTCCTTCCGTACAGTTTGGTGATGGGATCGCCAGCACGGCATGTACACTATGTTTGCTCCTGTGGGCAGAAGCTCACAGCAGATTACCGAACTTCCACATGTTGCCATTGTGGTGAAACAGGGCAAGAGCGGGTCATGCCAAGCTAAGAGCCTTGGGCGAACCATTGCCTCCCCCCCCCCATTTATTTGTTTATTACTTTTTCTCATTCTTTCGAGAAGCTTCTTCTATGAGTCAACCTGCTAATCTGGCACCGATCCCGCTTGTCGATCTTCAAACCCAATCGCGAGCCCTTAAAGAGGAAGTGCTCCGCCGGATGGGAGATGTCATGGATGGTGCACGGTACATCTTGGGCCAGGAAGTCCAAGAGTTTGAAGAACTGTTCGCGGCTTACTGTGGTACCGATCATTGCATCGGGATGGCCAATGGCACGGAAGCGATTCATATGGCACTGCGAGCCCTTGATATCGGGCCGGGCGATGAAGTGATCACCGCTGGCAATTCCTTTGCGGCGACCGCATTTGCTATTGCGCATGCGGGGGCAAACGCCGTGTTTGTCGACATCGATCCGGCCGACTTCAATATCGATGTTTCGCAAATCGAAAACGCGATCACCGACAAAACCAAAGCGATCATTCCCGTGCATTTGTTTGGCCAGCCGGCGCGAATGCGTGAGATTCTCGCGATCGCTCGGCGGCACGGGCTGAGGGTCATTGAAGATGCCGCCCAGGCCCATGGTGCAGAGTTAGAGGGTCAGCGATGTGGTTCGTTTGGCGATATTGGTTGTTTTAGCTTTTATCCAGGAAAGAATCTCGGTGCATTTGGTGATGGTGGTGCCACGGTCACGAACGACCCCAAGCTTGCCGAAAAGCTTAGGCTATTGAGGAACTATGGCCAGAGGGTGAAGAATCGCCACGACCTGTTGGCGTTCAACAGTCGTCTTGATACGATCCAAGCCTGTGTGCTGTTGGCCAAGATGAAACACATCGAGAACTGGACCGAACAGCGGCGGACCGTCGCTCAATGGTACCGCGAGGATTTGGCTGACACCAACGTCTTGCTGCCCCAGGAGCATGACGATGTGCGGCATGTGTATCATTTGTTTGTGATCCGTACGCCGCATCGAGAGCCTTTGATGGCGGCCCTTGCGGAAAAGGGGATCGCGGCAGGCATCCATTATCCGAATCCGCTGTGCACGGCGCAGCCGTTCGAGGATTCACCGACGATTCCGATGGGATTGCCGGTATGCAAGCTGGCGGCGGATGAAATTGTCTCCTTGCCCATGTATCCTGAAATGACGCGAGACCAGGTTTCGCGAGTCGCGGATGCGGTTGCTGCATTCGTCACACAACCCAAGGAGTGCGCCAGTGAGCTCGTCTAGACATGCAATCGCAACCGCTGAACCTGAAATACTGGAAGCGAGGTCCTTTCCAGCACCGTCTCAAGTGCCGCATTGGGTAGACACAGGTCGGTCTCGAGGATTCGGGATTGCTTCCTACCTTGAAATCCCCTTCATGCACAAGCGGCTAATCGCCTTTTGCACGTTGATAGGCATTTTGGCGGGCTGGTTCGCGATTCTCGCTTGGCCGCGAACGTACCTATCCGAAGCAAAATTGATTGTTCGCGTTGGGCGAGAAAATGTATCACTTGACCCCACGGCGACGACGGGATCCACCTTGCTGTTCCAGAAAACACAGCAGGAGGAAATTGTATCGGTTTTAGAGGTTCTCAGTAGTCGACAAATTATTGAGACGGTTGTTGATAATCTAACGCCAGCGGCAATTTTGGACGGCCAGTTGGTAGGGGCTGCCTCTCAAGAGCAGGCAGTGACTGACGAGGGTTCGTTGGGTGATCAAGTTTTGCGATCTTATCGGTCCGTCCAATCTTCCGCATCCAAATCGCTGCAGAAGTTTTTGTTGACGGCTGGGGTGAAGGAAAGCCTTGGTGATCGTGAACTCGCGATTATGAAGCTGCAATCGTCTCTTGCAATCCATTCGCCTCGCGATTCCACCGTGATCGTGATTGACGCGAAAGCGAAGACACCGACGATGGCTCAGGCGATTGCGAAAGAAGTCACAGCATCGTTTTTGGATCAACACTTGATGGCTTCGCACACGGAAGGGTCGCTTGAATTCTTTGAAACCCAGTCAGCGGAAGTCGAAGTTCAGCTGAATCGTTTGGTTGAGCAACGCAGTGATTTCATGCAAGAGCGAAAAATCGTTTCGATCGAGGGCAACCGCTCTTTGTTGCAGGACCGATTGACGGGTATCGATCGCGACCTGGTCATCGCATCGGGTGAGCTGGAGCAGGCGATTTCGGAAATCAATGACCTGAAAGCGAAGATTGAAGAAGCGGACGATGAGATCGTTTCCTCCAAGCTTGCCGGTTCCAATCCGACGTGGAGTGGGATGCGGCAGCAGGTTTACGAACTTGAAATTCAGGAGCAAGAACTCGCTGCTCGAAGCACAGGCGACCATCCCATGCTTCGAGTCATTCAAGCCCAGCTTGAGGGTGCTCGGAAAGCGTTAGCGGAATTGGACAGTCAGCGAGTCGATGAAAATACAACCCCGAATCCGTTGAAGATGAAGCTTCGTGAGGACTTACAACTCCAGCAGACTCGCGTCGCTGGTTTGCGGTCGATGGTTGAAACGAAGGAGCAGCAGCGAAGTGAAATGGAGCAGCGTATTGACGAGTTGCTCGACGGAGAAGAAAAGCTGACGGAGACGGACCGCAATATCCGATTGATGGACGCCAGCCTTCAAATGTTGCGCGAGAAGCTGGAAGAGGCCCGAGTACTGGATGAGCTGAATTCCAAGGAAATCTCAAACATACACGTTTTCCAGCCTGCTTCGTTTGTGGAGCGGCCGGTCAGCCCGAAGAAACCCATGCTGGGTGCTGGGTTTCTTTGCCTTGGTTTGATGACTGGGCTTGGATTATCCTTTTTGAGAGAAGGCGCATCGCCAACCCTGCGAACCAGCGATGATATTGAGTTCCAGCTCGGTATCCCAGTGGTCTCGACGCTGCCTGCGATGCGAAGGATGAGGACGCCGCGATTGAAGGATCAACAGCTGATGCGGCAGAAGTGTCAAGCACTCGTCTCCGAAGTGCTCCTGTCCCAGGGTAATCGATCGCGGCTGCATGGACGGTCGCTTGGAGTGATTGGTGTTGACTTGGGTGCCGGAGCGAGCACGCTGGCGGTCAATCTGGCGACGGTTAGCAGTACCGACTTTAACATGAAGACAATGTTAGTCGATGCCGATAACCGACAACGTTCCGTTTCCAAGCGGTTCGGCCTCAATGGTTCTCCCGGTCTGGTTGAACTCGTTGGTGGGCATGCATCTCATGATGAGTGCGTTCAACGAGCGGATAATGTGGCGGTTGATCTGGTTGCATCGGCAGCGGACAACTGCGACGCCGTGTTGACCAGTGGCCCGGCTGAGATCGTTCAGGCACTGCAAGCGTATCAGCACGAATGTGACTTGATGGTCGTCGATTTGCCTGCTGCGAGTGACCCCAATCAAGCGATCGCATTGGCTCAGCATCTCGACTGTGTGTTGGTCGTTGTGGAATCCGAAAAAACGCTTTTGGCCGCTGCGGAAAGATTGTTGTCTCGACTTGCTGATAGCGAGACAAACGTTGTAGGCGTCGTCCTTAACAAGACGCGTTGTTACCTGCCGAGAGTGATGCGGGGGTTTGTCCATCCTCGGGTCTAACGCGGATGCTGGCCAATCATGTTGTCTTGTTCTCGATCCTCTACCGTTGGTCTCGATGTACCTCGATGCCCAGCAGCTGCAGAGCTGAGCTGGCTTGAGCGTGTCGCGGTTTTGGCGATCGCCGTAGAGATTCCACTCGGTATCGACAAGTACTATGCGTACCACGAACAAGATGCCGAGTTTGGCGCCGTTGCTGGGCTAGGGATATCGCTAACCAGCTTCGCCTTGATTTTTCTTTACGTGCGATGGTTTGCAGATGCTTCCCTGCATCGACGTCGAATGTTTTTTCGTCCCCTGTTTGGGGTTCCGATGCTGATCTACTTGGTCGTCACTCTTCTGAGTGCGTTGTCAGCAGTGAAGCCGATTCTGTCGTTATTTGATTTTGCTCTATTGTTTCATGCCTACGCACTTTTCATTTTTCTCGCCAATCGAATTCAGACAAGGCAAGACATTGTATTTTGCATTGTCGCGTTGGCAACGGCAATTGTCGTACAAGTCCTGCTCATGTTCTACGCGGTAGCTCTTGGGCTTGACGGCGATAGAACTTATCTTGGCCCCCTACTCATTCAGGTTTGGGAGGGCAAGCGGTATGCTGGATCGATGCATGCGCCGAACCTTGCTGGTAGCACGCTGGCAGCGATCTGGCTGCCCGTATCCGCCTCGCTGCTATTTCTGCGTAACCGCCGAGTATGGTGGTTCGTTTTGGCGGCGACGATGATGGGGCTTGTTGGAATTTTGATGACCCAGTCTCGAGGTGCCGTGTTAACAACTTTCATCGGTGTTGTGGTTATCACGGCGGGTCTCATGTCGCGTCGCTGGGTACCGAGGTGGGCGCCGGTGCTTGCTGTCTTGTGCTGCTTCGTGAGTCTCTACCCACTATTTCATTTTTATCAAAATCGGCTTTCTGTTGACGATGGCGGGTCTGCTGCCTCACGAAAACATCTGTCATTGATAGCACTGGAAGCTATTTCTCAACGACCGATCATGGGCTATGGTGCCGGAAATTGCCATTTGGCATGCCGGGATTTCGCCGATCAAGCGGAGTACCGTGCCGAGTGGTATTACACCACTCACTGTAAGTACTTGCTGGTATGGGTCGAAACAGGAATTGTCGGGCTGCTCGCTTTCTTGATGATTCTTGCGACCGGATTCTGGCAGGGCGTTAACGTGTGGCGTTCGAGAGATCCGATTTTTTCGGTCCTCGGACTTGCGGTCATCGCTTCGATCGTGGGTGGGATGTTGCACATGGCGGTTGATTTATTCAATTCACGAGCGCAGGTTCAGATTCTGTGGTTCCTGCTTGGCTTGAACGCGGCCACGTTTAAGATCTTGTATCCGAATAGGTTTGCACAACTCTCGCGATCAGCACCGTTTTCAGCGACACGTCTCGCCACACGACTCGAATCATGTTCCGTTCCGTCCACTGGTTCATCTTGATGACCGTGATACATGGACAAGTCTCTCCAAACCGGTGACGCCAGCTAGTGAAAGAAAAAGAAACCAAAGAGTTTGCGGTGATCCGTCGCCACGCGAGGAACGCGATGTCGTTGCTCACCAGCGATGTGCTGAACAAAGCAACGACCTTTGTTATCTACTTGTTGGTAGCGCGGTATCATGGCCCGAGGGCTTTTGGCCAGTTGTCGCTTGGTTTAATGCTGTTCTATGTCTTTCAAGTGTTCGCAACCGCAGGGCTGCCAACGATTGTAACTCGGGCGATTGCTCAACACTCGGGGCGAACCGATCGCTACTGTGCAAATGGGCTTGCCGCAGGAGCTTTGGCCGGAATCCTGTCCATGCTGGCGTTGTTTGCGTTGGCATTTAGTATGCGATACGATCGGGACACGACTCGTCTGATTTGTCTGTTGGGTCTTGGCGTTGCACCGTATGGCATGGCGATCATCCTCGAGTCTGTTTTTCGTGGTCGGGAGTGCATGCACTACATTGCCATCGCGAATGTCTTTTCCAATACGGTCAAAGTCGTCGGCGCTGCTGCTCTGCTCACCTATGGTTTTGATGTGATGGCGATCGCAGTGCTGTTGGTTGGCATTCGATGGTTAATCTTGGTGGTCGAATTTTCTTTTTATTGGAAGTTTTTGCAGGTCAAGCGACTCCGAATCCAGTTTCGATTCGTCAAGCGAATCCTGCTGCGTTCCTTCACGTTCCTTGGAATCGACGCAATTATTGCAAGTTGGTCAAGCGTCAATACGCTGTTGTTGTCGAAGCTTGCGACGGAATATGAAGTTGGGCTGTTTAGTGCTGCCTGCCAGATTCTGCAACCCATGGCATTGGTGAACCGTAGCGCTGTTGCTGCCCTCTTCCCCGCTATGTGCAAGAGCTATGCAATGAACTCGGCTGGCTTGCGGCGGATTACATCTTGGTTGGCTGCGTTCTTGGCGTTTTTTAGCATTCCTGTTGTTGTGTTGCTCGTTTCATTTGCTGGACCTGTTGTCAACCTCTTTTACGGTGGCAAAGACATGCAACAAGCCGTTCCACTGATCAAGGTGATCGCAAGCACTCTGGTGATTCAGAGCATCACGTCTGTGTTTGGAAATGCGTTGTGGGCGGCCGGGCGTGAACGGACGGTGTTGCGTATTGTTTCATTCAATCTGGTTGCCAATATCGTTGTAGGCTTTTTGCTCATTCGGTTTTATGGGTTGGTGGGTGCTGCCTACACCTATTTGCTGATTTCTGTTTTGAATGGCGTTCAGCATTGGTATTCCTCCAATCAGTTTCTGCAATCCAGTCCGCTTGACAGGACGGTTCTTGCACCTCTTGCTGCCGGGGCAATGATGTGCCTGCCGATCGTTTTTCTGGCGAGTAGCGATCCCATCACGGCGGCCGTCGTTTCCATTTTTGTGTACGTCGCATGCATGGGGCTTTTTGCGATGTGTTGTGAGCATGGAAGTCTACGCAACTTACCTGCTCGTGTTTTCGCGCCACTGATTGATCTTTAATTCGAGAGACCGACAACATGAGAATCGCTTGGGTTACATACGGATTTGAGGAGTATAGCGCATATCATGTCAATGCGCTATGCCAAGAGCATGAATGTTTGGTTGTTATACCGGGGGATGAGGACGGGGCAACGCGTTGCCCGATTGATCCTTCAATCGATCTATATGCATTTTCCAAACCGCGCCTTCGTGAACCATTCAAGCAATGGTTATGTGCCCGAAGGATTTTAAAGCGCGTTCACGATTTCCACCCCGATGTGGTTCACTTTCAAGGCGGGCACATGTGGTTTAATTTTGCTCTCAATTCACTTCGTAGGTACCCACTTGTCTTAACGATTCACGACCCACGTCATCACGCAGGGGACAGGAACTCGCGAAAGACCCCCCAATGGTTAATGGATTACGGTTTTCGAAAGGCCGATCATGTGATTGTTCATGGAGAGGCATTGGCCGTGGAAGTCAATGAAATCTTTGCGCTCGAACGTGAGCGAATTCATGTGGTCCCCATGATTGCAAGAGGGGAAGAAACGGTGGGCAATGAAGTTGAAGAGGACCAGAATTTGATTTTGTTTTTTGGGCGAATCTGGGACTACAAAGGTCTTGATCAGCTGATCGCCGCTCAACCATTGATCAATGATGTTGTTCCGGATGCGAGGATCATGATCGCCGGGCAGGGAGAAGATTTTGGTAGATATAGGGCTCTTATGCAAGATTCGTCGAAGTTCATCGTGCACAATGAGTGGGTAAGCGATGAGCTGCGAGCACAGTTCTTTCAGCGGTCCGCAATCGTTGCACTTCCCTACAACGAAGCTACTCAGAGCGGTGTCGTGCCAGTTGCTTACAACTATGGCAAACCGGTCGTTGCGACCCGTGTTGGCGCGTTACCAGAGTGCATCGACGACGGCGTGACGGGACTGTTGATTCCACCCCGCGATCCGCAAGCGATTGCTGACGCCGTAATTGACCTGCTGAAGAATCCTGAGCGTCGACGCCAGATGGGAAGGGCGGGCAAGGCGAAACTCGATCGTGAATGCTCGCCAAGCGTTGTGGCCCAACGGACCGCAGATGCCTACCGATCGGCGATCAAGTACCGTGGAAAGCATGCGACAGGTGCTGTGTCGCTGGAGCGTCAAGAGGATTTGCAATGCGGGTCTTAATGATTTGTCCTGAACTTCCTCGTTTGGAATCGCCGGGAACCATGGCCCCTGGGGCGCGACAGATTGAATCGCTTCGCCGACTCGGACTGTCGATTGATGTTGTCGATATGCGAGGCATTCCCAAGCTGAAATACTTGCAAGTTATTCCACGTATCCGCAGATTGGTTCGAGACGTCGATGTCATTCACGCACACTTTGGTTACTGCGGTTGGCTCGGCTATCTCGCTCCCGTTTTGACGCGTCCGAGAAAACCACTTGTCGTTTCGTTCATGGGGAGCGATTTGCTTGGATCGCCCTACAATGTCCAGGGAGATCTCCACCGGTTTAGCAAGTTCATGGTTCGCATCAACAAGAAGCTGGCTTGGAAAGCGAGTCGGGTCATTGTCAAGAGTGCAGAAATGGCCGGTGTCATTGCGCCGGCTCCTTCCGTCGTCATTCCGAACGGGGTTGACGTTGAACTTTTTCGGCCGATCGATCGCGTCAGTGCTCGAACCGAGCTCGGTTTACCGCTGGATCGGAAATTGGTCCTTTTTCCCGGCAACCCAGATGATCCACGCAAGAACCATGCGCTGGCAGCCGAAGCGACTCGGATTGCGTCGAGCATCAGCGACCAATCGATCGACTTGGTGCCGCTGTGGCGTGTTCAGCCAGAGCAGGTGGCGGTCTATATGAATGCGTGCGATGTGATGGTGATGACGAGTCTGCTGGAAGGGTCCCCCAATGTGGTGAAAGAGGCGATGGCTTGTAATACGCCGGTTGTGGGCGTACCGGTGGGCGACGTTGAACAATTACTCGAGGGTGTTGAGGGCTGCGAATTTTGTTCTCGTGATCCCAACGAAGTCGGCGATGCCATTCTACGAGCGTTTCAGGCGCCTCATGTTGCCGCACGCGAATCCATCCTGGAACGTGGGCTGGATTCCGAAAGTGTGGCGAGACGCATTTCAACCGTTTACGAGCAGGCACTGGGTGATGATTGAGGTGCTAAACACCGATCAGTCGGAAATGCGGCCGAAGCGAATTCTCATGTTATTGGAGAACCAGAGTTTTCCCGATGATGTTCGCGTGCTTCTTGAAGCCGAAGCCTTGCTCGCGGCAGGGTACGAACTGACCGTGATTTGTCCAACGGGCGATTCGCGTCAATGGTTCGAGAGGGTAGGTGAGTGCCGAGTCTATCGGTACCCTCAACCATTTGAAGCTCATGGTTTTTTGGGCTATGTGTTCGAATACGGCTACAGTCTGACGGCCTTGTTTTTATGGTCTTTGTATGTGTTTGTACGGCATGGATTCGATGTTGTGCATGTCCACACACCACCAGACATGACCGCAATGATCGCCATCTTCTACAAAGTGTTCGGCAAACGTTTTGTATTTGATTTGCACGATTTATCACCCGAACTCTATTTGGCACGTCGTCAAGACGACCGACCGAACATCGTCTACAAACTCTTGTTGTTCTTTGAACGCCTAGCGTGCCGTGGGGCAGATCGCCTGATTGCAACGAACGCGAGTCAGCGGGATATTCAAGTCAATCGGTGTGGCGCGGATGAAAAAGACTGTAGCATTGTGCGCAATGGACCCAATGGCCTCTTCCTGAGTGAGGTCCAAGCGAAACAGGACCTTGTTGATCGAAAGAAGATCACACTCGGTTACGTCGGCGCCATCGGCATCCAGGATGGCGTCGATTACATGGTGCGCGCGGTCCACGAACTGAAGGTCCAACACCAACGTGAGGATTTTATCGCTGTGATTGTGGGGGATGGACCGGCAATGAAGCAGCTTCGAAAGCTCGCCGTCGATTTAGATGTCCAGGAGCTTATCTGTTTTACGGGAGGGATCCCCTTCGCCTCCGTTCCTGCCTACATCGCTGCGTTTGATATCTGTCTCACTCCCGACCCCAGTAATGCATACAACGATAGCTGTACAACGATCAAGACGATGGAGTACATGGCACTCCGAAAGCCGACGGTCTGCTTTCGTACACGCGAAAACCAACTAACCGCCGGCGATGCAGCGTTGTATGCCAACAATAACGACGTGTCCGAATTTTCGCGTCTGGTGTGCCAATTGATGGATGAGCCATTGCTGAGAGCATCCATGGGAGAGATCGCACGGGCGAGAATTGACAATGGCTTGACCTGGAAACATCAGGCGGTTTCTCTGGTTTCGCTCTACGAGAGTCTGTTTGATCCATCGATTTGACGGCTTAAACGAATCCTGACCTTTGATGTGCCATGTGCTTATACGCACGATCGGCAAGCGGTCTGCCTTGATCGCGAGCAGGCGTTGGAAAACAGTGGAAATCAACGCCGCGACAGTGATCTTGTTGTCACAGCGTCTTGTTTCTGTCAGATAATTTGACCGCGTTTTTGAGTGTATGTCGCTTTTCACAACGCATGCGTCTGGTATAAACGACCATTACAAACTACCCAATTAGCCTGTTCTTAGGTGGTGTACGTCAAGTCCATGGCCATTAACGCGGAGCCAAGTATGTCCAAGAATCGGTCCCGAGCTCGAGCAAGACGGCGTTCCTTTGAAACCCTTGAGCGGCGAATGATGCTGAGCTGCACCGGTTTGGGCGGCACTTCGGTCGAGTGTTTTTCGAGTGAGGGCGCTGGGGTTTCAGAATCATCATGGTTACCAGCCGAAGCGCCGCAGCATGCGGTAGAAGGGTATACGTCAGAGACTAGCTTTGCTCCGGGGGATACGTTTGCGCTTCACGTTAGCACCTCGCCTGCGCAGCCCTATCGCGTGGAGATTTATCGTCTTGGATGGTATGACGGTGATGGTGGCAGGCTTGTCGCTCAACTACCTGCGAATAGTAACGAAAGTTTGATAGGAGTGGAGCAACCCATTCCCGCACCGGATCCCGTCACCTTTGAAATCCGTGCAGATTGGTCAGCGACCGATTCATTCATCGTGCCCGAAGACTGGGAATCCGGTTACTATGTTGCCAATCTTATCTTGACGGCGGGACCGGACACTGGCAAAGCTCAATCCATCCCCTTTGTGGTCCGCGCTGAAGCGTCGCGAAACGCTGATATCGTTGTTGAAGTTCCCGTTAACACGTGGCAGGCCTACAATCGTTGGGGTGGGCATTCACTTTACGATCCTGATCCCGCGGACAAAGTGTCTTTCGATCGCCCTTATGACAAGAGCGCCCGGTCGCTGATTCGCTATGAAATCCCTCTTGCAAGGTTTCTCGAACGCGAGGGGTTTGATGTTGAGTATGTCACCAATGTGGACGTACACCGTGATCCCAGCAGTCTTTTGGATCACAATTTAGTGATTTCAACGGGCCACGATGAATACTGGTCCGGAGAGATGCGGACTGGGTTTGATACCGCAAGAGACTCGGGAACGAACTTGGTGTTTGCTTCATCGAATACTGCTTACTGGCAGGTGCGCTACGAGAATGCCGAGCAAACCTTGGTGGGCTATAAGGTCAGCCCAGAAACCATTGGCGAAGATCCGGAACCTGATCCGTCGAAAAAGTCGATGAAATTTCGTGACCTCACGCCGGCTCGACCCGAGCATGAACTATTGGGTGTGCAGTACCTTGGTGGCCATTCGCCTGACTTTAACTTGGACGAAAGCACATTCTCTGACTACACCATCGTGGAGTCAGCCTTGGGGGATGCTTGGTTTGACGGCACGGGGATCGTAGCGGGTGATGTTTTTGAGAATCGGGTCGGTTACGAGTGGGACCAGGTTGTCGAGGGAAACACGCTTGGACTAACAAGCTTGTTTGAGTATGCCGGAGCTCCTTTGCGAGCGGATGCCGTGAAGTACACCGCACCGAGCGGCTCAACGGTCTTCTCGACGGGATCGATGGGCTTTAGTTACGCTTTGGACAACTGGCGACCCTTTGGAGCACCCACTTCACCTGCCGATCCCCGCTTGCAGACCTTCATGCGAAATGTAATCAGTGACCTAGGTGCAGGTGCTGTCACAGGTGATGAGTCAGTGGTTGAGATACTTGCAGCGGGATACACCGGCGAAGAGCAGATGCAGCTGCTCGTGGATGGCGAGGTGGTGGCTACATGGGACAATGTTGGCGGCGATCGGCGTGCGCGTCAGTTTGTTACGTTCACGTACACGCATCCGAGTCCATTGGAACTTCGAGATTTACGAGTCGTGTTTGCGAATGACGGGAACACTGCTACGGGTGCAGATCGCAACTTGATGGTGGATGCGATCGTGCTTGATGGGGTTCGTTATGAGAGCGAAGCTCCGACGACCTATTCCACGGGGACGTGGAGCAGTTCGAATGGTTGCGGGCCAGGAAACAAGCAATCGGAGGTGCTTCATTGTGGTGGCGGAGGGTACTTCCAATACGATACGTCCGTCGGCGGTACGGTAACGGTCGATCTCGCCGCGTCGAGTGACTCAGGTGATTCAAGTACCGACAAGATCACGAATGACAACACGCCGACGCTGATTGGCGTCGCCCCCGTCGGAAGCACGGTTGAAGTGGTCTCTAGCCTTGTCGGCTCGTTGGGTACGACGCTCGCGGCAAGCGACGGAACCTGGTCACTTACGAGTGGAGTGGTTCTTTCGGATGGAGTGCATGAACTTACCTCGACCGCGGATGGCAGCAGCGTTTCTTTGCCGCAGTCGGTTACGATCGATACGCTTGGTCCGACGGTTTCGATTGAGCAATCGGTCACTCAAGCCGATCCGACTACGTCTTCGCTGATCGCGTTTGATGTTTTGTTTAGCGAATCGACAACGACGTTCAGTAGCGGGGATGTCTCCATCGCTGGCTCTGCTGGCGCGACGACCGCCGTCGTTAGCGGCAACGGCGTGTCGTATACCGCATCGGTTAGTGGAATGACGAGCAGTGGCACTGTCATCGCAAGCGTTTCGGCTGGCGTGGCCTCGGATATTGCGGGCAATCCTAGTCTAGCGAGCACCAGCCAGGATAATGTCGTTGATTATGAGCTTTCCACGGCCGATAGTGTCGTCGAGATACTTGCCGCGGGGTACACCGGCGAAGAGCAGATGCAGTTGCTCGTGGATGGCGAGGTGGTGGCTACATGGGACAATGTTGGCGGCGATCGGCGTGCGCGTCAGTTTGTTACGTTCACGTACACGCATCCGAGTCCATTGGAACTTCGAGATTTACGAGTCGTGTTTGCGAATGACGGGAACACTGCTACGGGTGCAGATCGCAACTTGATGGTGGATGCGATCGTGCTTGATGGGGTTCGTTATGAGA
Source organism: Novipirellula artificiosorum (assembly GCF_007860135.1). Classification (NCBI taxonomy): domain Bacteria; kingdom Pseudomonadati; phylum Planctomycetota; class Planctomycetia; order Pirellulales; family Pirellulaceae; genus Novipirellula; species Novipirellula artificiosorum. The sequence goes on from NZ_SJPV01000007.1 coordinate 115,052, forward strand.
GCGAAGCTCCGACGACCTATTCTACGGGGACGTGGAGCAGTTCGAATGGTTGCGGGCCAGGAAACAAGCAATCGGAGGTGCTTCATTGTGGTGGCGGAGGGTACTTCCAATACGATACGTCCGTCCAACCAGCAGCACAGAACCAAGCTTTACCACAAGACGTCAACGGCGATGGCAGCGTTTCGCCAATGGACGCGATTTTGGTCATTAACCAACTGAGCGAAATTGCTGTGGGTAATGGCGAGGAGGTGTTGTTGCTGACTCCCTTTGATCATCTCGATGTCAACGCTGACGGCATCGTCTCTGCCCAAGATGCATTGCAAGTGATCAATTTCATGACCCGTCAACTTCGTAGTGACTCGATAGGCCAGATGAATGTGCAACCAGGCGTATTCCATCTTGAGGTTCAGAGCGACGTCGACGATCAAGACGAAGAAGAGGACCTTCTCAATCTGCTTGCCGATGATCTTTCGGGAATGCAACAAAGCTTTTCCGAAAGAAACCTCTGATGAGCTCCTGCCCTTTGAATCGCAGAAAACAGAACAAGCAAACCGACGAGCAGATGTGATGAAGAAAGAGGTCCCACGCAAGCGGCCTTTATTCATCCAGAATGCCAGATGCGAAAGGAAGCTTGTCACCGCCCTTAGGCATTCACGACTAAGGGCTAAACAAAGTATTCATAGCCTCAACCACTTCAGCGGATTGCTCTCTAGGAATAAATAGAAAGTTATTGATATAGACACCGCGTCGTTCCCAACCACTTTTCCAACTGCCGATGTTTCGGTCGTCCTGGTGTTCCTCTACACTGAATTTGTCGATGCTATGTAGCTGACCATCGAGCAAGAAAAATCCCTCATAATCCAGCTCATGGAGCAAATTTTTCAGGTCGTCAACCGCATGAACACGGTGCCGATTCTCGGACTCAATTAACAGCTTCGGTCGATGTCGGGCAATGGTTTCGCGTGTGCCGCGCAGGACAGCTACCTCATGTCCCTCTACATCAATCTTAATACAACCGACGGAGTCTAGAGCATAGTCATCGAGACGGCGGAGATTAACGACCAGCTTTGTCCTGGGGCTATTGTCTTCATCATCCAAGCGGTTTTCTGACTCGATTGTACTTCGCCCTTGGTCATTGATGAGGACTCGCATTTCGGAGGTCCCTTCGTGGTCAGACAACGCTACTTGCTCAACACGCACCGAGGCTCCAACACTCGTGAACATTGCTTTCAGTTCATCGGCCTGTGCGGGGCGCGGTTCAAAGGCGATAACGTTGCGTGAAACTTGCAACATGTTAGCAGAAAAAACGCCTGCATCAGCTCCAATATCGACAGACGTCTTGTTTGGTTCACATAGCAAAGAAACGATACGCAATTCGTCTTTACTACTTGAAGTCAAAAAGGAATTAAACTTGTATCGCCAAAAGCGACGGGGAAATAGCTTTTTCACAACCATTTTCACTGGTTGTTTTAAGATCGACCGTAGGTTCATGATGTTGAATGTAGAGCAAAGTGTTTGAGAACTAGCAGGAGAGAATCATCCGAGAAATAAGGGACTTCAAAAAAAAGAGCGATTGGAATCTCGGTTATTGCAGAAAACTGAACTCTTGTCATGTCGAGCTCAGACGTCTTTTCCTGCTACTCCGGATATCTGTAGAATGAAGTCGGAAAACCCAGGCAAGTGTCACACGTTGCCAACTCAATTTGCAGCGTAGGTCGGTAGGTAACCGGAAACCATCGGGAGCTGACCTCTTCTTCTGCAACGCATTTTAGCCGTAATCCACTCGATGCACCAACAGTTTTTGGTCAAACATGCAAAGAATACTACGGCTATTCAATCAAGAGAATCTCGAGAGATCTTTGCAAGTATCTCACTTAACTGACCTGCTACCAAAATCTGTACCACCAGCAGTGAGAAAATCAGGGCTTCATCTGTCCGGGCGCGCCCGGCCAGATTCAGCTGAGGCAATACAGGGGAACCGCGCGCCGGGCGGAAAGATTCAGGTCAAAATCACCGGTGACTGCGTGAGCAGCGCCCCGACGAACAGAAAGCGCTTCGCAAACTTCGTTGGTGAATAATGCGGGGTGTAACGAGGATGGGTGCAAGCACCGAAGGCTGAGCCGCTTGAAGTTCGCGGTGTTAGGCACTGAAGGGATAAAACAGTTTGCCTGCCGCCCGACAGGCAATCGAAGGGCTGTTTCGAATCACCGCTCGGGCAATCGACATCGCAGAGGAATCCCCTTGATCCGAAGCAATACGTCCCGTTAAGCAATCATTGTAGATCGTGCTCTCGATCGCACCCCACTTTTGCTTGAATCGCCGCAGTCCAATTTCGATTTCGCGAGAGGTGCCAAAGTCGAGTTTTGTCATGGGGGATTCCACGCCGTACTTCATCACATGATGTACCAGAAAGTCATTGGGGCGAAGGTCAAGGGCGGCGCCGTCGGAGGCAGCGTATTTGTAGAGCAGCGTTTGTTGATACGGTAAGAAAACGCCCGCAGCAACCACGTGCCCGCAATGTGAGGCCGTTGCAATAAAGCCGAGTCCGCCGACGATCATTTGTTGGTGCAAACGTGAAAAAAAGCGGCAGGACTGAACCGGTATCCCATGCTTACGGCGTGTTTTGATGTGCAATCGATAGAAAATTTCAAGAGCCTCGGCGTCGTTGCGGATCTTGAATTGCAGGTTGGCTTTGTAGGCCTTGCGAAGATTTTGGGCAAGGCTGCGGGGATAGCCAGATTCAATGTCCGTCGCTGATCGGGTTAGATTCAGTTCGTGGCGTACAAGGCCGCTTGGCGTGCAACAAAATCCCAATGGCGCGTCCGTTTTGTTGAGCACACAGACATGTCGCCCGAAGTTCGTCGTCTGGAGTCCCTGACGCAGGCCTGATAGGCTGGTTACGTCTTTTCCCAATGCTCGGAGATTGTCACTGAAGGGGAGCGAAATGAGCATTTTCTTGCCAAACAGCGTCCTTGTTTCCAAGAATGGTAAACCCGCCACAACCTCACCAGCCTGCTTCCACGCATAGATGCGCAAGGGAAACCCATAATGCTGTTGCAGTAGTTTCAGCCAGCGACCATGGTGAAATGCGGTACTTTCACTTCTGGAATCAACAAACTCCTGCCACTGGTCCGTCGTGACACATTCAAGTGAACCCTGTTGATCTCGCGCCGGTTCGATGGGACTTGCAGAAGCCGTGTGGCCATTCGATTGGATCATGGTCGCTGGCTCAGCCGACGTTGGATTTCGATAGCCAATTCTTCAACGTAGGGTTCCATCAGCATACCCGCAGGATAGACGTCAAGTTCAACGACGTCGAGGTCCTGCACCAGACCATTGCCCCATCCCAACGTAGGATCGTCGTAGCCGCTGTAGGCTTTTCGCGGTTTGAAGATGGTCACCCTTCCCGAATAGGGCTGATGGACATATCGATCGTTTGCTTGATCGTTGATTTTTTCCAATAATTGCAGGGGAGGTTTTTTTCGAATTCTTGTTGCATGAGCAAGCTTGGTCACGCCGACGGCCCAACGACGCGAGAACCGACTTCGTAGCTCAACCAGTTTTCCCAGCACAAAGGGGTAGGCTCCACGTGGTCCCCGCCTGACCAAATTGGCAGCATGGAAGCCAATGTTTTGGATTCGCCGGTAAGATGATGTCCACAACGTTTCTTTGAACTGCTGGCTCGTGGTGTCGAACAACGCAAGCAGATCAATCGCTTCACCCTCTTTCGACAATTGCTGTGATATCTCGTACGCGATGGTACCGCCCAAACAATACCCGCCGAGATGGTACGGACCTTGGGGCTGGACTTTGCGAATCTCCTTCAGATAGTCTGTCGCCATTTCTTGGACGGTTGTATGAACCTCAGCCTCGCCATTGAGTCCCCGTGCCTGCAACCCATAGATTGGACGCTCTTTCCCGAGGCGGATGGCCAGTTCCCGGTACAGCAAAACGTTACCGTGAGCCGCATGAATGAAGAAAAGTGGGGGCAACTTATCGTTACCGTCTTGAATCGGCACCAGTGAGTCCCAGTTGGGTTTCCAGCCGTCTTGCGCCGATTCAGCCAACGCTCGAATCGTTGGAGCCTGTAACAAAGAGGCAAGCGGCAAACGCACGCCATAGACACGCTCAACCTCGGCGATCATTCGGAGTGCCAGTAGTGAATGGCCCCCGAGATCGAAGAAATTGTCGTGGACTCCAATGGGGTGAATGGTAAGCAGCTTTTCCCACAGCTTGACCAAAAACACTTCAACGTCATTCCTCGCTGGTTCTAAAGGCTTGTCATCGGAGTGATGCTCGACCGACAATTCCGCGACTGGCTCGGTGGCGAGTGCTCGACGATCGACCTTACCATTGGGCGTCAGTGGAAGCTGCGAACGGGGCACCACGAAGCTGGGGATCATGTAATCAGGAAGCTTCGATCGAAGTACCGCCTTCACCGCGTTCGGATCGAGTTTTTGGCCAGCTCGGACGATCACGTAGGCGACCAGCCTTTGGTCATCGACCCCAAATTCCTTCGGTACGACGACCCCTTCAAGAATGGCCGGGTTATCAGCGAGTAACGATTCGATTTCTTCGAGTTCAATCCGATAACCTCGAAGCTTGATCTGATTGTCGATTCTCCCTAAGCAATCAATCTCACCCGTAGGTCGAAATTTGGTCAAGTCACCTGTGCGGTACAGTCGCTCTGCTGGATCGTCGGAGAATGGATTGGGGATGAACCGATCGTTGGTCAGCTCGGGTCGATTCAAATAGCCTTTTGCGAGCCCGGCACCGCCGAGATGCAGCTCACCAGGAATACCGATCGGAACGGGGTTCTGGTCATGGTCCAGGATGTAGGCTTGCGTGTTGGCGATGGGACGTCCAATCGATATTGGCAGGTCTGCATCTTCGATGCGACATCGGGTGGACCAGATTGTCGTTTCGCTCGGGCCGTAGAGATTCCAGAGCCCGGCACCTTTGCCGATCAGTTTTTTGGCCAAATCCCGCGGCAATTCCTCACCGGTAGAGATGATCTTCAAACCTTCGCTTCCCGACCAGCCTGCATGCAGCAGCATTTTCCATGTCGCTGGAGTCGGTTGCATGAACGTGGGCTGACAATCACGCAATAGCCGTAGCAATTGATCACCGTCCGTGGCAGCGTCTTGGTTGGCAATCACGAGCTTGCCGCCGTTAACCAAGGGGAGAAACAGCTCTGCCATCGCGATGTCAAAAGACAAGGTCGTGACCGCCAGCATCGTGTCTTGATCCGTAAAGCCGGGATCTCGCGAGATCGAAGTGAGCAAGTTGACGAGGTTGCGGTGAGTCAACTGAACCCCTTTCGGTTGTCCTGTTGAGCCAGACGTGTAGATGGTATAGGCGGTCTGAGAAGCGGTTAGCTTGACGGTTCCTGGCTTCTTCGCAAGCGTGTTCCCTGCTTCAACGCAGAGCGTCGCCAGCGGTGCGCTGCCGAATCTCGATAACAGTTCAGGTTGCGAGACCAGTAGCCGTATACCGGAGTCTGCGATCATCAAACGAATGCGGTCGTCTGGAAAGTCCGGGTCGATCGGAGTGAAGCAACCACCCGCCTTGAGGATGGCAAGTACGGCGACCACCATGTCCAGCGATCGTTCAATGCACAGTCCAACGGGTTCTTCGGGGGTCAATCCATGGTCCAAAATGGATTGGGCAAGGTTGTTGGCGCGACCATCCAACTCCGCATAGGTCAGCGTTTCATTATCAAAAATAGCCGCGACGCGCGTGGGTGTTATCTTAACTTGCTTTTCGAAAAGCTCTTCCACGCGACATTGTTCGGGGTAGGGGGCCGACGTTGCATTCCAATCAACAAGTATCTGCTTGCGTTCTTGTTCGTTCAGAATGGGCAAGTCACCAAGGGCTTGAGTTGGATGGTCCGCGATTCCACGCAGCAGGGTTTCGTAGTGCCCCACCCAGCGACGGATTGTTTCTTCCTCATACAGGTCCGAGTTGTAGTCGAGGTAAAGCTCCAGTCCCTGTTTGGTTTCATTGAGATTAAAGAACAGATCGAAGGTCGAAGTGGTCTTGACGGTTTGAGAAACCTCGACCTCCAGTTCAGGAAACTCAAGTCCTTCGCCATCACGGTCGAGATTGAAGTTGATCTCCGTTAGCGCCAACCGGCTGGCATCGCGAGGAACTCGCAATTCGCGAACAATTCTTCCCAGCGTGCACTCTTGATGATCATACGCATCGAGAACGCGAGTTTGGGTGGAAGCGACGAGAGTTTCAAAGGAATCGCGAAAACTGATTTGCGAGCGAATCGGTAATAGATTCACGCAGTGTCCGACGAGGCATGGGTTTTCCGCCGCGAGTTGCCCAGCGGTTGGGATGGTGACCACGATGTCCTGCTGTCCCGAGAGTCTTGCGAGGAGGACGTTCAATGCAGAGAGCGTGATCGAGAATAGCGTGACCTTATTTTCCGCTGCGACTTTCTTTGTCGCTTGGTAGACATCGGGCGAGAAACGGTGGATGAACGTGCTGCCGGCGAAGCTTTTGATCGCCGGACGGGGGCGATCCGATGGCAATTCAAGCGGTTCTGGCAAGTCACGGAATTGGTCTTTCCAATAGGAGACCGCCACATCGACTGACGCCTGCTCGGAAGCTTCTCTGGCAACGTAGTCGCAGAACTCGGCTGCTTCGGGTAATTCGGGGGGGCGTTCCTCGAGCGTGGCGGTATAGACCTCGGCAATTTCGCCAAGCATCAGATTGGTCGACCATCCATCACTGACGAGATGATGCGCGGAAAAGAAGAGTAGGTGCTCATCGTTCTTCACGGTGACCAGCTGCAACCGGATTAATGGCCCCGCGGACAAGTCGAAAGGTGACGAACCGAAGTGTTTTGCCGTGGCCGCGAGAGCCTGCTCCCGTTGCTGACTCGAGTCATGTCGCAGGTCTTGCCGGTCGATCGCAATGGGCTGAGGCGGGCGTGATTCCTGATACGAGCCATGGGTGTCAAAGCGAACATGGAGTTCACCATGCCGCGAAACGACGGTCTGAATCGCATCACACAAACGATCCGCATCCAGGCTGCCCCGGAATCGAACGAAGAACGGTTCGTTGTAGGAACATGAGGCCTTGTCTCCCATTTGAGACGTCACCCAGATCTCAAGCTGAGCTTCCGTTAGCGGAAACCTAGTGAGTTTTTTTTTTCGTTGAGTGTCGTTACGTGCCGAGTGCCCTACAGGTTCGACTTCCTCCGCGTCCGGCAAGAAACCGCCCTGTCGAATTTCGTTGCAACTATCCTTCACCGCTTGGATAATCCGATCGATGTCCTCGTCACTGTGTGCTGTGGAAAGAAAACAGTTATCACCCCATCCACGCGTGAAGATTCCACGGTCTAAGAGATGGAAGTACAGCAGGTCTGCATACTCGACTGCGGGCGGAAACATGAAACGAAACAACGACGTAAACTGCGCAACTCGAAAAGGATACTGCTCTTTTTCAAAAAAAGCATTGAGCGAATTGACCAGATAGGTTGTCTTCTCGGTCAGGCCTTGTTGCAACTCCGGTCCTGCCTCCTTGACCTTCATCAACACCTGGTGTGCGGCCGTCATTGCCAACGGGTGACGGACGAACGTTCCGGCAAAGAACGTCATATCGGCGGTCGGTTCGGAATCGTCTTCATAACGCCAATCGCCTCCATCAAGTGCATCCATGTATTCAGAGGAACCGGCTAAGGCCCCGATCGGCAAGCCTCCACCGAGCACCTTTCCATAGGTTGCCATGTCTCCCCAGACGCCAAACCACTCTTGAGCGCCGCCGGGGGCGGCTCGGAACCCGGTGATCACTTCGTCCATGACCAGGGCGATCTGCTTTTCCTTCGTGATGCGACGCACTTCATGCAAGAACTCGCTGGGCTGCATGAACGGGTTGGCGCTTTGAACCGGTTCGACCAACACCGCAGCAATGTCATCCGCATGGTTCCGAATGGCTTCGAGCGCCTCGTCCGTTCCGTAATCGAGAACCATCGTAAGATCCGCCAACGCCTGTGGAACTCCCGGCGCTGCGGGTTGGGAGCGACGTTGTTGGCCCATTTGAATGGAGCGAACCAAGACTTGGTCAAAATTGCCGTGATAGTCTTTATTGAAGAAGACAATCTTCGATTTTCCGGTCACCGTTCTTGCGAGTCGCATTGCTGCCATCACCGCTTCGGATCCGGTATTGCAAAAAGAAACGCGCCTCTTTCGCGAAAAGTCACATAACAACTGAGCAACCTCTCCCGCCAACGGAGATTGCGGTCCAACCTCGACCCCCATTTTTAGTTGCTCGGCAACGGCCTCGGTGATGAAGTCGGGGGATTGTCCGAATAGATTCAATCCAAAGCCCATTGCGATATCAATGTACTCGTTTCCATCGATATCCCAAAGCTTGCTGCCCCTCGACCGATCGACGGCAATCTGATAGACGATCGACTTCCAAATGCGTCGATAGCCAGCGACACCTCGAGGATCGGCAAAGTGCGGGCGATGCTGCTGCGCGTGGGCACGTGACTTTGCGGTGCGCCGAGTGAACCGAGCGATCAGGGTGTCAAGATGCTGTTGCTGGCGATCGGTCAGTCCACCGTCTGCGGCTCGGCGGACAGGTTTATAGGGACCAAATCGCTCAAGCGTTCGTGGTTGCTTGGTTTCGAGCGTTGCCTTCTCAGCAACCGGTCTTTCCGGTTGGCTCGAAGTCTTACTGCTCTCGGCTGACCGCTGATCGCCATCCGGAACGTGAAGTTCGCTTGGTGTCGCGGTTTGAGCAGATGGCGCGGATGCCGTCGTTTGAGTCCGGGGCGCGTTGACCGGCGACGAGTTCGGAGTGGTTCGCCTTGACTCGGCCAGAAGTTGCAGTTGCAGGCTCATCAACTCATTTTGCTGAGAGATGATTGCCGCCAATCCGGCCCTGTCCGTTGATACCGAGGATGCCGCGTCAACGGGTGCCTGATGCATAGCTGGCAGTGAAACGGGCTCGATGGTGGCGCCCAGCGAGGTGGCGGTGTCCGCTTGAGGCGGTTGAGCGACCGGCTCCGCCGTGAACGGGGAGGGCGACGTCGCCGTTGGTGGCGGATCCACCCTTACACTTCCCTCTGCCTCAGCCGCTGGAATGGCGCCAGTTGAAGTCTGGGACGTGTCACCAACGGAGTCCGACACGTCCGTTGCGAGGGAACCTTGAGAGACCAAATCGTCGGGGAGGTGCTTTGCCACATGTTCCACGAGGGCACTGATCGATGGGATTTCCTCAAGCAGCTGGCGGAACGTTACCTTCACCCTCAGCTGGCTCTTGATTTTCTGGCTGAACTGAACGAGAAACAGTGAATCGAGCCCCAGTTCCGGAAATGAGGCTTGCCGATCAAGTTCACTCAGCTCAAAACCAGACGCCTCGCTCAGCAGTTTCCCAATCGCCGATTCCGCAGACTCGATAAGTATACTTTCGTTCACAGTCTGGTCGCTCATTCGCTGCCTCTCATTGATCCGTCCCTGCGCTTTGAATCTTGCATCTTCGCCTCGGAAAGCAGCGAAAGAACCATCCTCGGAACAGGCATTTAGGGTGTGAACACTATAGTGTACTCCGCGTCCCGGTTGCGTCTACTTCCAAGTGCACAGGCTGGCGAATTCGGGCTAGCCCGTAGTCGTCATGACTTCATGAAAACGCACCGTAAATAATTGCCCGGGAGCGGTTTACGGCAATGATCCGAAAAACAGCCTGCGCACGATGGTGCACAGAAGTGCACTCGCCTTTCTCAACCGCCGCCTAAGAAGAGTGTCGAGCTAAGGACCTATCGGTAGCAGCGACCACGAAGTGGTAAAAGCCATTAGCCGGTGGTTGATCCAACGAGCCACCAGCGAGTTGGAGATACCACTGGAAATCGGACGAAAACAGGCTTCCCCACGTTGCCAGACTTCGGCGGCTTTGCCGTCGAAGTCTGGCAACGTGGGGGGGGATTCGCGTGGGCCTTTGCTTTCCGCGGGTGGCGTTTGGTTCGCTTGGGCTCACCAAACTTACCCTCGGCTAATGACTTTAACCACTTCGTGGTTGTGCGTGAACTCCCAAGCTGGACGCTAGAAAAGCGGGACACCAACCTGCGCCGCGAATCATCCGGGCTAGGCAAGGATTTTGAGGGTTGGCGGTGGAAACTCCTTGGAGATGAAGAGATTGTTTGCATAGATCAACAGCGTGATCGCCAGCATTTCCAATACTTCCTCTAGGGTGTAGATCAAGAAATAGCTCACGGACTTACCCTGTCCACTGGTATAGACCGCCGCACCAATCATCTCACCACCAATCGCTCCGGCAACATACATCGAAGCCGCAATGAAACTCAAGCGGCGATAGCGAGGTGTCAGTGCAAGCCAAAATCGGAAGAAGAAGAGGACAAAGACAGCGACCAAGACGCCATAAACAATGACCCAGGGCCAAGCCAACAATCCGCTCGTGTTCATGAACGAAAGCAGGGACTGGTTATCAAACATCTCGTGGATTTGTACGGCCTCGTCCAGCGTCAGGAAAAGAAAAACTGCGGAGAGAATGAGCCAGTGTTTTGATAAGAAGCTCGACTTGCGATCGGACAACGCTCTACTCTGCGAAGTCAGATACAAAGCATGAATCACGGCGAACTGACAGCTCGCGACGAGCAATAGCACACTTGAGAAAAACGCCGGAAAGTTTCCCTCCTCGTCGAGTCCAAACCATTCAACAAGCTGTTCGGTATACTTGCTGTCGCCCAGGTTCGCCGCGAGCAAATGGGCAGTGACATGTGCAAGGCAAAGAAGGACGATGATGCATACGCTTAGCTTTGCAATGAGGCCAGAACGAAGCGTTAGGGAGGGGGAAGGCATCTGGATCAACTCTTGCTTTTGGGGTTCAAGCGGAAAAAAGGCTTGGTGCAGGACCGGACAGAGGGCCGTTCAAGGATTCCATGTCCGCAATTGTTGTTGCATCAGTTGCAACTGCTGACGAATCACGTGCTCGACCACTTCATCCTGGCCTTGGTTCGGACCCGTCGCCGCGCTGATCTGGTTTGCGGAGAGTTCCGCAGCAGATCGCTTCTCCTCGACACTTGGGGCTTCGACACTTGGGGCTTCGACACTGGGTGCTTCGACACTGGGTGCTTCGACACTGGGTGCTTCTTGCGAACGTGATTGTACTCGGAGGGTGCCGCTGTGAGCGGATGGAACGGGTGGTGGCTCCGGTTTCGTTTCGTCAAACCAGAACCGTTTTCGTTCAAAGCGGTAAGTTGGCAGGTGCACTCGCCTCCTACGCACGTGTCTTGGTTGCGACTCACTGTTTCGTGACTCACTATGGAGCGATGCCCAATCGAGATCGGTTCCGGCTAGCCATAGTCGCCCGAGCGTCGTAACGAAATGGCGTGCTGAAGCGTCCGATGCTTTTGCATGGGGAAGCGACGACAATGCTGTGCGACCGGAAGGGAAGGAGGGATGTTGGCGAGCGAGCGTACTCAGCGTTTGCCCTGCTCCCACCTCCAGCAGTGAACTGTCACCTTGCGTGAGCAATTCCTCCATCGCGTCGGTGAATCGAACCGTTTTTCTAAGGTGTAGCGCCCAGTAATTCGGGTCGGTTGCCTGTTGGGCGGTTAGCAATTGGCCCGTCACGGAGGAAATGATGGGAATGGTCGGTTCGCTAAGGGGAATGGACTTCAGCATTTCTGCCATTGGTTCGACCGCCGGTTGCATCATTTCGGAATGAAACGCATGGGACGTATGTAAACTACGGCAAGGGAGTTCTTCCGAGTCAAGTTGTTGCTGAAGTTGTTCGATGGCTTCGGTTGGTCCCGCAACAACACACAACGACGGTCCATTGATTGCCGCAAGCTCAACAGCCGAGTTGGCAATCCGAGCAAGGATCTCCGACTCGGCAACACGGACGGCTAACATGCTACCGGGAGGCAGTTGCTGCATGCTTTTTGCTCGAAAAGCAATCAGCCGCAGCGCGTCCGGTAAGGAGTAGACGCCCGCCAGGCAAGCCGCAACGAATTCTCCGACACTATGTCCAATCATTCGATCCGGTACGATGCCAAGATCCTCCAATCGCTTCGCGATGGAGTAGGAAACGGCAAAGATCGCTGGCTGAGCGATTGTCGTTTGGTTCAATTGCGTCCTTGCTGACTCGCTCTCTTCGACAAAGATCTTTTCCTTCAGGTCAAATTCCAAGTGCGGTGCGAGCAGCTCACAGCAGTCGTCAAAATATCCCCGGAAGAGAGGATCTGTTTCATAGAGACCTCGCGCCATGTTGACGTGCTGAGCTCCTTGACCAGGGAACATGAAAGCGATGGGGACTCCGCGACGGACTTGATGGGCTGTAAACACCGAACCGCTCTTTCGCTCCACTAATGATTGTCGAGCGTCATCGAGAGAATCGGCGACGGCGATACGAGAGTAGTTTTGAGTTTTTCGTCCGACTTGGAGTGTGTAGGCAACGTCAGCAAGGTTCAGATCCGGCTGTTCCGTCAAGCAATCGGCTAAGTCCGTGGTCATTTGGTCGAGTGCATGCTGACTTCGTGCCGACAGCACAATCAACTGTGGGCCGATCGGTGAGGCTGACGGACTCGTGTTTGGCGCCTCTTCAACAACGATGTGCGCGTTGGTTCCTCCGACGCCGAACGAACTCAAGCCCGCCCGTCGAGGTGCGGTTCCCCGCTTCCAATCCTGTCGCTTCGTGACGACATAGAACGGACTGTTCTCAAAATCGATGTTGGGATTGGGTCGTTTGAAATTCAAACTGGGTGGAATGACCTCATGACGCAGCGACTGGCAAATCTTGATAATGCCTGTCACTCCCGCGGCAACATCAAGGTGCCCGATGTTCGATTTGAGGGAACCGATCGCACAGAACTGCTTGCCATCGGTCGTGTCTCGAAACGCTTTGGTCAAGGAATCGACTTCGATCGGGTCCCCCAGGGCTGTGCCCGTTCCGTGCGCTTCGATGTAGGTGATCGAATCGGCTGTGATGCCGGCCTGTTGATGAGCCATGCGAATGGCCGCCGACTGGCCTTCGACGCTCGGCGCGGTGTAGCCCATTTTGGAGTGTCCGTCGTTATTGATTCCCCATCCTCGGATCACGCCGTAGATGTCGTCCCCATCGGCCACAGCATCCTCCACTCGCTTGAGGACAACCACTCCAACACCTTCGCCAAACACGGTCCCCCGCGCGTCCGCGTCAAAGGTTCGGCAAACACCATCCGGCGAGACCATGCCACCATCACTGTAGAGGTAGCCACGCTTTTGCGGGAATTTTAAGGTGGAGCCGCCGGCAAGCGCCATGTCGCATTGATGTGACTGCAGCGCTAGGCAAGCTTGCACGGTTGCGACTAGCGATGTTGAGCAAGCAGTCTGGATCGTCAAACTTGGTCCGCGAAGATTCAAGAGAAACGATACTCGTGTTGCCAAGTAGTCTTTGTCGTTCCCCAGCTCGATCAGCAGGTCACCACCGTGGAACGAATTGGCCAAACTCTCAAGCAAAGCAGGGTTGCTTGCAAGACTGGCGAGCGTGTACGTGTTCATGTAGCAGCCAGCAAAGACTCCGACGGATGCCTTGATGGCGTCGGGACAATAGCCCGCGTCTTCCAGGGCATGCCAGCTACACTCGAGCATCAAGCGGTGCTGAGGATCCATCACCTGTGCTTCTTTGGGGAAGATTCCGAAGAACCGGGAATCAAACTTGTCGGCGTCGTTTACCGTTGCAGCTTTGCGCACCAAGCCTGGATGTTGTCGCAACGGACTGTCGGACGGCAGGTTGAGCTCCTCCTCGGAAAGCTCCTTGATTGAGTTGACACCCTTCAACAAGTTTTTCCAAAACTGAGACACATCGTCCGCGCCAGGGAATCGCCCCGACATTCCAATCACTGCAATCCCATCGCTGCAGTCGATTTGATCTTGGCTGCGTATGGTCATCGGTTGCTGAGACCTCGGTGGAAGGGCGTTAGCTTGGTCGATACCTGATAGGCGTTCTGCAATCTCGCGGATTGTCGCCAGCGCATAGAGTTCGGTAATCGGAATTTCGACGCCGAGTCGCGTGATGATCTGGCTGTGGATCTGAACGATGTGCAAAGAGGTTGCGCCAAGGTCATGAAGCGAATCGTTTACCCCTACCTGTTTCAGATGAAGGATTTCGCAACCGATCTTCGATAACTCAATTTCGACGGCATTCACTGCCGCAATGTAGGATTCGCTCAGGTCAGGTCGAGGCGCCGCGTGCGTTGCAAGATGCTTTAGGATCGGTTCGACCGATTGGAACTCGGTCGCGATGCGGTTAAGAATCACCGAATCAGCCTGGATGGCCTCCGTTTCGTGGCTTGCGGAATCTGTCTCAGCGGCTTCGTTTTTTGCATCCGCGCCATCGGCAGCCGACAGGGGGTCGATCTGCAACAGCCTCGCAGAGGGGAAGCGGTATTCGACTTCGTCGCCTCGCTCCGACGCAAACGGTTTACCCAGCGTTGCAAAGAATGCTGCCGCGGGTTCGTTTCGCTCCCCTTGCACGAAAGGGATGATCACTTCGCCCAGATTCAAGCGATTTGCCAGCGAACCGAGATGTCGGAGCATCTGATGCTCGACTCCCCGGCCGAGAGCACGGCAACTGAGCAGAAACGTATCGACCCGCAGGTTTCGGTCTTGTTGGTGGCAAAGATTGACGCCGACCAAACCATAGTCGCCAAACTTGTCCGACACCTCGAATGCGAATCCAAAATGATTCGGCTGCAACAGAAAATGACGAAGCTCGGAACTGGTTCGGCGAATCAACGAGCAATTGAACTGATTGGTGCGCTGGGTCAATTGAGAGACACGTTCCAGATGGACTTCGTCCAACTCCAAGAACCGCACCTGTAATTCCAAATCCGTTAGGAATTGCCTCATCGAAACCGAAGCTTGGCGAGCTTCGCGTCTACTCGATTCGATGCGGTAGCTTTCCGCGCGTTGTAAATCGTCCTCGGTTATCTTAGGGCGATCGAGAGCCCAGACATGATCAAGGAACGCTGGGATCTCACTAGGTGAAGGTAACTGCAACGCCAACACGGACGGACAATTGGAGCGAACTTCGGCAATTTCAATCGGATTGTCATCGAGTAGTATCAGACTCTCGAGCCCAAGTCCTAGTTTTTGAGCTATGCTTCGAAGGTTTTTTGATTTTGGATTCCAGTTGATCTCGGCCGCAGCAATCTGTTCCTGGCGGAGCAGCATCGATTGGTTGTGATCAAAAACATCCCAGACATCCTGCTCGCGATTCTTGCTGCATAACGCCAAAAGGACGCCTTGTTCTCGCAATTGAATCATCCGGCTTTGGAGTGCTTCAAACGGCTTGTCAACACATACGCCTTGACTTCCGAGTTCCCCGCATGCTCCGTGCCAAAGCGTGTTGTCGCAATCAAGTACGATGACTTTCGTAGGACGGCGTCGTATGGCATGGAGACGTCGGGCGACCATCGTGCCCAAGGCGATAAAGAAAGCTCGGGAGTAGGGGATATGGGCGGTACGATAGGTTGTTTTGTCGAAATAGTCACCGACCGGATAGGTGCTCATCAACTCCGAAGAAGGAATCACATAGATGCCGGAGACGCTCGACAGATCGCTGATCAGCTGCTGCTCGACCGTCCCCGTCCGCTCCAATAAGCTGTCATGGATGTCAGGCGAACTCGGACAAAAACAGATCAATGTAGGGCTTGCGCTCTGTCTGGCAAATGCCTTGGCGGCATGACTCAATTCACGTCCGCGGTCGGCCAGTCCTGCACTGGAAGAAGTGGTCCAGTCTTGCAGGCGAATCAGCAAAACATTGAAACCTTTACCGTCGCGAATCAGGACGCTGCGAGGGTCAATGAGCGACTGTAAAACCTGGCCGTAAGGCGAAAACTTGATCTCAAAAGGTTCATGGAGCTCTCGCAGCCAAACCGAAAGTGGCAGGCAAATGGGCTCCGCTGTGAAGGTTGAAGACACAGCAAGAGTCATGGCGTTGATTCGAGCGTCCATTGGTTCCGTTTTCTTTGTTCAGCGGGGCGGGGAGCCAATTGCATCGTACCTGCTTTGTGCGATCCACAGGTGTGCCGACTCTACGTTCCGCTGGCACCCTAACCTAGACACGGCGAACCCAGGGATTATAGTAGTTGATGAACGGCCCAAATCAAGCGATTGCTGCGCGGGTTTAGTGGTGTCGATTCAAAATCACGAGTTTGTCGTTCTGCTTAGAATCCTTATCCAGTGCCTTGTTGGACAGCGCTAGAATGGGTTCATGGTTCAATCGGAATATCCTAGGTAAGGCATTTGGTAGATGAACGACTCGGTTGTAGTTCCCGTTGAGAAGGGGCCTGCAGTTTTACCACCCATCCGATTCGCGTTTGGCGGTCCTGTCGGTGACCTATTGAACGAGCACCTTGGTCGTGATGCCGATCAGGCTCACTTGTCGGCAACGTTCAAATTGTACTATCGACTCCGAGGTTTCATTCCCATTCCGGTACGGCAATGGCTTCAACGGGGGCGGAATCAATCGATCGAAGTGCCGCCATCGTGGTATCTGCCGACGGAGTTTCTCGACGATTTCCGAGCCGCGATTGCGACCGAGCCAGATGGGGGCGTGATCCATCCCTGGCCCGATGGATTTCGGATGGCGGCCGCGATGACACACGATGTCGAAACGAAGCAGGGGATGGCGAAAGTGGATCGCTTGGCAGCCATGGAGGAAAAGGTGGGCATTCGATCCTCCTGGAATCTCGTTCCCTACAAATACAAAGTTGATCTAGGGTTTGTTCGTGACCTGCAGCAGCGTGGTCACGAGATCGGAGTCCAGGGCTACAACCACGATGGGCGATTGTATGAGTCTCGGCGAATGTTTGATCGTCGCAGCGGTCCCATCAACGATGCGATTGCCAAGTACGGCAGCGTGGGATTTCGTTCCCCGATGGTTCACCGCAATCTCGAGTGGTTGCAGGGGCTGGACATCGACTACGACGCTTCTTGTTTTGATGTCGACCCGTTTCAGGCGATGCCGGGTGGGGTCGGTGGTGTCTGGCCCTTTATTGCTGGCAAGTTTGTGGAGCTTCCCTACACACTGCCTCAAGACCACACGCTACTGGTTTCACTCGGCGAAACGACACCGGGCATCTGGATCAAGAAGTTTCAGTTTCTTAGGGAGCTCGCGGGGATGGCGATGTTGATCACCCATCCGGATTATCTTGATTCGCCGCAGCGGATTGATGTCTACCGCCAATTCCTCGACTTCCTTGCCGAACAGTCCGATTGCTGGACCGTGCTGCCGCGAGAGATCACGGCTTGGTGGCGAATACGAGACAAGATGAGTCTGGTTGACGATGGGGCCGCGTTGCATCTTAGCGGCGAATCATCCGAACGAGCACGTTGCATGCCGATCAGCGAGCTGTTCACAGCACGTCCCTAATCACTCCTACGCGGCACGCTTTGTTGCGGCCTTGCCATCCGTTTGGTCGTTGTCGATCGCGTCGGGCATGGCCGCGCGCGTTCGCCTCAGATCACGGATCTTTTCGGCTTGGGCATGCAATTGGTTTTCAAGATCGCGAATTCGATTTCCCGTTTTCGCGTTGGCATCGAGACTGTCCTCGAGTTCGGCACGAACTCGTTGAAGATGCTTCAATAGCTCGGCCGTTCGATCCTTCAGCGATTGGTTCTCGGGACGCAGTTGGTCGAGTTCGGGTCGCAATGCTTCGAGTGCAGTAAGCTGAGATTGCAGTTTCGCAACGATTTGTTGCTGTTCTTCGATGCGAGATTGGGATTCACCCAGATGTTGATTTGCCGCACCGAGTTTCTCTTTCAGCTCCGTCGTTTCCTGCTGCATTCGGTCGGCTGCGAGTCCGTTCTCGGTGATGGTCTGCTTCGCGGCGATCCACTGTGACTCAAATTGGTCCCGGCTTTCGATCGCCGCTTGATGATCTTGCTTGAGCGTTTCAAGGTGCTGTTGCGATTGGTCGAGCCGCTGTTGAAGTTGCAGGCGCGTCTGCGACAATTCCTTCAGCTCCGTCTCCAGTTGTTGCACCTTCGCATTCTGGCTGGAAACCTGAATTCGACGCTGGTCGCTGACCTTTCGCAGGTTTTCGACCTCGGTGCGGCTTGATTCAAGTTGTTCGCGAAGGGGGGCGATTTCCGCGACCAAGACACTCAACCGTTCCACCTCACTCAGCGTGTCCGAGGCGGCGGTCTCAAATTCTTGTATCTGGTTGCGTTGGACGGCAACGACTTGTTTGGTTCGGGTCAGTTCTTCGGCGGCCTTGCTCAATTCGGCAACGCTCGCTTGCATTTCCTGCAGCTTATCATGTTTAGACTTACCGCTTTCGCGAAGCTGTTCGTTCTCGCTGGACAATTGATGGACCCGATCTTTCGATTGGTCAATCTGTGATTTTGCCGATTCCAATTCCGTTTGCAATTGCGATAGATTGGTTTGGAGTGATTGCCCCGTTTCTTCCGCAGCGGTGAGTCGAGTAAGAAGTTCGGCCATCTCTGCGTCGTTGCTTACGGAGGCTTCCGTCATGCGTTCCAGTTCAGATGCTCTCGCATTGCTTTTCTCTTGTAACTTCGCATAGTCGTCGGACATCACGCTTATCTGCTCTTTCGCTTGATCGAGCTCGGTTTTTCTCGTTTCCAGTTCGGTTTGCAATTGCGATATATTGGAATGAAGTGTCTGTCCCGATTCTTTCGCAGCGGTCAGTCGACTATGGAGTTCGGCTATTTCTGCATCCTTACGTTGAGAGGTCTCTGTCATGCTCTCCAGTTCGGATGCTTTGGCTTGGCTACTCTCTTGTTGCTTGGCGTTTTCGTTAGACAGGATGCTCATCCGGTCGTTGGCTTGATCGACCTCTGTTTTGGCCGCTTCCAATTCCTTCTGCATCTTCGATAGATTGGAATGAAGCGTTTTTCCTGTCTCTTCCGCAGCGGTGAGTCGATCGAGCAGCGCAGCAATCTCTTCATCCTTTCGCTGCGATGCTTCGGTGACGGTGATGATTTCGGACGCGGTCGTTGTTAGCCGCTGCTGCAATTGAACCAGTTCACTCTGTTTGTCCGTCACAACATCTTGTAGAGGTTTGAGCTCTTCCAATTGAGTTTGCAACTCAGACACCTGCTCGCTTCGTTCTTGCAGCAGTCCTTCGTATTCAGCAAGCTTCGCTACCTTGGCGTCGAGCTCGGTGGTCCTTTGCTGTAGCTGGGTGTTCAATTGCTTCGATTGGTTGGCAAGGGCTTCGAGACGCGACTGTTTTTGTAAGATGTCCTTGGAAAGCCCATCGAATCGTTGTTGTTGCTGCGTGACCTGCTGAGTCGACTCCGCTAATTTCTCTTGCAGTTGTTCGAGTTGCGATCTCAGTTTTTCGATCTCTGAGTCGCGTTTCGCGATGTCTTTGATCCTCGCAGACAATTCCTCCTGCACACGCCGATTGGCCGCGACCGAATCATGCTGTCCTTTCTTCCAAGTTGCAAGTTCCGCTTCGAACTGCTCAACGGTCTGTTTGTGGCCGGTATTGACTTCGGTAAAACGTCGTTCCCAACTCGATTGTTGCTCGGCAAGTGAAGCCTTTGCTTGTTCAATTTCTGACTTCGAAGTGGCATGGTTGCTACGAAGCTGCTTGAACTCGTTTTCACGACTTGTGAGTTGGCTCACCACCTTTTGATGTTCAGATTCAACCTCGCTACGTTTCTGAAGCACTTCCTGTAGTTGCGTTTTAAGCAGCGCGTTACGTTTCTGTTCTTCGGCTAAGGCGTTGTTGCTTTCCGAGGACTCGCGCCTGAGGTCCTCGACCACAACTTGGAGCTTTTCGCTCGCTTCCTGCAATTCGCGATTGTGGTGAGTGATTCGGTCGTAGTCCGCTGATTTGGCCTCGGCTTCCGTTTCTTTGGCCCTCAACTGATGTTGCATTTGAGTAAATTGCTGTTTGCGTTGACGGACAACGCCACGCGACTTCAAATAGCGGTCTTCGGTCTGTCGCATCTTCAGCCGTTCGATGGAAGTATCGCGATACCACAACAGGTGGCCAATGAGAACGCCGGCGAGAACAAACAGCAAAATCGACACGGCCGGCAGCCCAAACAACTCGTTCATGGTGAAGTCCAGAAACGCTAAAGCGAGTAATAATAAGGAGTTCCGCTGGTTTTGGCGGACCGGTGCCGAAACCCCACGTGCACACCGATTCAGGTGCCTTTATCAACTACCGCCCCCCGAAGTCGAGAGCATTCTTCGTGTCCCTTTCCCAAATCACCACCACGGACCCCGTCTGTGGGATGCAGGTTTCACCCTCGGGATCGCCGCAGAGCGTCTTTGAGGGGCGAACGTACTATTTTTGCTGTGAGGGTTGTCGAGCCAAGTTTGAACAATCGCCAGCCGAGATTTTGAGGCAACACGCCGAGCGAGAAGTGGGGGGGGATGCCTTACCACACGGAGGGTGCTGTGGTGGAGCGTCGAACAAGTCCGATTGGGATCCCGCGAAAGTTGCCGAGGATGCGATTTTCACCTGTCCTATGCATCCCGAGATCGAGCAGGTCGGATTTGGAGCGTGTCCCCTTTGTGGTATGGATCTTGAGCCGAAGTTTTTGGATGTCAGCGATGAGGGTGACGATCCGCAATTGGTTGACATGAAACGCCGTTTTTGGATTGCTGCATGTTTGTCGATCCCACTGTTGGGGGTGGCGATGGGGCCAATGGTCGGCTTGAACTGGACCCAGATGATGTCGCCAACTCGGTTGGGGCTACTGCAATTGGCCCTTGCAACACCGGTCGTGTTCTATTGCGGTTGGCCCCTTCTCGCCCGCGGATTCAGCTCGTTCCGCACGATGAACTTGAACATGTTCTCGCTCATCATCGTCGGATCCTTGTCGGCGTACTTTTTTAGCCTTGCTGTGGTTTTGTTCCCGGGATGGATTCCTGAGGCGTTTCTTGAGAACGGCATCCCGCCGCTCTATTTCGAAGCTGCCGCGGTGATCGTGACGTTGGTGTTGATGGGGCAGGTCTTAGAACTGCGAGCACGTCAGCAGACGGGGGGCGCCATTCGCGAACTGATGCAACTTGCCCCCGACGTCGCTCACCGAATCGAAGGAGATCAGGAGAAAGAGATCCCCCTTGCGGAAGTCCATCGCGGGGATTCGCTCCGTGTTCGGCCGGGTGAAAAGATTCCCGTGGACGGCCGCGTGACGCAGGGGAACAGCACGGTGGACGAATCGATGCTGACCGGCGAATCGATGCCCGTGAAGAAACAGATTGGCGATGAAATTACCGGAGGAAGCCTCAATCAATCGGGGGCACTTGTGATGGAAGCCGTCAGCGTTGGCGAGGAAACGGTACTGAGTCGAATCGTTCAAATGGTGTTTGAAGCCCAACGCAGTCGTGCTCCGATCCAAAAGCTTGCCGACTCGGTCGCCTCCTATTTTGTCCCAGCCGTCATCGTGAGTGCCGTGGTCGCCTTTCTTGGTTGGGCGATTTTTGGACCCGAACCTCAACTGGCTCATGCGTTTGTTGCGGCGGTAGCGGTACTGATTATCGCTTGTCCGTGTGCGCTCGGATTGGCGACGCCGATGTCCGTCATGGTGGGCGTTGGCCGTGGTGCCAAAGAGGGTGTCTTGATCAAGAACGCCGAAGTGCTCGAAACGATGGAAAAGGTTGACACGATTGTTGTTGACAAAACGGGAACGCTGACCCAAGGAGAGCCACAAGTCACGAAGCTTGAAAGCTTCAATGGATTCGACGTTGACGAGATGCTTGGGCTGTCCGCAGCGGTTGAGAATCAAAGTGAACATCCCCTCGCCAAGGCCGTCGTTCGTCGCGCAACAAACGACGGCGTTTCCCTCGCAGAGGCGACCGAATTTGAAAGCGTTACCGGTCTTGGGGTTGCCGCGACCGTGGGCCAGCGGCGCGTGAAAATTGGCAGGCCTGAGTACATCGCCGCTTCCGATTCACCCTCGCTCGATCAGGCAAAAGGTCAAGCAGCCGAGCATCAAGCAGCCGGCAGCACCGTGGTGTTTGTTGCGGTGGACGACCAAGTTGCTGGGATGCTTGTGATTTCTGATCCGATCAAAGCGAGCACCCCCTCGGCGCTCAAAGCATTGCAGCATTTGGGGCTGAGGGTGGTGATGTTGACCGGCGATGCCGAAGCGACCGCTGCTGCCGTGGCAGGGGCGTTGGGGATCGATGAGTACCATGCGGGGGTTTCCCCGGAAGACAAGCACGGTTTTGTGGTGAAACTTCGTGAACAGGGGCACGTTGTCGCGATGGCTGGCGACGGCATCAACGACGCGCCGGCGCTTGCCGTTGCCGACGTTGGGATCGCGATGGGAACGGGTGCCGGCGTGGCGATGGAGTCAGCGGGGATCACGCTGATCGGCGGCGATCTTCGCGGGATTGCATCGGCTGAGGCGCTGAGCCGTAAGACGATGAAGAACATCCGTCAAAACCTGTTCTTCGCGTTCATTTACAACGCGTTGGGGATTCCGATCGCGGCCGGTTTGCTCTATCCCATTTTTGGAGTCCTGCTCAGCCCAATGATCGCCGCGGCAGCGATGAGCTTCAGCAGCGTCTCGGTGATCACGAACGCCTTGCGTTTGCGATCGGTAACCTTGAGCGAGCGCAGCTAGACGTCGCCGAATTGCCAGACCGATTTGTAGGCATCGTGCTTTTCGAAGTAGCTCAACATGGATGCATAGAAATCGTTGGCCCCCAAGGTCGCACTGTCTCCGACCATGATCAGTTTTCGCCGCGCTCGGGTCATGGCCACATTGGTCCGGCGGGTATCCGCCAAGAAACCGATCTCTCCGCGATCGTTGCTACGAACCATGGTCAGCAGCACTGCTTCCTTTTCGCGGCCTTGGAAACCGTCCACAGTATCGATCTCAAGGTCGGGAAGTTCCATTCGTGATCGGATCGTGCGCACTTGAGCCGCGTAGGGAGCGATCACTGCGATTTGATCCGCCTCAACTCCCGCCTCGAGCAGTTCACGTATCAAGCGGATGATCAAGTTCGCTTCTTTCGGATTCAGTTTGCTTTCCCCGTCGGGCTCAAGCTGTTCGTCGAATTCCGCACCCGCCGTGTCAATAAACTCGATCGGTGTCGTTGTCGAGTCTGTTTCGATCACACCGGGCAAATCACACAGCCGATGGGATCGTACCGACGCATCCGCTTGCAACGTCCCTTGATAGAACGTTTCGGAGGAGAACTGCATGATGCTTTGGTGCATGCGGTATTGGACAATCAGCCGTCGAAAAACCGATTCGCCTTCGCGCTGCACCAATCGCTGCATCAGGGAATCCCGCATGCCAGCCTTGGCTGCCTCGTCACTCAGCACGGTGGGCGGCAATTGACAGTGATCGCCTGCGAAAATGATCCGGTCCGCTCGCAAAACAGCTTGCCATACACTGGGCTGCGTGCACTGACACGCTTCGTCGACAACGACCAAATCAAATTCACGGTCCGCGAGCAGATCATCGTCAATCGTTGTCGTCGTACAAACCACATCGGCGCCGTCGATCACGCTCTGGATCACACTGCGTTCGAGCGACCGAATTTGTCCACGAAGTTGGCCTGCTTCGGCATACAGTTCACCTCGGCGGCGATACCCTTCGCGGCCGCGTGGCTTCTTTGACGCGGCTCGCATCAATTGTTCAAGTTCGCGTCGCATGTCACGAATCACGTCGGTCGAAGGATCGGCATCGACAAGTTCGTCAAGCGTATGGCCACGTAGGGATTCAAACACACGCGCGGGATGGCCAACGCGAAGAACATTGGGCATGATCGCAACGAGTCGCTCGAGCAGGTTGTCGACCGCCGTGTTGCTTGGTGCGCATGCGAGCACTCGGTCGCCACGAGCGACTGCTTGGTAGATTACCTCCGCGATGGTGGTTGTTTTTCCGGTTCCTGGGGGGCCATGCAGGATGGCGACGTCCTGTGCAGACAAGGCGAACCGCACGGCGTCTTGCTGTGGCGGATTCAGTTCGGTCAGGAATCGAATCTCAGGCATGTCGCTGAACCGAATCGGCCGCAGTCCCAGTAGCGCGTCGCGAAGTCGCCCGGTACGCTTGTTAGCGGATTGAGCCTTCGCCATGGCGGCCAATTGGCGTCGTCGCGTGGTCTCGTCAGGGGACAAGTCGATGCGAAACAGCGAACCGCTGGGCCACTGCTCGGTGGCAACTTGGATCGAATCACGTTTTCGACGACTGACGACGCCCGCTACACCTTCGTCCGAGGGATCGCCTCCGTCCGAAACGACGACCGGGGCGCCCACCTTTAACCGGTTCATCGGGAGTGATTCACCGTTCGGCTTGGCAAAATCGAGCAACAATCGGCCGGCCAACCCCGTTTGGTGGTCGTTCATCCGCATCGACACAAGCGTTTCGCCCGTGCTTTCGACGTCTCGCTGCGAACGGATCTGGCGGCGCCGGGCCAAACGCGCGCGTTCGGCTTCGCCTTCTAAGTCGAGCCAGTGGCCGAGAATCTCAAAATAGTCTTCTGGGGAGGTGCTATCTTGGAGTACTTTCAATCCGCCACCGAAGTTGTTAGGACGAGAACGAGGTGTCATCGTGCGGCACGGCCGCAAGCGAAACGAGCTACCGCTCGAATCACGTTGGCCCGCTCCCGTTGGTCGCTAGGATCGTGTTGTGATAACATCAAATTCGATGACAATCGATTTAGAGTGGCTTGGTCGATGGCGTGACAAGAGGGAATTCGCCCTCCGAATAGACGATGGAGCTTTGCTGGCGATGTTACTTGGGCTGACAATTTGGACACTGGCGGCCAGTGTCGTGACGGCGGTTCTCTACGCTTGGGACAAACGGGCGGCAGCAAAGCATCGCCGGCGAATTGCCGAGCGAACGTTGTTGGGATGGTCGGTCGTTGGAGGATGGCCGGGTGGGTGGATGGCCAGCCGCATCCTTCGTCACAAAACGCTCAAACGGAGCTACCGAATTCGCTTTGTGATCTGCGCGTTGGTCAATGTGGCGGTGGTTGCCACCGTTTGGCACCGGTTCGGATAGGCGTTTCAGCGTGTCAAGGATTCCTTATGCATTCAACTGCTGTGAATCGAGGATCTTTTGTAGCGATGAGGAAACGGCATCGGTCAATTGCGTTGTCGACATCTTGCCTCCCATATCCGGTGTTCGATGACTTGGGTCGCTCAGCACTTCGCTGACCGCAGTCTCCAAGGCAACCGCGGCGCGGTGCGTTTCGGTATGGTCGAGCCATTCCAGCATCATCGCGGCGGATAGGATCATGGCGATCGGGTTGGCGATCCCTTGCCCCGCGATGTCGGGCGCGGAGCCATGTGACGGTTGGAACACGGCTGCGTCTTCACCGATATCGGCTGACGGTGCCATTCCCATTCCGCCGACCAATCCAGCGGCCAAGTCGCTCAGGATGTCTCCGAACATATTCTCGGTCACCATCACGTCAAACGCATCGGGTTTTCGGACCATGAACAGCGAAGCCGCGTCAACGTACACATGTTCGGGTGTGATATCAGGATAATCCTTAGCGACTTGATCGAAGATATGACGGAAATAGACCATCGAGGAAAGCACGTTTGCTTTGTCGATCAGCGACACCTTCTTGGCTTTGTTCCGCTTTCGAGCCAGATCGAATGCCAACCGGCAAACCCGTTCGGCACCGACTCGCGAAATCCGCAATTCGTTGATGGCTTCGTCGGCATCCAGATCCGCCACCACGTCACGACCATAAAATAGCCCCTCGGTGCTTTCCCGAACCAACACAAAATCGATCTCGTCCTTTCCGTAGCCTTTGAGCGGCGTATCGGATTCGTGATACAACCGGATCGGACGAATGCCACCGAACAGTTGCAATCGTTCGCGAAGGTCCAATTGGGGTGCGATTTCTTTGCCGTTGGGGTAGCGAACGTTCGGCAGTCCCATTGCCCCAAGTAGCACGGCATCACTGGTTCGGCAGGCTTCGAAGGTCGACTCCGGTAGCGCGTTGCCGCTCCGTTGGTACTCGCCGACACCAACACGATGCTCGGCCAAGTCAAACTTGACTCCGCTGAGATAGGGTTCCATTTCCCGCAGCAAGCGGACCGCTTGGTCGGTGACCTCGGGGCCAATGCCATCCCCTCCGAGAACAACAATTTTGAAGGTTTTAATCATGTGAGAACCGAAGTGCGATCGAAGCCAGGAAAGGATCGGTTGTTACAAAACCGAAGTGCATTTGAGTGCCATAACATGATCGAAACGGCACTCGTTGACAAGCTGCTTGGAGGACGATCGGTCCCCTCGGTTCAAAAAGGGAGAGGCCCTGATTGCAGCGGCGTGAAAAGTTGCAACGATCTCGTTTTGCGGCTAAACTTGGGGTTCCTGCCAACTGACGCACGGGGTTTTCGGGCCGATTGAATGATTCGGCAGCGAGTCTCGGCGTTCTCCCAATCCTGTGTGCGTTCACACACGCCCCTTCACGCCTCTTGGGCAATCTCAAAACCGGAGCCAAACGGATGAACCGACCTACTGAAAAAGCAACGCGTCGTCATTTTATTAAGAACGCCTCGGCGGTCGCTGCAGCCGCATCCGTGGTTTCCACGTCAGCCAAGCCTGCACGAGCGGCCACGGCGGGGGCGAACGATCGGCTCCGGATTGGCTTCATTGGGCCGGGTGGCCGAGGATTCGGTGCCCATGTGAAGAAACTTTGCGAACTTCATGCGGACGGCCGCAAGATTGATTTGGTGGCGGTGGCCGAAGTGTACGAGAATCAGCGTGACAAAGTGGCTGACCACATTAAGGAAAACACGGGAACCGATCCATCACGTTATGTCGATTACACGGAAATGATCGAGAAAGAGAATCTCGATGCGGTCTGCATCGGGACTCCCGACCATTGGCATCATAAACAAACGGTCGATTCGATCCGCGCCGGTCTTCACGTTTACTGTGAGAAGCCGATGACGAAGACGGTCGAAGAGGCTTTTGATGTCGAGAAGGTCTGGCGTGAATCCGGCAAGGTCATGCAGGTGGGGGTCCAATCGACCAGTTTGCCGGTTTGGGATGAAGTGCGAGAATTGCTTCAACAGGGGAAACTAGGAAAAGTCCTTGGGTTTCAAACGGAGTACTTTCGCAACAGTGATGTAGGGCAGTGGCGTTACTACCAGCTTGAAAAGTCGATGACGCCCAAATCCATCGATTGGGATCGCTGGCTTGGTAAAGAGCATGACCTTGCACCTGAGATGCCGTTTGATCGCGAAGTCTACAAACAGTGGCGTCGATTTTGGCCATTCGGCAGCGGTATGTACACGGACTTGTTTGTGCACCGAACGACCGCGATGTTGAAAGCAACCGGTTTGCGATTGCCAGGGCGGGTGGTAGGCGCCGGCGGTATTTTTATGGAATACGACGGACGCAGTGTTCCCGATGTGGCGACCGTTGTCGCGGATTTCAACGAAGGAGTCCAAGGACTTGTCACCGCAACGATGTGCAATCAGGAGTCACGAATCAATCAATTGATTCGTGGGCACTACGGAACCTTCGAATTTGGCAATGGCGAAGGATTTGATGGATTCGATTTTGTGGCAGAGCGGCCTCAGGTGACTCATCAGCGCAGCTACGTGGACAAGCGATATGCGACCACGCCTGTTGGCGATACCACGAAATCGCATTTTGCAAATTGGATCGATGCGATCGAAGCAGACAACCCGGCAATGTGTAACAATCCGCCGGATTTAGGAGCCGCTGCGATCGCGGTGGTGATCTTGGGTGCACAGAGCTACCGCAACGGCGAAGTCTACTTTATCAATCCTGACAGCCGTGAGATTTCGACCAAGGATCCTGGTTGGGCGAAGCAATGGGAACAGCTTTCAACGGCCCGAGCCGAGCCCCGGCACATTCCCGGTTGGACGGCTGGCGAATTTGGCAGTACGCTTCAAGATCCGGAATACATGAATTTGGCAGGGCCGTGGGTAGACGGAACCGATCCCGGCTAGTATTGATAAGATCAAGTTCCTGTCAGATTACTTCCTCCCCACTGTCCTCGAAACAGAGTCATTCGTTATGAAGAATCGGTTTGCACGGTTATTGCTGGTCGCTGCATCGCTCTCGGTGCCTCACACTCTGTTGGCGGAGGAAGGTGATCGCAGCGTGACCAAGTCGTTGCCGCGGGTTCAGCGGATTGCTAACTACTTGAGCGGATCAAAATTTGTGGGCCGCTTTACTGTTGACGGTGACAAGGATGCTTCGCCAAAGACCGAAGAGTACACGATCAGCAAATGTGAAAAGCTGCCGGCAGACGACATGTACCGTTTGACAGCTCGGATCAAGTATGGGGATGTTGATAGCGAAGTACCAATTGACCTGAAGATCCTTTGGGCGGGTGACACACCCGTGATGACGCTCGATGCTTTGATCATTCCTGGCATGGGAACGTTTGACGCCCGCGTCGCGATACAAAACGGTCGCTATGCGGGGACCTGGCAACATGGTGAAAAGGGAGGGCACCTGTTCGGCATAATCGAGGCGGACATGAACCCGCCTGCCGATGGACCATCAGTCGTTGTTTTTGAAGAGGATTTCGAGAAGGGCCTGGATCGATGGGAGATCTTGGATCCAGGGACGTGGCAGTTGAGCAAGAAGGATGGCAACACGACCTTAGAGATCACCGCTCGGGAAAGTGCCTACGAACCACCGGTGCGAAGTCCTTTTCATGTCGCTTTGATTCGCGATTTGGAGCTGCAAGACTTTGACATCACCTTTCGTGTCCGCAGCACGAAGGACACCGGGAACCACCGCGATTGTTGTGTCTTCTTCTGCTATCAAGACGACCAGCATTTCTACTATGTGCATCTGGGGGCAAAACCAGATCCCCACAGTGGTCAGATCATGATCGTCAAGGAAGCACCCCGATTGGCGCTCACCCAAAATGAGTCATTGACGGCGTGGGACAATGAATGGCACACGGTGCGTGTCGCCCGCGATTCACAGTCTGGGACGATCGAGGTCTTTTTTGACGACATGGAAACTCCCCACATGCAAGTTACGGACAAGTCATTCTCGAAAGGTCGTATTGGAATCGGATCGTTCGACGACATGGATGAATTTGATGATCTCGTTATTCGAAAGAAGTAGGGTTTCTTCACTATGTCGCTGAGTATTATGCGACGCTTTTCGTTTTGCGCCGGTCATCGCTTGGTCGGCCATGAAGGGAAATGTCAGAATCTGCACGGCCACAATTATGTGGTGGAGATTTGCGTTACGGGTCAGCAGCAAGACGCGGTGGGGCGGATCTTAGACTTCAAGCTGCTAAAAGAACGCTGTAAGGGTTGGCTCGACGATAACTGGGATCACACCTTTATCTTGTGGGACCAAGATCACAACGGGCTCGATGCGATTCGGCAATCGGAACCGCATCGGATCTATGAATTGTCGACGAACCCAACGGCCGAGAACATGGCGATCCATTTGCTTTACGATGTCTGCCCGAAAATCTTGGACGGGACGGGAGCCACGGCCTTCAAAGTTCGGTTGTGGGAAAGCGAAGAAACGTGCGCCGAAGTCGAGCTGGATCAGCCTTAGAAAGGTCTCAACCGTTACATTCGGTCGATTCTGCCATGGCAGCGAGGATTTGAGTGAAAACCGTTTTCGGAGCAGCGATTCGCAGGAGACGTTGATTACGCTTGGATTCTCGGAGGCTTCACGGCTGAGGGCTTCACGGCCTCTCGCAGGCAACACCTCTCGAAGACAACCCGGTCAAGCGAGTTCCAGGAGTCGCTGAGTGAACGCCGCATCCACCGATTCGATCGACACGCCCAACAACGGCTCGGCAAGTCCGACGGCGTCCGCGGATGTGAATGCGTTGGTCAAATCGCTTGCGGCGAAACACACTGCACGCAGCGCATTTGTTCAAGCCCTTGCGACTCATCTGCAAAGGGCATTTGGCGTTGGGTTGGTTGCAATCGATGGTGCGGATTGGAATCAACCCATCATGTTGGTAGCGGACGAGACGCTGGGTCAGTCCGTTCACCGCAACTCGATTCGCCAATCACTTAAGCTTGCCACGGTGACGCCGGTTGCGTGTGACTTAGCGTTAATAGATCCCTTGGTTGCCAGCGGTTCGCAGGATCCATCGCCGTCCGAGACGCAGGCGGTGCGGGCGTACCGCGTCGAATTGGCGCCGTCCCCCGACGCGGTTGCCGTACTTTTGATCCATCCTGTAGGTGACCGGCCTAGTCCAGCGCAGCAGCTACAAACCCTTCGCAAACTTGGCCTCTACGTGGAACCTGCAAGTCAGGCGATAAGCGACTTCAAAAGAAGTGAATGCATCGTGAACGACTCCGCGGCGGCTCCGGTTCACGTCGAGAGGGGGATTCCGACTCGAAATCACTTGTTGCACCTGCATCAGAGTTTGCAGGTCAACGCTACCGCGTATCGAATTGCGAACGAATCACGACGGTTGATTGGGTGCGACCGTTCGACCGTGCTGGTCATTCGTGGCAATAAGTTTCGTGTCCGAGCTGTTAGCGGAGTGGCTGTCATTGACCGTCGCAGCAACGCGATTCGTTCGATCGAGAAACTGGTGAACCGGGCCGTTGTGATGGCACGCCCGCTGAGGCTGCCCGGCGAAGAATTGTTGCCACCTCAGATTCAATCTCCTCTTGATGAGTACCTTGATGAATGTGGCGTTGCCACCGCGATGATGTTGCCCCTGTTTGAATCAACGGTCGACGGTGCATTCGACGAAGCGGAATCGTTGCAAGCCGACTCGTTGAAACGAGACAGCAAGATGATCGGAGTGGTTTTAGCCGAGTCTTTTTCCGGTGTTCCCAATCAAGATGTTACTCAACCGATGACGATGATTGCGGCGGAGTCCTCTGTGGCTCTCTCCAATGCGATTGAGCATGAGAGTATTTTTGGTGTTTCGCTTTGGAAATCGCTGGGCCGAATCAAGCAGGTCACCAAGTTGTCTTGGCTGCTATTTGCCACGGCTGTAGCGACCATGATGTTGATCGCATCGATGGTCATTCAAGTCGATCATCGCATCGTTGCAACGGGGTCGGTTTCGCCATTGCGTCGTCAACAGGTGTTTGCTCCGCAAGATGGCGTCGTGAAGACATTGCATGTGACCGATGGTCAAGCGGTGAAAGCAGGGCAAACGCTGCTTGAACTCGACAATGCCGAATTGGAGCGAACGGCGGAGAATTTGACGGGCCAGATCCAAACGACATTGCAGCGATTGGCGTCGATCAAAGCGGTTCGATTGAGTGATGGCCGGCAGGAAAACCAATCGAGCCGAATGGCGGTCGAGCAGCAACAGTATGAGAATGAGCTTGCCAATTTGGAAGCGCAGCAGGGGGTGCTGCGAATTCAGCAAGAGGGTTTGGTCTTAAAGAGTCCGCTAAACGGAACCGTAGTGGGGTGGCAATTGGAGCAGCGATTGGCAAGTCGCCCCGTATCACGAGGAAATCTATTGCTGAGCGTTGTTGATGAATCCGGGCCGTGGGAGTTGAACCTGTGCGTTCCCGATCGAGATGCCGGCGCTATGCTCGATGCCATTCAATACGATTCGTCGCTGCCGATCACGTTTGCGGTTGCGACTCAGCCACAGCGCTGCTATGCCGCGGTCCTTCGTCGCGTTGCAAGCGTGGCACGGGTTGATGATACCAATCGGCCGGTGATTGATATCGACGCCGATGTGGCACCGTATCCCGACGGAAGCCATGAAACAGATCTGTTTGACCCAACCGATGTTCGCATCGGAGCGGACGTGACGGCTCGCGTCTATTGCGGCCGTCGATCACTGTTGGCCAGTTGGTTCAGCGACGCGATCGATTTCGTGGACCGAAACGTGGTGTTCTACTTCCGATGAGCTTTCCCAGCAATCGCAGCGAAGATCGGGTCAAGGTTCGTGTTCGCGCGGATTTAGTCTTTGTCAAAACGATCCATCGAAATGAAGCGACCTTTGTCGTCAAAGATCCATTGGCGATGAAGTACCATCGAGTTCGTCCTGATGAGTATTTCGTGCTTCAACGTCTCGACGGCACCCGCTCGCTTGAGACCCTTTGTGGTGAATACGAGGCAGCGTTTTTGCCTCAACAGGTCAGTAAGGTGGAGATGAACCAATTGCTGTTTCGGTTTCATCAGAATGGATTGACCGTCTCGGATTCGATTGGCCAGGGAGATCAGTTGGATCTGCGGAGAGCGAAAGAGCGTGACCAGAGAATCTTTCAGCAGCTGACGAGTTTGTTGTTCATTCGGTTTCCTGGCGTTGATCCCGAACCCTTTCTGCGGTGCGTCTACCCCTGGGTGCGGCCGATTTTCCATCCATTGTCGCTGGTCCTGATTTCGCTCTTTTGTTTCATGACCGGTGGCATGTTTCTGCAAGAAATGAGCCAGTTTGGAGCTGAGTTTCCAACCCTCGGCACGTGGTTGCGATTGGAGTCGTTATTGCTGTTGGCGGCTGTGATCGGCGGAACGAAGGTCTTGCACGAACTCGGCCATGCATTCGTCTGTAAGCACTTTGGTGGCGAATGCCACCAGATTGGTCCGATGCTGTTGGTCTTTTCGCCGGCGCTGTACTGTGACACCTCCGATGCATGGATGTTGCCGAGTCGTTGGCAGCGAGCGACAATCGGGTTGGCGGGGATTGCGACCGAAGTGATACTGGCCGCCATTGCAACGTGGGTTTGGGTGTTGACCGCACCGGGATGGGTGCATTCGATTGCGATGAACGTGATGGTGGTTTGCGGTATCAGTACTGTCGTCTTCAATGCGAACCCGTTGTTACGGTATGACGGATACTATGTTTTATCGGATCTCGTTGACGTTCCGAATCTGGGTGAACGTGCGCGGCGCATGCTGTCCGCAACGACGAATCGGTGGTTTTTTGGGATCCATGAAACGGTCGAGCCCCAAATGTCGACATTCGGCCGTGTCGGTTTGTTCGTCTATGCGCTCGCCGCAGCGAGCTACCGTTGGGGACTGACTCTGCTGATTCTTTGGGTCGTGTCGGTGATGTTACGCCCTTACGGACTCGAATCAATCGGTCGAACGTTTTGCCTGGTTGCATTCGTTGCCATGATGGCAGGGCTGGTGCAACCCCTTATCAAGTTCTTCAACAATCCTGCGCGCCGAGGACGCATTCAGATGCAGCGAACCCTGTTCTCGATTCTCTGTATGACGGGGCTGTTGTTGATCGCGTTCTTGCCACTCCCTTCTTCGATCAACACGACCGCACGGATCGTACCCCGGCATCAAACCTACCTGTACGTTTCGACGGAAGGGATTCTCGATCAATTGCATCGTCGGCCTGGGGAGCGAGTCAAGCAAGGCGAGGTGATTGCCACCTTGGTGAATCCCGATATTGAGTATCAGTATCTTAAAGCACTCGGCCGCGTCGAGACGCAGCGAGCGCTGGTCGATGCCCTTCGGCAAAGCCGTTTCGAATCGACCGAGGCATCGAAC
Organism: Novipirellula artificiosorum; assembly: GCF_007860135.1. Classification (NCBI taxonomy): domain Bacteria; kingdom Pseudomonadati; phylum Planctomycetota; class Planctomycetia; order Pirellulales; family Pirellulaceae; genus Novipirellula; species Novipirellula artificiosorum. Next base: position 148,429 of record NZ_SJPV01000007.1, read on the forward strand.
GAGTTGCCTGCCGCGGAAGCGTTGTTGAAGGATCTTGAAGACCAGTTGGAAAGCCGCAAGCATCGTCAGGACGGCTTAGTCGTTCGGGCACCGGTAAGCGGGAAGTTGATCGTTGGTGCACGACGCTCTAGGCCGAAGCAGGTCGCCCGCACCGATGCGCTGCAGTTTGTCGAATGGTCAGGATATCCAACCGATGCACAAAACGATGGCAGCTTTTTGGGGGCCGGAACGGAGTTGATGACGCTGGTCGAAAGTAACGATTGGGATTTGGAAATGGTGCTATCGCAGTCGGATGTGCAGCGGATCGAGTTGGGGGCAGCGGTCAAGCTCTCGCTGCAATCGGCGCCGTCGACGGTGTTTCGAGCCTCGGTGGTCGATATTTCACGTACTCAATGGACTTTCGAAGCGAACACGCCACGATGGGACGATTCGGATGGGGCTCGCCAGACGGCACCTGCGACCACGTCTTATGTCGTCCGTGCTGCAGTGGAAGACAGCGGGACAACCGAACACCGTTGGCTAGCCGGATCCGAAGCAACCGGACAGATCGAGGCGGACTTGGTTTCCGTTGTCAGTCGCATCGCGCGAAGCTTGAGCAGTTTGCTTCGTTTTCGGTAGGCGAAACGCTGCTTTTTCTAAGCCATTTCCCCAGAATGCAAGTATGATGAGGAAGGCCAAAACCAGCAGCCCCGCTTGGCAAATTGGCTGCAGCATGTAACGCACCACGCGACTCCATCCTAATGAAACTGAATCGATTGTTTCCGCTCTCCCTTCGAGACCTTGCCCAGCGGTTCGGTTGGAATCGTACTGCCTTGCCCTTACCGATTCGCGTGCGTCGGGCCCAACGCCCAAGGTTTCGTCCTCTCGAGGCTCGATTCGTGCTGAATGCATCCGCCGAGCTCAATGAGCTGGGCCAACTGCTCGTTTTCGGTACGAGCACTGCGGATACGATTAATTTGGAAGTCAACGTCGATGGCGAGATGACGTTGCGAAACGAATTGAACGAGATCATCCCGATCGGCGGCCCCGGCGGCGTTGGCACAGCGCCGCTGCCGCAGCAATCGGTGACGTCCAACCAAATTATCTTCTTTCTTGGTGATGGTGACGACACCTTGAACGCAGAGCTTCCAAGTAGCTTGGACGTAACGTTGCAATCGAGTGAAGGCGTGGATTCGGCGTTTTTGACGCTAACCGATCGCGGACCACAACGGCAGGCGAGCTACCGGATCGATGCGGAAACGATCACGCTGAACCAGAACGCATCGAGTGTTCGACTTGTCGACGATCAATTGTTGCTTCACGGCGATGTCTACGTCGGCACGCCAGGGCTTGATTCCACGATCGATCTCGGCAGCGGTGACTTATCGGTCGAAGGAAGATTCATTTTGCTTGGCGACGTCGACATGCTTGGAAACGGTGGCCGAGCTTTATTGGCGGACGCAGTGACCACCTCGACGTCGCCCGGCACGAGTCTGCGTTTTCTGCTCGGCGATGGACCGGATGCGAACTTGTCCTTTGGCGGTGCGGACGATTCGGGGGGAAGTCGGCTTCTGACACTTGACGTTGGTTCGGCTACGGATGTTTCTTTTTTGAATCAGCCCACACAGCTTGATGGCGATCTTTTGATTCGCTCCGATACGGGCACGATTACGATCGATACGTCGATCGTTGCGGATGAGGTCGTGCTGCTGGCCAACGATGAAGTCACGTTCCAAGGCGACACGATCGATGCGACCCAGCTCGTTGTTGGCTCTGGTGGTCGAGTGGAGATTGACGGTGTGTTGACGATTGGCCAAACGGTGCAGATTAGTGCATCAGGCGGAGACGTCGACCTTAGCCAAAGTACCCTCCATTCCGCTTTCAACGGTGACGTGTTGTTGATTTCGGACGCGAATGCTGTCACGCTCGGAATCGTTGATGCTGCTAATGGACAGATCACGCTTGGGACCAGCCAAGATATCTCGGGTCAGATCGACCAATCACCGGGAACCTCGATTGACGTCGATCGATTGAACGTGTCGAGCGCGAACGCCGTCGATCTATCTTCCCATGGCAACAAGATCGGAAGCGTTGGGACGATCGTGGCGCAAGGTGCTGTCGACCTGTTTGATTTGGAAGACGGCCTGGCGATTGGCAGCATCGTATCGGGCGGTGGAGAGGTGAGCATTGAAACGTCGGGTAGCGATGGCGATGTGTTGGTTGGCCAATCGATCCTCAGTGAAGGAGGTCGGGTGCAAGTTGTTGCCTCGCGAGACATCGTGATGGAGGATGGATCGATCATTGATGGGACAAACGGGTCCCTTTCTCTCGAAGCACAGAGGGACATCACCGTCGCGGCCCTGCGCACCTTATCGGCCAGCGACAATGCTGTGGTCATCAACGCGATCTCGGGCGGAGTGATCGATGGCGGGGATGCGGACACGGACATTGATGCGAATTTCGGCAAGACGACGATTCAAAGTCGGTTGGGAATCGGAGTTGGAAACGCCCTCGAAACTCGGTTGGACCGGATCGTTGCCGGTGTGGCATCCACCGGATCAATCGAGTTGGTTGAATCCGATTCGATCACGCTTGAGCAGCTCTACACCGATGACGGGAAGATCGATGTCGTGGCGTCAGGGACGATTTTTGCGAATGTCGTTCAGTCGGCGAATACCCAGTCGATCGATTCACGCGACATTGAGCTGACGACACTCGCGGGTGGCGACATCGTATTGGGCCAGATAACGGCCTCCAACTCGGCCGATATCCTGCTCGATGCGGACGATGACATCCTCGGTCAATCCGGCGCTTCGATCGTTGCGGATGAGGTCGTGCTGCTGGCCAACGATGAGGTCACTTTCCAAGGCGACACGATCGATGCGACCCAGCTCGTTGTTGGCTCTGGTGGTCGAGTGGAGATTGACGGTGTTTTGACGATTGGCCAAACGGTGCAGATCACTGCATCGGGCGGAGACGTCGACCTTAGCCAAAGTACCCTCCATTCCGCTTTCAACGGTGACGTGTTGTTGATTTCGGACGCGAATGCTGTCACGCTCGGAATCGTTGATGCCGCTAATGGGCAGATCACGCTTGGTACCAGCCAAGACATCTCGGGTCAGATCGACCAATCACCGGGAACCTCGATTGACGTCGATCGATTGAACGTGTCGAGCGCCAACGCCGTCGATCTATCGGCCTCCGGCAACAAGATCGGAAGCGTTGGGACGATCGTGGCGCAAGGTGCTGTCGACCTGTTTGATCTGGAAGGCGGCCTGATGGTTGGCAGCATCGTATCGGGTGGCGGAGAGGTGAGCATTGAAACGTCGGGGTCCGATGGCGATCTGTTGGTTGGCCAATCGATCCTCAGTGAAGGAGGCCGGGTGCAAGTTGTTGCCTCGCGAGACATCGTGATGGAGGATGGATCGCTCATCGATGGGACAAACGGGTCCCTTTCTCTCGAAGCACAGAGAGACATCACCGTCGCGGCCCTGCGCACCTTATCGGCCAGCGACAATGCTGTGGTCATCAACGCGATTTCGGGCAGAGTCATCGATGGCGGGGATGCGGATACGGACATTGATGCGAATTTTGGCAAGACGACGATTGAAAGTCAGACGGGAATCGGAGTTGGAAACGCCCTCGAAACTCGGTTGGACCGGATCGTTGCCGGTGTGGCATCCACCGGATCAATCGAGTTGGTTGAATCCGATTCGATCACGCTTGAGCAGCTCTACACCGACGACGGGAAGATCGAAGTTTTAGCATCAGGGACGATTTTCGCGGCAGTCGTTCAGTCGGTGAACTCCCAGTCGATCGATTCTCGCGACATCGAGCTGACGACACTCGCGGGTGGCGACATCGTATTGGGCCAGATAACGGCCTCCAACTCGGCCGATGTCCTGTTCGATGCGGACGATGACATCCTCGGTCAATCCGGCGCGTCGATCATCGCGGATGAGGTCGTGCTGCTGGCTACGAATGAAGTCACGTTCCAAGGCGACACGATCGATGCGACCCAGCTCGTCATTGACGCTGGCGGTCGAGTGGAGATTGACGGTGTGTTGACGATTGGCCAAACGGTGCAGATTAGTGCATCTGGCGGGGACGTCGATCTCAGCCAAAGTTCGCTCCATTCGGATTTTGATGGTGACGTGTTGTTGATTTCGGACGCGAATGCTGTCACGCTCGGAATCGTTGATGCCGCTAATGGGCAGATCACGCTTGGGACCAGCCAAGACATCTCGGGTCAGATCGACCAATCACCGGGAACCTCGATTGACGTCGATCGATTGAACGTGTCGAGCGCGAACGCCGTCGATCTATCTTCCCCTGGCAACAAGATCGGAAGCGTTGGGACGATCGTGGCGCAAGGTGCTGTCGACCTGTTTGATCTGGAAGGCGGCCTGATGATTGGCAGCATCGTATCGGGTGGCGGAGAGGTGAGCATTGAAACGTCGGGGTCCGATGGTGATGTGTTGGTTGGCCAATCGATCCTCAGTGAAGGAGGCCGGGTGCAAGTTGTTGCCTCGCGAGACATCGTGATGGAGGATGGATCGATCATTGATGGGACAAACGGCACCCTTTCTCTCGAAGCACAGAGAGACATCACCGTCGCGGCCCTGCGCACCTTATCGGCCAGCGACAATGCTGTGGTCATCAACGCGATTTCGGGCAGAGTCATCGATGGCGGGGATGCGGATACGGACATTGATGCGAATTTTGGCAAGACGACGATTGAAAGTCAGACGGGAATCGGAGTTGGAAACGCCCTCGAAACTCGGTTGGACCGGATCGTTGCCGGTGTGGCATCCACCGGATCAATCGAGTTGGTTGAATCCGATTCGATCACGCTTGAGCAGCTCTACACCGACGACGGGAAGATCGAAGTTTTAGCATCAGGGACGATTTTCGCGGCAGTCGTTCAGTCGGTGAACTCCCAGTCGATCGATTCTCGCGACATCGAGCTGACGACACTCGCGGGTGGCGACATCGTATTGGGCCAGATAACGGCCTCCAACTCGGCCGATATCCTGCTCGATGCGGACGATGATATTTTTGGTCAATCCGACTCGTTTGTCGTCGCTGACGATTTGAAGTTGATCAGCCAGAATCGTGTATCAGACGGAGAGGTGGCGATCGACTTGAATACGGAGGTTGAATCGCTGACAGCCGTTGTCACTGGAGACCACCGTGGCGATATTGTGATTCACGAGCGAGGGTCGGTCGAGTTGGCGTCCGATGATTCCGGCCGGAACGATTTGGTGGTGCAAACATCCAATGGCGAGATTCGAGTGGATGCCACACAGGATATTGTGATTTCGGACCAACGAGATCAAGCCAACAATGTTGATTTTGCCGTAACGCCGAAGGTGATCGCTGGTGGCGATCATGGGCGTATTCAGCTTGATGCCGGGAACGGCGAGACGGATCAACTTCGCCTTGGCAACGGTGTTGCGATCGTTGCTTCGCAGTCCACACTCGGTGCCGTTCAGTTGGATGGCGCCAACGTCGTCTTGGGCGAACAGGTCGAGATTCGCACGGGCGGTGATGTTGGGGTCGCGCGTGTGTTTTCCCCGCGGCCCCAAGCAGGCTTGGCGGCCACTGCATTTTTCGATTCAACTACGGTGACCACCAATCGGCTTGAGCAGGCCAACGAGAATGATGGTCGAGGCGTCTTGTCGGTGGAGGTTGGTCAGAGTGGTGAGCGGGGATTGACGCTGAACATCGATTGGGGAGCGGAAACCGGACGTTATCAGCAAGAGGACTTGATTGTCGGTGGTGAGGTTTTTGCGGTCGATCACGTCTATACGGAACAGGATATTCTTGACTCTCGTCTGAACGGCCGGCCTTCGGCTACAGCGCCTTTGGAAGTTCGTTTTTCGATGCGACACCATGAATCAATCGTTGTCACGGGGGATACCGTCCAACAAGGCGTGCTCAACCCGATCCCGACTGCTGAGGAAGCCTTGTTGGCGGTGCGACCGGGAGAAACCGAAAGCGTGCCAAGCGGTGTGGTCTCCGCAACCGATAACGACAATCCGTTGCGTCCTGATTTGCCAGTGGTTTTTGAGACCAACACGGTTGACGACAATGCGACGTTGGACCATCGGAATGGGAACGCGCAATTCATCATTCCTTCGCTGAGTATCCCCGTCGCTTTCTTTCCTGTTCGAGACGTCATTCCTGAGCCGGAGACCTTGGAAGTTTTTGTAAAAGCGGAAACGGTCATTGCGCCTCGCGGCACGAGTGTTGAAGCGACAGAAGCCTCTGTAACTTCGTTAGTGGGTCGTGAGGAATACCTGCAGATCCGGATCCTGTCACCTGATCCGAATGGAGAGGATTTGGCACCTCCGGAGCGTTTGCCGGATTCCATGTTGGAAGGTGACAAGTTGAAACGTCTGTTTTCCAGGTTGCCCGACGGACGTTATGCGATTGAGTATGTGTTAGGCGACGGAAACGAGCGAACGATCATCGAAGTAGACATCCGCGACGGCGAGCCGGTCGCAACGGGCGATGAAATGGAAGGCGGTTTCTTGGAATTGAAACTGCTGGATGAGTTACCCAACGAGGATCCTGTGGATCGATCGAACGATGCAGAGAAAACCTCACCAGATAACAAGGAAAAGGCCGGCGACGAGCTACCGCCAAACGGTCTAGATCGACGATTGTCAAGAGCCGCTCGTTTTGCTCAGCGGATGAACCAAAATGACTGAGAAAATACCGAACCCGACTCCCGACGATCAATCGAAGCGGGAAGATCCTGACTTCTTACAAGATGACCGCGATCCAGGTGATGCGACTTCATCCGAACTCGAATCCACCCTCGAAGCGTTTTCGTCACTCGACCCGGCCGACGATGACCCGAACCAGACTTTGCCTCTCGCCTCGTCGGGCGATAAGACCGTGTCGGCGGCGGATCTTGAAGCGACCGTGGATCTTGAAGCGACGGTGGATGTTAAGGAAACGGTGGATCTTGAAGCGACCGTGGGTGACGCTCAAGATCGAACGGTTTCTGCGGCGGATTTGGAGCAGACGATTGACGTGATGGGGAGCGGGGATGGAGCGGACGATGTGGATCGAACTCTCGATGCCTCCGATTTAGGTGGGACCCTTCAAGATACGTTGTCGACGTCGCCGATTGTGTCATCCGCGGACGACAGCGAACAATTCAATCCTTCGGTACTGGTGAGCGGGCAGGTCGGGGCAACGATCAATCCCCGTGATCTTTCGGACGAAGACGCTGCGATTTGGGAATCACTGACGCATGCGAACAGTAGTCGAGGTGAGCCGAGTCAACTTGCGCCGGCGATCGAACGTTCGCTTCGTGAAACGAACCTGCAGATTCAGACCCGTAGCGTGACGAAGGGGCAGGTCAATGCTGCGGAGAAATCCGACTATCGTCTGGTCCGCTTGCTTGGCAAAGGTGGGATGGGCAATGTTTACATCGCGCGGCAAGGCTCGCTTGACCGGATGATCGCGGTCAAGATTATTCGTCCACTGGAGAAGGCCAAGCGAGAAAAGCTTCGACAAGCCGGTCGCCTCGACGCGGTCGAGCAAGACCGTCGTCAGCAGTTTCTTTCCGAAGCGGTTGTGACAGGCGATTTGGACCATCCAAACATTGTCCCCATTCATGATATCGCTGTGATGGGCGATGAAACGCTCTTCTATGCGATGAAACGGGTCATTGGTACGCCATGGTCGAAGGTCATTACCGAAAAGAGTCGTGACGAGAATCTTGAGATCCTGTTGAAAACATGTGATGCCGTCGGTTTTGCTCACACACGCGGCGTCGTGCATCGAGACATCAAACCTGAAAACATCATGCTTGGCGACTTCGGGGTCGTGATGGTGATGGATTGGGGGTTGGCCTTACCGACGGAAGCCTTTGAAAAACGCGACTCGGTTTTCCCCAATGATGGACTGGGGGGGACCCCCGCGTTCATGGCCCCTGAAATGGCGACCGGGCCGGTGGAACGAATCACGGCTCAAAGTGATGTGTATCTGCTCGGTGCGACCTTGTTCATGATCATCACCGGCAACGCTCCTCACCATGGCAAAACGGTGCGTGAGTGCATTCAAGCCGTCGCGAGCAATAAGATTCGTGATTTCGACGATCAACATCGAGGGGAACTGATGGACGTCGCCCTCAAGGCGATGGCAACGCGGCCAGCCGATCGGTATCCGGATGTGGTCAGTTTTCAGCAGGCGATTCGAGATTATCGGTCGCATGCCGAAAGCATCGCATTGGCTTCGCGAGCAACGGAGGACTTGCAAAGGGGAGAATCGACGCAGCAATACGCTGACTTCTCAAGAGCGATCTTTGGATTCGAGGAATCGCTTTCCCTGTGGCCTGGTAATACTCGAGCGACCGAAGGGCTTGAAAAGGCTCGTTTGCTGTATGCCGAAACCGCGTACCAAAACGAGGACTTCGACAATGGATTGCAAGTGCTGGATGAGCAAGTCCACGAGCACCAACCTCTGATCGAGAAGTTGCGGGCGGGTCTGCGTGAACGCGAGAGCCGAATCAAGCGTTTTCGATGGTTGCGTCGAGCCGTCGCCGCTTTGTTGGCGTTCATTCTCGTTGGCGGAAGCATTGCGATGTTCATCATCAACGAGAAGCGTAATCAGGCCGAGCGAGCAGAAGGAATCGCGAACAAGCAAACCCAGCTCGCGTTGGATGCGAAACATAAGGAGGAGTTACAGAAGGAAGCTGCGCTCGCAGCGGAAAAGGAGGCGAAAAGGCTTGAAATAATCGCGAAAACGCAAGAAGCCAAAGCAAAGGAGCAAGAGACCCTCGCCAAGCAGAATGAGCAAATCGCGCTCGATGCAAAGAGGCGGGCGGACGAGTCCCTGGCCGCGGAAACCAAGGCAAGGCAGGCCGCAGTCAATGCCAAGATACTTGAGACTCAAGCCAAAATCGCAGCGGAGAAAAGTGAACGCAACGCGATTGTGGCCCGTGATGAGGCAGAAAAACAACGAAAGTTAGCAGAGTATGAAGGATACCTATCCAATGTTGGATTGGTCAAAGCACGCCTCGAACGCAACAACTTTGATAAGGCCCGTGACACGCTGCAAACGATCCTCACCAATAGTCAAAATGGTATGGGGCCCAGCGGATTGGGGTGGGAATACCGCTGGTTAGCGCGGCAGGTGTCGCAGTCGCATTCCGCGGTTGAGATGAGGGACGCCGTTGTTCAACTTGTCTCGGCACAAAGTGGTCAGTCGGCCGTCAGTGTGACCGAAGATGGCGCTGTTCAATTGATTGCTTTGTCGCCACAAGGCGAAATTGTGTCCAAGACATCTCATCAGATCCCTGGGGTCCGAGTTACCTGCGCGGCGATATCCAACAGCGAGAAGGAGATCGCCTTGGGCACGGAATCGGGTAGTGTGCAGGTTTGGGACGCGGGTCTCGAGCGGCGTCTCAGAACGCTCGATGGGCACACGCGAACCGTAACGGCTCTCCATTTCTGCGATCAAACGACGCTATTGTCGGGGTCCACGGATCGTACCCTCCGAGTTTGGGATTTGCCGAGCCAGCAACAACTTACCGAAGGTTGGCACATCGCTCCGGTGTTACAGATTGACGTTGCGGTTCGAGCCGATGCAAAGGGATGGCTGGTCGCCGCCGCGGTTGCCGACGCTTCAAGCGGGCGGGTTGTGCTATGGCAGCTTGATCGCAGTGCCGACCAAGTGACCGCCCAGCGGATTGGAGACTTTGATGCTCATCAGAGCCCCGTTTCCTCGGTGGCACTGTCCCAAGAGGGGCGACTTGCTGCATCGGGAGATTTGGCGGGGAACGTTCTGATCTGGCGTCCTGATCGAGTGAGCCAAATCGACTACGCAGCCGATATCCGTTCTGCGATCGAGAACCTCGAAGAGGCTGGCAACCGCGAGCCTAGGCAGCGGACGTTGACGTCGATTCCGCTCATTGATCCGGATTTGGCAAACACGTCATCGGTACAGCGGATGCGCGCCGAGCCGTCGCAAAAATCGATGCTTGCGCACCTCGATGCCATACGCGCGATCCGCTTTTCGATGGACGGGACGCAGTTGTTGACCGCTTCGGACGACTACACGCTAAAACTTTGGGACGAACAAACGCGGAAATTGGTGACATCCTTGCGTGGCCATGGCGGTTGGGTGACCGATGCCGTGTTTGTGGCCGAGAACGGCTCGACAGTTTTGTCGAGCTCTGTGGACAAGACCGTCCGATCGTGGAGACCGAAGACTTACATCGGTGATTCCGCCACAACGAGAGTGACGTCACTTCCAGCCGATTCAGCGGTAGCCCTTGCCGAGTCCCAGATCGAGCAAGCTCACAAGGACGAGATCTGGTCAGCGCGATTCAGCTCGGATGGGTCGCGGATCGTGACCGCCAGCCGAGACCAAACGGCGCGGGTGTTGAGGGTCGATCACGACAGCATGAAACTTGAACAACTGGGGGAGCTGGATTTAGCTGACGCCAACGATGGCGCTCAGGGCACCTTGAGCGAGGGGACCTCCTTTGTTGCGATGTCGATGGCAATTGATCGGCAACACAACCGATTGTTTGTCGGCAGCGCCGACGCGAGCATCCGCGTCTGGGACTTGCGGCGTGGAATTGAAGTGGGACGCATGAATGCGACGGGGCTGAATCAATCGTTTGCCCTGTCCGAAGATGGCCAATTCTTGCTATCGGGCTCCAGTTCGGCCGAGGTCAAGGCACTTTTGTGGCGGCTGAGTCCAAGCGGAGCTCCGTCGCCAAAATTGGTTCACCGTTTCAAAGGTCACGATCAGGCGGTAACGGCGCTGGCCATTTCGGCCGACGGTTCGATGCTGTTCACCGGCGACCGTGATGGGCGGGGAATCGTTTGGGATGGACAAACAGGAAATCCGATCGGAGAGCCGATCGAGCAATTGCGAGGATACCGGATCAATGCCGCAAAGTTTGTTCGAGGCAAGAAGGAGTTACTCATCGCAGCAGATGATCAGCAATTGTCTCGGTTCGATCTGCAGACGCGAGAAAGGACTGCCAAATTGAATCATGACGGGTTCGTAACAGGATTGTCGATTTCACCAGACGAAACGTTTGCTTTGACCGTAAGCGAACGTACCGATGCAAAATCGATTCAAACGGTTGCAACCTTATGGGATCTGCGATCACAGCAGTCGAAGGTTCTCGATCGAAGTGATTTAACTCGAGCGGGTTCCGCAAGTCGGAAAGCGGTTTCGCGAGGTCGAATCACGGCTGCTGAGTTTGGTGAAGTGGGTGAGTTGGCATTGATCACGCACGCTCAAACGGATGCGGCGCCAACCCGAATCGGTGTATGGAGAATCAGCGATGTCGGTGATGCGGACAGCCAAGGCTGGGTTGAATTGCCATCCGCAATTGGGTCGGCCGAAATGGCAACTCCGATCTCATCGACCGAGTTCCTTTCGCTTAGCGGAGACGCAGCATTCCTATGGGATATCAACCAACGTACACATTTGAGAAGTTATCGATCGCATGGAGCGGTAAAACAAGCAAGCTTTTCTGCGGATGGCCGATTCATCGCGACGGGTAGCCGATCGATTAAGATTTGGGATGCCGAAACGTTTCAAGCGATCGGTAAATTGGAAGTTCCACACGCGGGCCCTATTCGTTCGTTGCAGTTCGCACACGGCTACTTAGGCGATCGCCCCGACTATCGGTTGATTTCGGGAAGCGATGAGGGTGTCGCAAAGCTATGGCGTTGGGATCCGAGTCAACAAGAGATCACGCTTGTTGAGCAATTCAATCTTGGTACCGCGATTGCTTCGGTGCAAATGAGTGATGACGGTCAATGGGTCTTGGCGGCTGGCGCTGGCGGTACGGCCAAGCTGTGGAAAGTGGATGCAGCGGAAAGGCCAGTTGTTTTTCATGATCGCAAGGCTCGAGATTTGACTTGCAGTTCCTTTTCGGAAGACGGTCATTGGATCGCCTTTGGTACTAGCGATGCCACGGGATTGCTGTGGCACGTTCCTGAGTCGGATGATAGCGATGTGGATCCACCTATCGAACTGACGGGACACGCTCAGCAAATCGAGGACATCGCGATCTTACAGGGGGCGGGGCCAATGCGGCTGTTTACGGCCAGTGCTGATCAATCCATTCGAGTATGGGATCCACGTATTGACGCCGTCAGCCAATCTTCGTCGCCCAGCGAGGCACGCGAGGTTTTGATGCTTGAACAACATACCTCCAGCGTGACGGCCGTCGATTTGACAGATCGCGGAGAGATTTTGCTCTCAGCGAGTCGCGACGGAACGGTTATTCTTTGGCCCGCGAGCAAATAGCGACCTACCGGGATGCTGGCAAAGAATCTCAGCGTGCGTTAGCATGGCGTGTGGTTGTACGCCACCACTCCCACCCATCCCTCCCATCAGGACCGGCCGTCATGCTCCATCCAAAATCTGCGTCCCTGCTCGTCGCAGTTCTGCTAACAGCACTTTGTTTTTCGATGCAAACGTTGGCCCAGACGATCCCTTTGCCCGAGCACCCACGGCCGGATTTCGAGCGCTCCGATTGGCAAAACCTGAATGGGACCTGGCAGTTTCGGTTTGACAAAGAGAATTCGGGCATGAAGTCGAACTGGCAATCCGATGATGCGGAGTTCACCGAGGAAATCATGGTGCCGTTCCCCTGGGGATTGGCGATCTATGGCGAACGATTCGGCCGCTACCCGATCGACCCCACGATTGTGTTCACGTTAAAGTGATTCAACGTTTTCATCACAAGATTCGCGAGACTCACGCTCGAGTTTCGTGATTTTCCTGCGGACACGCTTCGCCTCCCTCTCAAGTTCAGCGAGCTGAAGACGCAGCCTAAGCAACGATTTTTCTGGTGCGGGCGAGATCACGCGTTCAAGGAAATCGATCAGCACGAGTGCCCGAAGCGCCTTCAATGCGGTGCCACGGAGCCGATAGACACGCGCGACTTGGTTTAATTGCGAAAGACGCAGCATTTTCGTAATGCCTGTCGCCCGCAATAGTCGTAGCGACCTCAAGAAGGAGACCAGTGGCAAAAAAATAATCGCCAGATCAATCCAGTGGGTCTTGCAGTAGGCCAGCTTCTTTTCCGCGATCGACACCATCAAGATGAATTCGGCTGCGAAGCAGAACCAGATGAACCCTGTCGAGAAGTGCAATGCAAATCGTAACCATCGGTAGTCCGCGACCTGTGTTTTCATAAACAGCTCGACCAACAACACAGGCATGATCAGCATCGCGATTCCAATCATCGGCATGCTGAGCCGACGTTCGAGACGTCGCCGCATGCGGGCGTCCGCTTTTCGCCACCCCAGTTCGGGCAGCCAAATTCGCTTCCCCATTCTTAGGCTGCGCGCACACATCCGTAGCGACGGACAGATGCAGAACAATAGCGAGTAGAAGTGGAAGGACCGCGTTTCGCGGTTCCACGGCCGCGTCAACCAATGCAAAATGGATTCGGCGATCACGATCGGCCAGATCAACAGCATGCCATAAATGGCGAACATCTCGATCGATTCCGACGAACCATCCGCAACGGACATCAACAACAGATCGTGGGTGGCCGCCTCTCCGAGCTGCATGTCCTCAATCGCTAAGTTCTCTCGCAGATTGGGGACGTCAACCCAGAGCACGACCAGGATCGATTGAAAGACCAGGAAAGTCAGCGATAGCCAAAACATCAGCGGCGCCGTTTCAGCGGCGATCCACTGTAGAGCGTCATGTTTTCGGCTGGACATCCGGTTTAGCCATTCGAGGAGCGTAGAGGTTGACATCTCTATGGTATGGCATGATCCGCCTCGCGTCAGGGCGCTGAGTCAATTGCGATTTGACGTCGCTGAGGAGGAAAAAGCGAATAGGAGCGGGGCGCATGGAGCAATGTTCGTTTCGGTCCGCGTTTCGAGCCACCGTTTTCCCGCTCGATCCGAGGTCCCATGGATCTCACCGCACTCGGTACCCCAGTTCGGCCAATTTCGCTTTGACTCGAGTCAAATGGTCGCCTTGGATTTCGATCCGATCTTGCTGGATCGATCCCCCTGCTCCGCAGCCCGATTGTAGTTTTGTAAGTAGCGCTCGGAGATCCGATTCCTCGGGATCAAGTCCTTTGACAATCGTCATCGCACGCTTGTGCTTGCGATGTTCGGTGAAAACTTTCGCGGTTTGCTTGGCGGGTGCAAGGTATTGTTTCTCGGGGGGCGGGCAATGGCAGTCCTGCTCGGGAAGTCCGCATCGATCGCAGGTCGGCGGAATGTCGAACGGCGTACCAGCAAAGAGTCGACTCATGGAGGATCCTTCAAAACAAAGGGCTAGCGACTACGACTCCCTGATTTGACGCTGCCTGGCAACCAATCGGCCGCAGACGAAGCCCAAAACGATGCCTCCAATGCCCGCCACCATGATCGCAGTCGCAAGCGATGCACGGGCTTTGTTCAAAACGGGATTGTCAAAGACATTGGACGAAACGTGAACACTCGCGAGTTTCCATTTCCCATCGGTCATCGTCACGGTTGCCGTCCATTGACTTGGAAAGGCGAGTATCGAATGGTCTCGGAGCGAAAAACGGTCCACCAGTGTTCCATAGGCGATGGCGGTTTGATCGTCGGACGTGAGGGTCATTCCATCAACCCGGACATCACTTGATTCCTGTTTTGTGTTTGTTTGTTCCTCTGCAATCATTTTCAAGTGGCCCGTCAACACTTCTTGACGGGTGACGAAGCGATCACCCGTCTGCCAGGTGAGCACACAGTCGTCGGCCAGATCATCGACGACCGCTTCCATGTCACCTTTCTCGTAGGCAGCGATCACTCGGTCACGAAGCTGACTCAATTCGGGCGGAACGGTTGCATGACTCTCGGCACGACCATGAATCGTATCCAGGCAAGAAAACGTTACGAGGAATGCAACGGCGAACAAATGCTTCATGATGGTTTCGTCTCCCTCTTTGTCGTTCTAAGCTAGCGATTCGAGACACTCGATCACGCGTTGGATCTCGTCGGGTAGGGGCGCTTCGAAGGTCATTCGTTTACCACTCTGCGGATGTTCGAGCGTCAAGCGGCGCGCGTGGAGTGCTTGCCGCTGAAGAAGAACCTGTGCTGCGGACGCATCGTGCAAGCCCGTCAACATGCCAGCGGTCACCTCGGCATGTCCGGCATACAGCCGATCACACAAAATGGGGCTTCCAATGTGGCTAAGATGGACGCGGATTTGATGAGTGCGACCGGTCTTGGGCGTCACGCGAACCTGAGTGAACCGACCTCGCCGTGCGATCACCTCGTAAAACGTTGACGCCGGCTTGCTGGTGCTGTGGCTTTCGCGAATCGCCATTTTATCGCGTTGATACGGATGTCGGCCAATCGGTGCATCAATGATGTCACGATCGCGGTCCAGCCGTCCGGCGGTGATCGCAAAATACTCTTTCTCAACGGTGCGATCAGCGAATTGGTTGGAAAGGTGCATATGGACCGCATTCGTCTTGGCCACGACGATCACGCCGCTCGTGTCTCGGTCCAACCGATGAACAATGCCTGGCCGCGTTGGGCCCCCCACATCGGAAAGCGATTGAAAACGAAAAGCCAATGCGCTGGTCAGTGTTCCAGTCCAATTGCCTCGAGCCGGATGAACCACCATCCCCGCCGCCTTGTTCACGACGACAAAGCCATCGTCTTCGTACAAAACGTCTAACGGGATATTTTCGCCGATCGTATCGTCGGAAACCGGCTCCGGCACTCGAAACCGAATCCGCTGGCCCGCTTTCAATTTGATACTCGGCCGAACGGTACGGCCATCTAAGGTGGCACCTTCCGCTTGGATCGCATGCGTGATTTGGCTGCGACTAAATCCATCCGACGCCTGTGTCAAAAACAGGTCGATCCGTTGGCCAGCGGCAGAGTCGGGAACGACGATGTCACGAAACACAGGCTCCACAAGATTCGAAGGCGCAGCGGAGTCAACGTTCAAGCTATCGTCGAGCTCATCTCCCTCAACGACGCGATCGGTGACCTCACTGCGGTCGTGTTCATTCCTCACGAGGGATCCGGGGCCGTCGTTTCCGCCTCGGGGCGAGATTCACTTGCATCGGTTTCTTCAGCATCGCTAACCTCTTCTGCGGCGCTGGTTTCTTCGACATCGTCCGTTTCTTCTACGGCGCTAGCTTCCTCAACGGCGCCGGTTTCTTCAGCGGCGCTGGTTTCCTCAGCGGCGTTGGCCGCCGTCTCGTCGGTTACGTCGGCCTGTTCGCTACCGGCGGGCATATCAAGGCCACCCACGGGTGCTTCGTCGCTGGTTTCCCCGAGATCAAGATCCGGCAGATTGAGGTCCGGCAAATCGGGCAAACTCGATCCGCTGGGCAATGAAGGTGGCAACGAAGGGTCGGCAGGCGTGAAATCCTGGTCGGCAAACCACGCCATGAACTTCGTCGTGTCCGGATCATTCAAGGCGGTGATCCGATCTTGGCAGGCCTTCGCCATCTCTTCGCTTTCACCGACTTTGATGCAATCTTCATAAGCGGCAATCGCTTCCTCGATGCTTCCCATCGCTTCGGCGGATCGTGCGATGCCATAGTGAGCTCGCGACTTCAGCAACTTGTCTTTGCCATTGCTGAGCGCGCTTTCGAATGCAGTCTTCGCGTCGCTGAGCTGAGTTTCCGCATCGGACCGATTCAGAAACAGCGTCCGGGTTCCCTGAGCCAACAAAGCGCTGCCACGGTAAAGGTCGGCCCAAGAGGCGGCAGGGGCGCCGGGATACTGGGTTCCAACGGTGGCCAGTGCTTCGGGATCCTGTGTCTCGGACTCCTGAATCAGCTTCAATGTAGCATCACTTCGCCGCCCCGAAACCTTGCTGCTGTACAGCGAATACCAAATCGCCGCGACGGCCAACAGCACGACGGCAATCGCAATTTGTCGCGAATAGGGCTCGATCGCCCGATTAATGTTGCCAAGATGGTTGGCAAGGATGTTTTCTTGAAGTTCGTGGCGGCGTTCGCTTTTCATCGATTCGTCTTTACGGGGCTGGACTTTCAGACATTTGAGCCACCGAAGTATAGAAATCGCAGGGACTTAGCGTCAATAGAGCCAATCCAAAACCGCGTGGATCTCTAAACGTGCCGTAAAAGGAGGAGGTCGGCTGACATCGTCACCTCCGTTGCGGTCATCGATTCAAGGCTATTCTGCTGGGAATGCCGAGCGCCGCGGTACGTCATCGCCAGTGCGTCGGCAATCGCATCCGGCAGCAATTCGGCGCGGTGTTCCCAACGCTTGTGCTCGGCGAGTTCTAACCCAGCCTCGGCCATTTCCTCTGCAACCCGCTCCCAACGACTGCGGCGATGGCCGGCTTTCTGTACCTGTTGACGGAGTTCGATCAAGTCATCTTCTGCGGGTACGGCAACGATGCAAAAACCGTTGGGGCAGAGCACCCGACTGATTTCCGAGGCGGGACGACGTCCAAAAAGCGAAACCACACGATCGACCGACCGGTCGGAGGTGGGCAAACATCGATCGGCATTGGCCAAGACCCAAGTTCCCGCTGGCCAACGCCTTGCGGCAAGCTTGATGGCCCGTTTGGAAAGGTCGATCCCGCAATACCCGGCGGATTCCTTCGAAAAGAGTGCCGGTCCAAAGGAGCCTTCGCCGCAACCAAGATCGAGCGTTCGGGGGGGGGGCTCGGCATCCCGCTGGGTTGTTCGCTCAACCCAAGGCTGGATCGATTCGATCAGCCCCGACGCGTACCCGCGTGCAAGCCAGCGATGCCGGGCTAAGACCGCGGTATCGGAATCCCCAGGATTCTTCGACTTGCGGTCTTGAGGTTGCAGCAAGTTCCAATACCCTTCCTTGGCCTGGTCAAAATGATGTCCCGAGGCGCAAGTCAGCGAATGGTCACGCCGCTCAAGACGTTCCGAGCAGCGGCGAACGGTGCAGCGAAGTTCGAACATGATTCGAAACCCTGTTGGTTACCGGTGTCTTTCACTAGAATCTCGAGCCGAGCAGGTCCAACTCATTTTTGACAAGATATTTAGGTATGAAACAGATCCGGAATTTTTGCATTATCGCCCACATCGACCATGGCAAATCGACGCTGGCCGATCGGTTGATCCAAGCATGCGGGGGTGTGACACAGCGCGAGTTCCATGATCAGATGCTCGATTCGATGGAGATCGAGCGTGAACGGGGCATCACCATCAAAAGCAATACCGTGACGCTTTTCTACCGTGCTGCGGATGGAAAAGACTACCAGTTGAATCTGATTGATACACCCGGCCATGTCGATTTTTCTCATGAGGTTCGGCGTTCGTTGATGGCATGCGAGGGAGCCTTGATGGTGGTTGATGCATCCCAAGGGGTCGAGGCCCAAACGGTGGCCAACCTGTACTTGGCGATGGAGTATGATCTCGAACTCGTGCCCGTCATCAACAAAATTGACTTGCCCGCTGCGGATGTCGAGCGAGTGCGTGAAGAAATTGATGCCGATTTGGGCCTGGATCCGTTTGCCGCGATTCCGGTTTCGGCCAAGACAGGCGAAGGGATCGAGAACGTGCTGGAGGGGATCGTCAAACATCTGCCTTGTCCTCAAGGTGACCCGAACGCTCCGCTGAAAGCCTTGGTCTTTGACGCTCACTTTGACAAGTATCGAGGGGTGATTTTGCAAGTCCGCGTCATGGATGGCACGTTAAAGCCTCGCGATACGATACGGTTCATGCATGCGGAACGTGAGTACAAAGTGGATGAGTTGGGCTACAACCAATTCAAATTGAATCCCAAAGATCGATTGGTCGCTGGGGAGGTGGGTTACATCGTCGCGGGGGTCAAGAGCGTCCAAGATATCGAGATCGGTGATACGATCACCCTGCTCGACCATCCAGCCACCGAACCCATTCCCGGCTATCAACCGGCGAAGCAAGTCGTCTTTTCGTCGGTCTACCCCATGAGCACCGATGAGTATCAAGATTTGACCAAGGCGCTCGAAAAGCTATCGATCAATGATGCGGCGTTGACTTACGAAAAAGACAGCTCCGCGGCGCTCGGGTTTGGCTTTCGATGTGGATTTCTCGGGCTGCTGCATCTTGATGTGATCCAAGAACGGTTGGAACGCGAATTCGATCTCGGCTTGGTCATCTCGGCTCCTTCGGTGAAGTACAAGTTGTCACTCAAAGATGGCACGACGATCGATGTGGATAACCCAAGCTACTGGCCCGATCCGACCAACGTCGACTCGTCCACCGAACCGTACATCCGTGCCTCGATCTTGACGCCGGAGGAATACGTGGGGCCGGTGATGGAGTTGTGTCGCGAACATCGCTCGGAAAGCCAGACGATGAATTATTTGTCGGCGGGACGGGTGGAAGTGACAAGCGAAATGCCGCTGGGTGAAGTCCTTTTCGACTTTTACGGAAAACTCAAGATGATCACCCGTGGCTACGGATCCTTCGACTACGTGCCGATTGAGTATCGAAAGACCGATGTGGTCAAGGTTGATATTCTTGTCAACAAAGAACCGATCGATGCACTTGCCTACCTCGTCCATCGTGATAAAGCGCGAACGCGCGCTTTGCACTACTGCGAGCAGCTTGCGGAAGCGATTCCGCGTCACCAGTTCAAAATCCCCATCCAAGGGGCGATTGGCGGCACCATCATCGCTCGGGCGACGATTCAGCCGTTTCGCAAAGACGTCACCGCAAAACTCTATGGCGGCGACGTGACGCGAAAGAAAAAACTGCTGGAAAAACAGAAGAAAGGTAAAGCGAAGATGAAACAGTTCGGCAGCGTCAACATCCCGCAAAAAGCATTCGTTTCGGTCCTTCGCGCCGAAAAGGATTAGCGTCCCGGCTACTCTAAACCGCCTCGCTCGGGCATAATTGCTGGCTTTTCCAGACTCAACGCACTGGCTCCGCAGCCACGATTGATAGGTGAGGCGAATAATGGACGATAAACTTGGGATGATGGGGGTGACCTTTGACGACGTGTTGCTGCTCCCGCGATTCAGCGAAGTGGTGCCGAGCGAGGTCGACGTCACCAGTCGGTTGACCAACCGCATCACGCTGCAAATCCCCCTTCTTTCCTCGCCCATGGATACCGTCACCGAATCGGAGATGGCGATCGCTCTCGCCAAGGAGGGGGGGATTGGGATCGTCCACAAGAATTTATCCCCCCGTAGCCAGACTCAGCAGGTGCTGAAGGTCAAACGGTCGGCGAACGGCATTATCGTGGACCCGGTGACACTGCCGCCCGAAGAAAAAGTGGGCCGAGCTGCGGAATTGATGGACCAGGCAAACGTTTCAGGGATCCCGATCGTCCAGGCAGATCGGACACTTGCGGGGATTTTGACCCGGCGTGACCTTCGCTTCCTAGAAGACCCAGATCTCCCCGTTTCCGAGGTCATGACTCATGAAAACCTTGTGACAGCTGTAGGGAATGTAACGCTTGAGGAAGCTGAGAAGATTTTAACGGCAAAAAGGATCGAGAAACTTCTCCTGATTGACGAAGATAGAAGACTGACGGGGTTAATAACGATTCGTGACATCGACATGATGAAGCGCTTCCCACGTGCTTGCAAAGACCCACAAGGGCGATTGCGGGTCGGAGCGGCGATCGGAGTCGGCGATTTTGATCGAGCAGAAAGCTTGATTCGACAAGGCGTCGATTTGTTGGTGGTCGACTCGGCTCACGGGCACAGTCGGAATGTGATTGAAACCGTCCGAGAAATTAAACAGCAAAGTGAATGGGACATTGATGTCGTGGCGGGAAATGTCGCCACGGGCGAAGCGACGCGTGAACTGATCGAGGCAGGTGCCGATGCTGTCAAAGTTGGCATCGGACCTGGATCGATTTGTACCACGCGAGTGATCAGCGGCGTCGGTGTTCCTCAGATCACAGCGATCCTTGAAGCGGTCAAGGTCGCCGAGGAACGAAACATACCCATCATCGCAGACGGCGGGATTCGCTTTAGCGGTGATGTAACCAAGGCCATTGCGGCCGGGGCCAGCACGGTGATGATCGGCAGTTTGTTTGCCGGACTGACCGAAAGCCCTGGCAAGATGATTTTGTACCAAGGACGGACCTTTAAGTCTTACCGCGGGATGGGATCGATCGGCGCGATGGGAAAAGGAAGTAGTGATCGGTATCGGCAAAAAGGCACTCCGACGGACAAGCTTGTTCCCGAAGGTGTCGAAGGCCGCGTACCGTTCAAAGGTCCGCTCAGCGATTACGTTTACCAATTGGTGGGCGGATTACGAGCGGGAATGGGATATGTCGGAACACGGACGATAGACGAATTGCGTCGGGATGCGAAGTTTATTCGCGTTTCGGCAGCGACGGTTAGGGAGAACCACCCGCATGACATTGCGATTACCCAAGAATCACCGAATTACAGTCCAGAAGTGCAGTCTGGCGAAACGCTCTAGGATTGGCATGGTTTTGCTGATCGCAGGGACTAGTTTCTGCGGTCTGACGAAACCATCGGCTGCGTGGGGGCAACAGCCACCTGCGCTTCGGCCCGTCCCCAAAATGGGTTTCGAATCGGCTGCCCGAGCAACGCAGCAACACGATCCACAACACGACGGTTGGGATTTGAAGTGGCGAAGAAGCGGCAATCTAACGTCGCCAAAGAGCGATTCGGTCGATCACGTCTTGGCCGGCCGAGATCCGTTCGCAGATGCGGGTACTTCATCCGAATCCGACGCGTTGATTCGAAAGCCGCGTGTCGCGCCGGTGGCTTACGCGGAAAAGCAATTGGTGGTTGCCAGTGGCCCGGTGGCTCAGACTGCCTGGACGCAGCCTCAGCAGAGCGACGGTTTTCAATTGCCAGCGCCCGCAGCTTCAGGGAATCCGCCAAACACAGCCTTGCCGGTCGGTCCACAAGGATCAATGCGTGGTGAGACCGATTTTTTCAACAACCCGTTCGGCGAAGGTAGCAGCGGGCGTCAAGTGGCCCCTTCGCTGAATCCAAACCAAGGCATCGCGGATCCGGCGCGGGCGACCGAACAACGATCCATGAACGAGTTGCGCAGCGGTATCGGTGGCAACTTGTCACCGCCAACGCAACTTCAACCGTTGCCCAAGCCCATTGAAGATGGGCCTTCGCTAGGCGACATGATGCGTGAACAGCCCCCCAAGCCGCGAGGCCGCGAGCAGGGGCTGGAAACTCTTCCCGATCCACGAGATGAACCATCCGGCTCGGCTTCGGACCGTCCGGAACCCTACGAGAATCCGTGGGATTCGGTTCGCGATCGGAATCAAGTCCGTGATGACGAGCGAATGGCAGCCGGCGGTGCCGACTCGGAGGGTGCAGGCATTTACGGTAGCGGTGAAGACCAGTTAAAGCCCGATATGGGATTGACCTGCGACGATTTTCGCGACCGCATTGCGGCGCAAACCATCGACAAAGTCTCGCTCGACATCAGTCCTCCGTTTCGGCCAGACTTAATCAGCGAGGCGGAGTACCAGAAGTCGAAGGCTGATTTTGACGAGGGCCAAATCGATCGTCAGTGGCGTTCGATTGACGGTCGTTCGCTTGCCAAGGGCCGGTTGGTCGACTTGGCCTACGAGAAAGCCGTGATCACAACCAGCTATGGTACGACCGAGGAGGTCCCGATCAACGAGCTGAGCGAACCCGACTTGGCATACATTTCCGAGAATTGGGGGCTGCCCAAGGAATGCTTGATCGAACAAGTTGTCTACACACCGCGATCCTGGCAGCCAATGACCATGACTTGGGCGGCATCGAATTTGTGCCACAAACCGCTGTACTTCGAAGATGTCAACTTGGAGCGATACGGTCACACTCACGGTCCGCTGTGGGAGCCCGTGGTATCTTCGGCACACTTTTTTGTAAACATCGCGGTATTGCCGTATAAGATGGGAGTGCATTCTCCGCATGAATGCCAATACGCACTGGGGTATTACCGCCCAGGCAACTGTGCCCCGTGGATCAAACCGCCCGTGCCGATCAGCGTGCGTGGTGGGTTGACTCAGGCGGCCGTGATGACCGGAGCGTTTTGGTTGGTCCCTTAATGAACTCTCTGCGAACAGCAATCAGCGATGTCACCTGCAATCGAGCTACTAAAGCCACTGGTCGCCTATCCATCGGTCAGTTCGAGCAGTAACGTTGCCTTGACTGGTTTTGTTGCGGCGCAGCTTCAAACGCTGGGCTTCGATGTCGAGATCACAACGTACCGCGATCCAGCGGGGATCGAAAAGGCGAATTTGGTTGGTAAGCGATTGCCGCCAGACGGCTGTACCGATGGTGGACTTGCCTATTGCTGTCACACCGATGTGGTTCCGGCGATGCGGTGGTCGGGGCCGGGCGGTGATCCGTTTCAAGCAGTGATTCAGGATGATCGGGTCTATGGTCGGGGCACCTGTGACATGAAGGGATCCTTAGCTGCGATGCTAGCGGCGGTTTCACAAATTCCTACGGAAAGCCAATCGCTTCCAATCTGGATCCTTTGTACGGCGGACGAAGAGGTCGGATTCGATGGGGCGAAGCATTTGGTCCGCCTATCGGCCGCGTACCGTGAAATCGTGGCTGCACAGCCCGTTGCCATTATCGGCGAACCCACCGAATTGGGCGTTGTCCATGCCCACAAAGGGATCGTCGGTTTTCGGATCCGCAGTTACGGTCGCGCTGCCCACAGCAGCACCGCGGACGGGATCAACGCCAACGTGGCGATGGTTCCCATGTTGCAGAAAATCGCCGAGCTGAATGCTCGAACCCTCAGCGATGCACGATACCACGACCACCGATTCGATCCGCCGACATTATCGTGGAACTTTGGGTTCACCGACCACGGCACTGCGATCAACGTTACTACGCCGCTGAGCGAAGCCTGGGTCAGCTTGCGAATGATGCCAGAGATCAACGGTGAAGACTTGATCGTCGAAGCGAAAGACTTTGCGACATCCTTGGGATTGGAGTTCACGCGGTTCGGCGGAGGCGAGCCGGTATGGGTGGACGCCGAAGCACCCTGCATCCAAACCATGTCCGCACTCGCGCACTGCCAACCGCGAACGGTATGCTATTCGACCGACGGGGGCCAATTCACGGAACTGCGTCAATTGTTGGTGTGTGGGCCGGGTGATATCGCGCAAGCGCACACGACGGACGAATGGATAAGCATCAAGCAACTCGACCATGGGACCGAGTTGTATCGCAAGGCGATTCAAACATGGTCCTGCAGCGAAAAACGGTAACGAACAAAAGCCCTGGCAAGGGACCTCGCCAGAGCTTTCGCTTGATTCATGTTCACGCGCTGAGAGCAATCGAACTACTTCAGTTCGACGGTTCCGCCCGCTTCTTCGACTTCGGCTTTGACCTTTTCGGCGTCTTCTTTCGACACGCCTTCTTTCAAAGTCGCGGGGCAGCTTTCGACCATCTTCTTGGCTTCCATCAGCGAAGCGCCCGTCAGGTTCTTGACGACCTTGACGACATTCAGCTTCTTGTCGCCAAAACCGGTCAAAACGACGTCAAATTCGGTTTGCTCTTCGACAGCAGCAGCGCCGCCCTCGCCAGCCGCAGGAGCCATCATGACACCGCCACCTGCAGCAGGCTCGATGCCATGCACATCCTTCAGGTAGTCGCTAAGCTCTTTTGCTTGCTTTAGGGTCATGTTAGCGATCTTGTCGCCTAGTTCTTTCGCATCGGCGCTAAATTCTGCGACTGCAGTGCCTTCTTCGGACATTTCTAATACCTCAAAAACAGTTGGTGATTTGTTACGGGAATGACTAACAAAAGAGCAACTACTCGTCGCCTTCTGAAACTTTCTTGATTTGACTGTTGAGCTTCTTACCCGGGCCGAGCAATGCGGCGGACAACTGGGCTCCAGGACCAAGGATTTGACCCACCAGCAGCGAAATCTGTTCTTCACGGCTTGGCCATTTGCTGACTTCCTTCAATTTGTCAGCGTCAAGCTTTTCGCCATCCATGACGCCGCCATTGGCGGAGAAGCTCTCGAACTTGGCGGTGTCTTTGTCAAGACGGACCAGCTCTTTGACGAGGGAGACGAAGTCCGTCGCTCCCCAGCAAACCGCAACCTGACCTTGAGTGCCCTCAAAGGCAGGTGCCAGAGACGACCCCTCGGTCGCTCGACGTGCGAGAGAATTTTTGACGACAAGGATGCGAATATCTTTCGCATCCAATTCGCCGCGAAGTTCATTGGTAGTATTGGCATCCATCCCGACATAGCTGACCAGCACGGCGTCTTCGACCCCGTCCAGCTCACGCTTGATATCGCGAGTTACCAATTCTTTGACGTATTTACTCATCGTTTGGGTTCACTTAGGTGTGATCGATTGCTTCTTTGGCATTCTTTGATAAAAGCATTGTTACCTAACAATACTTTCTGGGGACCACGCGAGCGCTACAACGCGATCCTCACACTTGGGCTCATCGTCGCACAGATCGCAACGCCTTTGACATAAGTGCCCTTGACCGATTGAGGCTTCATTCCGTTAACGAAGGAAAGGAACGCGGCAATGTTCTCGGTTAACTTAGTCGATTCGAAACTGAGTTTGCCGACCATGGCGTGGACGTTGCCACCCTTGTCGTTACGAAACTCGACCTTGCCCGCCTTATATTCGCTGACGACTTTCGCAACGTCGGGCGTCACCGTTCCCGCACGAGGACTCGGCATCAAGCCGCGAGGTCCGAGAACACGTCCAAGAGGGCCGACCAGTCCCATCATGTCGGGGGCCGCGATACAGACGTCAAAGTCGGTCCAGCCGTCTTTGATTTTCTTGGCCAGGTCATCCTGTCCGACGACGTCGGCTCCGGCTTCTTCCGCGGCCTTGGCAGCGTCACCTTTGGCAAAAACGACGACGCGTTGCGTCTTGCCGATGCCGTTGGGAAGCACAATGCTGCCACGGATAATTTGATCCGCCTGGTTCGGGTCAACACCCAAACGCATGTGAACTTCGACCGTCTGATCGAATTTAGTCGAATCGTATTTTTTGAGTGCGTCAACCGCCTCACCGAGAGGCAAAGGATTGGCGGGCTGCTTTTCGAGCGCCGCGCGATAACGCTTTGATTTCTTTCCCATATTTGTCACGACTTTCGTGTTGTCGGGTGGTTTGGCGAGTCTCACCGATCCTGAACGCTTCCGGGGTCGACGATCGACATCCGACCTGCGTCAGTGGCAAGCTCTCCCACTTGTTGGATCACATCCACGTTAAAGAGGCGTGGTAGGCCGAAGCCCTGTGAAGCGAAGAATGTCGCGAATCAAAGGTGAGTCGTCAACGCCAAACGTAGGCTGTTGGGCCACTTTTTGGTAAGATTCTTCGCAGGGCTCGGGGAAACTGCTGCAGGAAACAGGCAAAACTATGGTCGAGATCGCTCGTCACCGAGCTTTAGCACTGTTAACCGAATGCACCGGTGACGATATTTGGAGCGTGGAGCATTGCCGCGCCCATCGAGTTCCCGAGCAATGGATTGACGAATTGGCGGACAATTTTGAGTCGGGTTTCCGAGCCGATAGCCATACCATTTACTTCAAGGACAAGGTAACCAACCAATTCCGGGGCGTTCGTGATATCGATTTGGCGGTCCGTATCGCGGAGTCGCTTGGCTTGCAAGTCGATCGGGTGACCGCCGCGACGTTCAGTCGGCGAGGAATGGTGGCGGCGATCAAGCAAGCGATCATGGACGGCGATTGACGTTTTTTCTGCTGCAAAGGAGGATGGCCGAGTAAAAGGAGGCTTGTCGAAATGTGGCATCGGCTGCCATAATCCCCAGCCACGAGCAAGATGGCAAACGCAGTCAATGGATGCATCCATTTTCAAATAGTCAGAATAGACAAACGTTCAACAGCAATTTTTAGAGAGAAGACGCGATGGCAGGCCGTAGCAAGAAAAAGGCGGAGACAGTGTTCTTGGTTTGCGAAGAAACCAACGACTACAACTACACCTTGCAGCGAAAAGCAGGTGGCGAAAAGCTGCGGCTGAAGAAATATAGCCCGCGTCTTCGTAAGCACACCTGGCACGCTGAAAAGAAAAAATAGCCTCTCCCCGCATGCTACGCACTTGATC
Source organism: Novipirellula artificiosorum (assembly GCF_007860135.1). Taxonomy (NCBI): domain Bacteria; kingdom Pseudomonadati; phylum Planctomycetota; class Planctomycetia; order Pirellulales; family Pirellulaceae; genus Novipirellula; species Novipirellula artificiosorum. Next base: position 175,404 of record NZ_SJPV01000007.1, read on the forward strand.
GTTTCGCGGCTTGACGTTCTCGCTACTTTTGGAGTTCAAGGATGCAGCGCCAGTGGCGGATCATTCCTCACGATACCTCTCGCGTCGAACAACTTGCGAAGACCGCGCGATTGCCCGCGGTGGTGGCACAGTTGTTGGTCAGCCGAGGTATCTATCGCGCGGAGGATGCGGCAAGCTTCTTGTGCACCAAGCTGACGAACCTGCGCGATCCCAATGAGCTGCCGGGCGTTGTTAAGGCGACGGAATTGATCGTGTCGGCGATCGATGCCAAGTTGCCGATCACGGTTTATGGCGATTACGACGCGGACGGTATGACCGGCACGGCGATTCTCGTCAATGGCCTCAGTCTTCTCGGCGCCAACGTCAGTTACCATGTTCCGAATCGACTCGAAGACGGGTACGGTTTGAATGAGGACGCGATTCGGAAATTGGCCGATCGTGGCAAGAAGATGATCATCTCGGTCGATTGTGGAGTCACCAGTCGAGCTCACGCCGATCTTTGTCGCGACCTTGGCGTGATGCTGATCATTACCGACCATCACATGATCGACGGAGAACTGCCCAAGGCTGATGCAATCGTTCATCCGCGGTTGCCAGGTACGGCTTACCCTTTTGGCGAACTCTGTGGAGCAGGTGTTGCCTTCAAGCTGGCTTGGGCGTTGTGCCAGCAGGTGTGTGGGGCAAAAAAAGTCACCGAGCCGATGCGGCGCTACTTAATGCAATCGCTGTCATTGGCAGCCATTGGAACCGTCGCGGACGTCGTCCCCTTGTTGGACGAAAACCGCGTGCTCGTCGAGCATGGGCTGCGAATGCTGCAGGCGGAACCGCTTCCTGGCTTGGCCGAATTGATGAAGGTGACCAAGCTCGACCAATCTTCGTCGCTGAGTTCCGAGAGCATTGCGTTTACCCTTGCACCCCGGCTGAACGCCGCTGGTCGATTGGGCCAAGCCCAATTGGCGGTCGAACTGTTGACGACCCCGGCTGGCGAACGGGCGGTGTCGTTAGCTGAATACATCCACCAATTGAACAGTGACCGCGACACCTTGCAGCGGAGCGTGACGCTGGCAGCGCAGAAGCAAGCTAAGGCCGAGTTCGATCCCGAATTGGACCCGGCGCTCGTGCTCTCGGGTGTCGGTTGGCATGCAGGAGTGATTGGGGTGGTGGCGGGGCGTTTAGCCGAGAAGTACGCCAAGCCCGTTTTTGTTCTGTCGCTCGATGCGACGGGCAAGAAAGAAGCGGTGGGATCCGGACGCGTTGGGGGGACCGATATTGATTTGCATGATGCTCTCAGCGAGTGTAGCGAGCGGCTGATTCGCTTTGGGGGCCATAAAGCGGCTGCGGGATTGACGATCGACGAGCAGCAGATCGATGCCTTTCGCGGCGATTTTTGTGAAGCGATCACCAAGCAATGGCAGGAGCGAGGCGTTGCACCCGAGATCGTCATCGATGCCGAAGCTTCCCTGGGGCAATTGAACCTCGAAACGGTTAAGCAAATCGAAAGGCTCGCTCCATTTGGCGCAGGCAACCCTCGGCCTGTGCTTTTCTGCGGCGATTGCGTACTTGATGAGCCCGCACGCCGCATGGGGGGCGGGGATCGTCATTTAGCCGTCAAGCTACGCCAAGGCAGCAAGACGGTTCGAGGGGTCGCCTTCGGAGCCGGCGATTGGTGCGACGCATTGAACGAAGTGGAGGGTCCCATCGAAATTGCTTATCGTCCGGTGATCAACGAGTTTCGTGGGTTCCGCAAGGTCGAGGTTCATCTCGTGGATTGGCGGGTCGCATCGTCTCGCCGCGAGGGTCGCGTCGATCAAGCAGGCCAGGCGTTGGTGTCGTAGGCTCTGCTCGGTGTTTCTTTTCGGTGTTTCTTTTCGGTATTACTTTTCGCTGCTACAACGCCACCTGCTCTCCACCACCGATCGCACTGCGCCGGCATGCATCCACGATTTGCTGAGTTTTCAGTGCCAATTCGCTGTATCGAGCGTCGACCTCGCCATCGATCGCGATTTGGCTCATTCGCCGAACCATGTTGACTTCTTGAGCATTTGATTCACCCGATGAGTATTCGTCGATCGAGTGCAGCTCGCTGCGTTGGCGGTAGTTCCACCGGCAATTGGCAACCTGCAAGTCATGAGCGTGTCTTCCCCAGTGGACTTGGCCGTCATAAAACGGCAACACGAAGTCATTGACCGACAAGTAGCCATTCGAGCCGGACACGATGGCCGTTTGTTGGTTGCCCGACAAAAAGGAGCAGTAGAATGCAGCGGACAACTCGTCGGCGAAAAACATCTCGGCGGAAAACGCCCCCGGGACTTGATGTTCTGCGTTTTTGCCGCCGATCGCCGTCAACGTTTGCGCCGACACATGGTGTGGCATCTGCAAGTCCGTCAACCAGAGGGTGAACCGAATGCAGTACCAACCGAGATCTCCGACGCAGCCGTGTGGTTCCAGCTCGCAATTTGCGCGAATGTTCGATGCTTCGAACGCATCATCACTGGGAAACGAAAAGTGTGTTTGAATCCGCCTCAGTTTTCCAATCGTGTTCGGGTCCCGCAGTTGCTGGCAGATTTCGGTGATTCGCGTCCCGTGGTCAAACATCACTCCATCCATGAACTGGACATTGGAAGCTCGGCAGGCATCCATCATCTCGGCGGCGTCTTGCGCATGGATCGCGACCGGTTTTTCGCACAAGACATGTTTGCCTGCTTCGGCGGCCGCGATGACCCATTCCTTTCGTAGCCCGGTTGGCAGAGGGACATAGACCACATCAATCTCGTCGCTATGGATCAGGTCTTCATAGCAGCCCATCGCGTTGACTGGTTCGCACTGCTGTGATTCGGCCGAGCACTCTTCGATGAACGTGTTGGCTCGATCGATCGATCGGCTCGCAACCGCCGCGACGCGACCATTGCCGCTTAACTGGATCGCTTTCCAGTTCTTTCGAGCAATCGCGGCCGTGCCCAGAAAACCCCAGCGGCAAAGTCGATCGGTCATCTCATTTCTCTCGGTGGTTTGGAATCTTGATGGCGCCTTAGCAAGTCACTTCTGTTGAGCCGCGATTATTGGTGACCCGTCAATCGCTGTCTAGCACGAGGATTCTGCAACGCAATCGGCTAAAGCCTACCACTCCAACAAATAATCCGGGCCAGGGAGTTCGAAATGCTTCAGTGGTTGATTTTGAACTTTGCGAAGCCGAGCAATCGGCTAGATTATTGAGCAGCGAATCGGACGGACCGCTGAGTTCGTTCGTTTTCCTTGCCCCCATCCATTATCCCACCATCGTCACCAGAGGACTCATGATGAATCGCCAGACCATCTCGCGCAGGCGTGTCTTGAAAAGCAGCGCTGCCACGATCGTTGGTGGATTTGCGTATCCAACCATCATTCCATCGACGGCCTTGGGTGATGCTCAGACGCCGCCGCCAAGCGAGCGGGTCACTTTGGGGCATATCGGCGTCGGCGGTCGTGGTACCTTTTTGAGAAATGCAACGCCGGTTGGAAACGGAATTCAGAGCTTGGCAGTCTCGGATTGTTATCAACAGCGACGCGACTCCGCTGCGGCGAAGATCCAAGGCGACGGTTACGCTGACTTTCGACGTATCCTTGATCGTGAGGATATCGATGGCGTGATCATTGCCACTCCCGATCATTGGCATGTCCCGATCGCATTGATGGCAGCCAAGGCGGGAAAGGATGCCTACGTCGAGAAACCGTTGGGGCTGTCCATCGAACAGGACTTGAAGTGCAAGGAAGTGTTCGATCGAGAGAAGCGAATCTTTCAATATGGCACGCAACAGCGTGAAGCGAAGCACCAACAATATGGTCGCGAGCTCGTACGAAGCGGTAAGCTGGGTTCGATCCGAGCGATCGAAGTTCAGGCTCCCAATGGAGGAAGCGGTGGATCAACCGAAGCGACCAAGGTGCCAGCAGGATTTGACTATGATCGCTGGCTCGGCCCAGCACCGGAGGCTCCCTACACGGTGGATCGCTGCAAACCATCCGGCACCTATTGGATCTATGATCAATCGATCGGCTATTTGGCGGGTTGGGGCGCGCATCCCTTGGACATTCTCGTGTGGTGCTATGACGGCGACCAAGCTGGACCGTTTACCGTCGAAGGCACCGGAGACATTCCAGCCGAGGGACTGTACGACACGGTTTTCAATTGGGAGATGACGATGCGGATGGCCGACGGCGTGAAAATAACTTTCAAGACCGGGTCGGACAGCACGAAATTCATCGGTACCGAGGGACGCTTGGAGTTGACACGCAATTCCATCCGGGCCTTCCCCGTTGGATTGGTTTCCGAGGAACTCCCTAGCAACAATCATGGCCAGAACGGGGCCAACCATATCGGCGTTTTTGCGGATTCCATCCGGTCCCGTCACCCTGCAAGCAGTCCGGTGGAAGACGCGGTGCGCTCGGATGTGATGAGCCATTTGTGTGATATTGCGGTTCGAACTGGGGAGCGGGTGACATGGGATCCCAGCCAGCAACGACTTGTTGGTGGAAGCGACCAAGCAAAGTCCATGGTCAGCCGCGAAATGCGCGCACCTTGGACGCTGTAACAAATCGAAAGGGAATTGGCAGATGAAAATAGGCGTCTTTTTATTGATTGAACCCTTTGCAAGTGTGGAGGTCCAGTTGCAGCGAGCCAAGGCGATGGGCTTCACTTGCGCGGATATCACCGACACCAATGCGGGCGGCAGTATGCTCGGCACCGCCGGTTTCTCACCCACTGTCAGTTTGGATGACAACCCGTTTGAAGTCCGTCGCATGTTTGAACGGTACGGGATCGAACCGACTGCGGTTTGTGCTCATGCGGGCCTTCTTGAACCGAGTAGCCCCGGAACCTATGGCACCGCAGAAATCATGAAAGCCATCCAGTTTGCTGCTGCGATTGGCATCAAGGATATCGTGACAACCGATACCGATCCTCGATCCGCATGGGCCAAGGGCTTGTCGCATCGGGAACAGGTGTTTGTGATGGCAGAGAAACTGTACATGCCAGTGAAGATGGCTGGCGACTACGGCGTTCGCGTCTTGCTCGAACCGCATGGTCCCATCACCGATTCCATTTCGGGCATGCAAGAAGTCTTCGACCGACTCGGCCATCCCGAGGCATTGGGTGTGAATCTGGATACGGGCAATTCATGGCTCGGGGGGGCAGACCCCGTCGAAATGGCAAAAACGTTCAAAGACAAGATCCACCACGTACATTGGAAAGACCTCGCCTCTGAGTGGGAATCGAAGCGCGGAACGCTGTACGGATGCGGATTTTCAACGATCGCTCTGGGAGAGGGCGTGATCGATATCAAGGGCGTTTGCGATGTCTTGAAGGACTGTCCGATCGATAGCTCAACGCTTGAAATCATCGGCGACGAACAGACGCTCAAGCAAAGCGTCCGGTTCCTGCGTGAATGCGGAATGTAAGCCCTTGATCAATCGTGGCGATGTAGCCGAGCGTGAAGCGACGCGAAACGAGCGATTCCGGCAAAGCCGACCGCGAGCCCTAAAACGACGAACGCCCAACCCAGAAGCCACAGAACGTCCAGGTCCGCAAAGAACTTGATTAGCGTCACACCGGTCCCCGAAACCATCAACCCGGTTCGTCCATAGGCCAACAAGGTTCGCTCATTCGCTAAGTCCGTACGGACGAGGTTCAGGTCAGGCTGACCATTCGAAGTGGACTCGCCTGGCGACGCGGATGCGTCGGAACGGGCTGGTGATGAATCGTGACACATGGATTAGGGAGCAAGATGGGAATCGTTGGCATTGGCGACCGCATCTTCCAAGTCCTCCGCATCGTCCGCTTCACCTTCTTGACCATACTGTTCCGCTGCCAAGTCGGCTTCGGCTTGCAGCAAGCGTCGCTTTGCATCGTTCATCAACAGTTGTCCTTCGCGAAGGAAGACCCCAGCAAAGACGGCGATGGACGCTGCGGCGGGATACTTCAGCCATGTTTGGATGAAGACCAGCACCAAGATGGCACAAAGAACCGCTACGCCGGCATAGACGATTTTCATCATCGCCTTGAGTTGCGTGTCGCGGGTCTGGATGCGGACGCTTCTTGAAATTGCCGTCCGAGCTGAATGATTCGCCAAATCCCTCATCGCTGATAAATTGCTGGTCTTTTCGGGAGCCAGCGAACGTGGCACCAGAGGTTCGGAGGGGTCAATGGTTTCGGGCTGGGCATCCGTCGAGTTCGGTACGTCGCCTGTATCCGTTGACGACAAGTTCGATTGTTTGCCAAGGCTGTCTGGTCTTGTCCCCTCGGCGGATGCCGCCGGTCGGGGCGCTACCGTATTGGCAGTCGTCGTGTCACCTTGCACCCGTTGTAGCAACCGATTCATGTACGCTTCAATCGAGTCGTCCTCGTCGCTCTCTCGATTGATCGCTGTGTCCGCGTCTTGAGCGGTCGCGTGCGAGTCATCCAGGGAAACTTCGTCTTCCTCTGATGCGTCTTCGTCTGTTTCCATCGATGCGTCTTCGTCGTCCGTTGCGAACGCCGCGTCATCTTCCACCGATTCACCGAGGTGATGTTGCTGTTCTTCGACTTCATCGGAATCGTCTTCATCGGAATCGTCGAACGACCATGCGCTGGTGTGATCGGTTTCGTCACTTTCGGCCTGTTGCAAATCACTCTCACGCGACGCTTCGATGTCGTGGATCAGCTGGCTGGCAAGCGAGCCGAGTTCACTGCGGTCTGGCTCGGAATGGTCATCCCCTTCACTTGATTCCGCTTCACTCCAAGGGGCCACCACATCGTTGTGGTCACTTGCCGGATACGCGGTTGGCTCGGAGTCTTCGTATTCGGCTTCCGGTGCGGAGGAATAATCCAGGGAAGGAGTTCTCCAAACGCTTTCGGACAATGCCGGCTCGTTCTCGAGTTCCGATGCAGCATCCAGATTGGCGTCGGATTCCTGTTCGACGACCGCTGCAACGTCTTCTGCCTCTATCGCTTCGAAACTTGCGGGGGTTTGCCAAGGCGAGTCTTCGACCGAATCACCGACGTCACCGCGCTCACTTTCGAGTTCCGCTTCAAGATCGCCCTCCAAATCGGTTCGGAAAGCCTCGTCGCTGCGGACTTGCTCGCTGGCAAACGCCTCGTCAGAGGGTGGTTCCTCGTCAGTGGGTGGTTCCTCGTCAGTGGGTGGTTCCTCGTCAGTGGGTGGTTCCTCGTCAGTGGGTTCGATTGCGATCGAGGCATTTTCGACGGGGGCGACTTCGACGGGTGCAACGACATTAGCGGCTTGTGGAGGAGGCTCGTTAGCCTCTTGCGGTTGGAACAAGTCTTGCTCGTCCTGCCTATCATTGTCTGGGATCTTAGCGATCGCATAAACGTCTGACCCATGCTGCTGTTCCAGTTCAGCAAGGGGTTCTGGTTCGCATCGCGCGAAGTCCTCGTTCTCGACGTCGGCTGAGCTGCTCTCATTCCTTGCCGCTGGTTCCGATACCGCTTCCACGACCGAGGCTGGCGGTTGGGAATGCATCTCGGCGACGGCTTGTTCGTACTGAGTTTGCAGCGAAGCGATTTGCTCGGTGGCCACTTCCAATTCGGTGGATAGCAACTGAAAGGTCTCGCGGCTTGGACGCGATTCCATCTCGGCAATCACTTCATCGCGTTGGGTCTCCGCACGCTGACGTTTGTACTCTTCCTGTTCTCGCTCGTCTCGGACGCGTTCACACTCGGCTTGGACCTGCTCACATTCGCTGACCGCGGCATCCCTTTGATAGCGGAATTGATCCAATTGCTCCGCCAATTGAGTGTTCGCATCCCGTAATTCTGCCAATTCTCGATTGGCGTTGGCCAACTCGATCGACAACTCTTGGACGCTATGCTGCAACTGATCGGCTTCCGCGACCCAGCTTGCGCGGTCGGCATTGTGGCATTCTTCGCCGCTGCGGATCATCCGCTCTAATTGGGATACCGATTCGCGGGCCTCGTCGTAGTTGGCTCTGAGCTGAACCGAATCGTCACTGGTACGCTGCAGGGCTTGCTGCAGGTCCTCAATTTGATCCTGCAGTGCTTGAGCAACGGAACCGCTCTCGTCGATTCTGCGTTGCTCGTCTTCACGCAACTGGCATAGCGATTCGTACTCAGCCGTTACCTCAGCGAGTCGCGTTTCGTATTGGGCGGTGATCTCGGTGAGTCTTGTTTCCGCTTCGTGCCGCTTCGCCTCGCTTCGAGCCTTTTCATCGATCGCCTCGTCGAGCGATCGTTCCAACTCGGCTTGAATGCGACGGTGCTCTTCGCGGTTGTTGGCTTCTTCTTGCTGTAGTTGTTCTTGGTTGGTCGACAACGTTTGAAGCTGTTGTTGCAATTCAGCGAATTGCTCGCGCATTCGCCCGATCGCATCGGTTGCAGCCGTTGCTTGTTCCTGTGACTGAACCAGCTGACGCGATGCATCTTCGACTTGCTGGCGATAGTGAGACTCCAATCGCTCGAATTCTGCTTCGCGTTGTGAAAACAGTTGTTCCCGGTTGAGGTTGGCTTCTTGCAAGCGTTCCACCTCAGCCGACCTGCGGCTGACTTCGTCTTGCATCGAACGGGTATTCGATTCTTGTGTCAACAAGTTGGATTCACGTTGGTGCAGATTCTCGGCACGCGTCCAGAGTTCGGTTTCTCGGCTACGGAGCTCGGATTCACGGTCGGTGCACTGCGATTCTCGTCGCTCGAAATCCTCTTGCCGGCGACGCCACTGTTCGATTTCACGACGCAACTGGTCACGCCAAATCTCGTCGTGGTACGATGATTGGACTGCGGGAGCGGGGGATTCTACCGCGGAAGATCGCGGCGGGGTATGAATTCGGTCGGCGAAGAAGCTTTCTTGGATCTTGTTATCGAGAGTGGGCTGGATCCCGCCGATCGATCCTGCTGTATCGATCGCGACATTCATATTTGTCGTGGAATCTGCGAACAAAGGTGCGTTGGAATCGATGGTTGGACTGGCCCCGGCGGGGCCGCCAAGCAGTTCAAAACGGTAGCTGCCCAATCGCATCACATCGCCGACCTTCAGCGTGACTTCTGTGGTGCGTAATGAGTTGACTTCGATAGGTACCGAATAGGCCCGTACCAGTATTCGATGAGTATCTCGGATCAACACGGCGTGCATTGGCCGAAGCGTCCGGTCGGTCAATTGGATTGAGCACCCAGGGGCACTTCCAAACGTATAGCGATTCCCCGTCAGCCTTAGTCGTCGCGTCGGCGACCCCGAATGCGTCACACGGAATTCGATCGCTAATGGCGAGGCGGCGACATTCTGAGACGATTCCGGCATCGACGGAGGCATGACAAGGGGGACTGCAAAGTGGTCATCGGAAAATGAGCCCAGTGCGAACGCATTGGTTTGAAAGGGAGCGGTCTCGCTCGTGTGGTCCGTGTTCACCGTCCATGTCCCTTGATTAAGAACCCGATTGATTCGACAGCATTCCCAAAACCAACACGTCAGGCGAGACGCCAGCGCGCATGGTCTTCCGGTTTGCGTGGTTGTGCACTTTCTCTTTTTCGGACAACACCGTTGCTCCCGGTTAGCTAAATTGCACGACCTGTGTCAAATTTGCACGCACCGCTGGATTAAAAAACGCCAAGACGGCAGCGGGGGCACCCCTCTGTGGGGCTGCTTGTGAGGCGCTTGGGCCATGTATTTCCGCAAATGTCCTATCCGCTGAGACTAGAATTTTCGGGGGTGTCGTTAGCGGAAAAGTCCGCCTAATCCTGCGTTTCTTGGCATTGAAAGAGAAAAACAAGCAGAAATCGGCATGAAAAGAGAGACATCCGAGACAAGGTTTCTATGATTGGACCGAACGGTGCCCTTAGAGAACTAGCTTGCAAGGATTGCGGCCGCAAATGTTTTTGGCGAGAACGGAATGAAATGTGCTTTAAGGCGTCCTGGACAACCCTATACAGTGATGGTGCTCGGCTGAGTGACATTCCGGTGAACTGGGAGACGCTGAAATTGAGTGTTCCTAACGCTGGATTGGGCCGCCGATCGGGTCGGGCGTTGTCCGTTGCGACGAGTTGTACAGCTAGAGAAGATTCACGTTTCATCAGTGAGTCATTGCGGGATCCGGCCGCTCAACGGCGGTGGTCCCGTGGTGCACTTTTTGTGGAGGTAACAGTAATGGCCAGAAAAGACGCGATTTTGAAGCTACGCGAAACCTTGGTGCGGCGGCGCGATGCGCTTCGACGGGCTCTGGCGGGCGACTTAAGCCTGCTGCAAGAGTTGCATCAAACCAAGACGGGGGACGTTTTGGATGCTGCTGCCGATACCGTGCAGGATGAATTGAACAGCCAATTGCTCGAAGTGGAAAGTCGCGAGCTGACCGCGATTGAGGATGCGATTGAGGCGATGAAGCGAGGCGAATACGGTAATTGCACTGATTGTGGCAAGCCGATTCCTCTGACTCGCTTGCGAGCGGTGCCCTACGCCACCGATTGCATCGGATGCCGTCGAAAATCGGAACTGTCCAGTGACGATAGCGGTGGTGCCAGTTGGAATCGCGTGTTTGACAACATGGAAGTGGACTCGGTTTAAATCACGGTCGAGGGATCGGAGTTGAGTCGGAAGCGTGGGCGTTTGTAACGGCCACGACGATTGAAGTTCCGCATCGAGCGTTACTCGTCTCCACCGGTCGGGCGATAAGTCCGGCCGTTTTTAATGCGCCAACGGTGACAATTTTGACACTTGGTCCGCGAAGGGATGCCACGCTAGCAAAACGCAAAGCTGGCCCCGCAAAGCAGACGATGCATAGAATCACGTCGTCATCCGCTCCCTGATCGATGAACGCTCCCTCTCGCATTCCCCCTTCCCGTTAGCGACGCCATGGTTTTAAGCTCCGATCAAAACCGACGTGGTCAGGTTTTCCGTTCCCTTTCGGAACGGCAAGGCCTGATCAGGCGAATCAGTGGCATGCTTCGCCGCGGTCGTTCGCGGAAACCACTACGTGGGGCTTCGATCGCATTGTGCGTTGCCTTGGCGAGTGCATCAACCGCTTCGGCGCAGTACCCGCTTGCTTCGAGCGCTGGTGCGGCGGACTCGGAGGGTCGATCGGTCAGCGTGCGACGGCCGGCGGTCGAAGAGCCGAGCCAACAGATGATTGACGCACAGCGCGAGCGTTTGTTTAACGAACTCGCTGAAGAATTCAGCATGTTCGATCGGCTGGGCAATTTGGTTCGACGCGTTTCCACCTTGGTCAAGCCGAGCGTCATTCACATCGAAGCGCACAAAACGGAGAAGAACGAGTCCTACGACGAGGCAGGCGCGGGCGTGGTCCTGCGGATTGGCAGCGACACGTGGGTGATGACCAACCGGCATGTTATTGTCGGGGCGTCGCCGAGCGAGATCTTGTTGCGAACCAGCGACGGCAAGGAGTTCCATCCGACACGCGTGCTGGCCGACTCCAGTACCGACGTGGCGGTGATGAAGGTCTCTCACATGAGTTTGCCTCCTGCGAGGATGGGCCACAGTGATGAAGCCGAGATTGGTGATTTTGTGATTGCGATCGGCAGCCCGTTTGGATTGAGCCACTCCGTCACGTTCGGTATTCTGAGCGCAAAGGGGCGGCGTGACTTATCGTTGGGAGAACAACGCATTGAGATGCAGGATTTCTTTCAAACCGATGCGGCGATCAACCCCGGCAACAGTGGCGGGCCACTTTTGAATCTTCGAGGTGAGGTGATCGCGATCAATACCGCGATCGCTAGCAGCAGTGGCGGCAGCGAAGGTATTGGGTTCGCCATTCCAATTAATATGGCGATGGAAGTGGCCGGGCAACTGGTCGAGCACGGTAAGCTTCAACGCGGCTATTTGGGCGTTACACTTGACCCCGTCTTCTCGGTCGCCGATCTTGCGGCGGCCGGTTATGCAGCCAAGGGGGGGGCACTCGTCAAGAACGTGCGACCTGGGTCGCCCGCCGAATTGGCTCATCTACAGCGAGGCGACATCATCGTTGAATTCAACTCGAAGCCGGTCGATAACGACGACCACCTTGTCGCGCAGGTGGGATTAACCCCGATTGGCAAAGAAATCCCGATGATCATTTATCGGGAGGGCAAACGTTACGGCACCAAAGTCATTCTAACGGACATGCAATGATGCGAGCCCGTTGGAGTTCCTCAGCGTGGGGCCGTTCGCTTCAACCCAAACGTCAGGCTCGAAAGCCTGACGTCGCGGTTCGGCCGATCGATTATGCCGCCGCTTTGGCGCCGGCCGCGTAGAAGCCACTGATGCAATCGACGACGCGGGACTGTTCCGCTTCGGTCAGCGATGGGAAAATTGGCAAGTTCAAGATCTCTTGGCTCGCTCGCTCGGTTTCCGCCAACGCGTCGCGGTCGAAGTCCAAATGCGTGAAGCATTCCTGCTGGTGCATCGGTACCGGATAGTAGATCTCGCTGCCGATACCGCGTTCACTCATGTAAGCTCGAAGGGCATCGCGTCGGCCCTCGCCAACACGAATCGAATACTGGTTCCAAACATGGAACGCGTTGGGATCCACCGTGGGCAAAACGACTTGATCGGCGGCCACCAAGTGGGAATCCTTCAGCAATCGCGAATAGCGTTCTGCGTTGGTTTGGCGGTCTTGAACCGCATCCGATAGGTGACGCAGCTTGACCCTCAAGACTGCCGCTTGGAACGTATCGAGACGGCTGTTGATGCCGACCACTTGGTGATAGTAGCGTGGTCGCATGCCGTGGCCCGCAAACAATCGCAATCGATCGGCAGTGCCTGCATCGGTCGCCGTCATCATGCCTCCATCACCCATCCCACCAAGATTCTTTGTTGGGTAGAAGCTGAAGCATCCAACGGATCCCCAACTGCCTGCGGGACGAGAATGGTAGGCAGCTCCAATCGCTTGAGCTGCATCTTCGATGACGGGGATGTCCCGGTCGCCGGCAATTTGGCAAATTCGGTCGATTTGCACACATTGGCCAAACAGATGCACTGGAATGATCGCACGGGTTCGACTCGTGATCGCCGCGCGAATTGCTTCGGGATCAATATTGAACGTGTCAGGACAAATGTCCGCAAAAACCGGCGTCGCGCCAAGTCGTGTGATACAGCTGACCGATGCGAAAAAAGTGAAGCTGGGTACGATCACTTCATCGCCGGGGCCGATCCCCAATGCCATCAGCGGCAGTAGCAACGCATCGCTACCGGAGGCACATCCAACCGCATTGTCGACTTGACAATACGTGGCAATTTCATTTTCGAGAGCCGTGACGTCGGGCCCAAACAGAAACCGGCCGCTGTCGACCACTTCTGTTAACGCTTCAATGAATTCTTCGCGGTGGGGGCGATTGTCGCGATTGACGTCCAGCAAGGGGACGCCGCGGCTGGCATCGGCCATAGGAGCAACCTTCCATGGTTGAGCTTGTTGAGGTGGGGCTTAAGCCGGGAACGGCTAAGCCCGGAATCGTTCGCGATCATTGGTACCTGAAGAAGAAACCGTGGGTCAAGAGCGGTATCGGGATTTGCGCCGCTAAGGGTGCGATTCAATGAGACTCACTTTTCGAAAGCTGGATCAAGTCTTGGCGAACCCCAGAGTTCGAGACAAACGTACAGGCGTCGAGGCAGGTGACACGTTAGAATTGGCGCAAATACGTCACATTTGGGACAGAAAGTCACTGCGTCATTCAACTTCGGAGAGGGTATCGGTCGATTTCGATTCCCGTAGCCACGAAGGTTTACTCTGGGGCAGGAGTGAATCGACGCAACTTGATCCTCCTCTTTGAATCCCTTTTGGACTGCCCCATGTCAAAATTTTGTAGAGTTTCGATCGATACGCTTGTCGTTGGCGCTCGATTGCAAGCAGCCATTCCTGATCCAGACAATCCTCGCGTTAAGCTGTTGACCGAGGGAACCGAGGTTACGGAGGACTTTCTCCGACACTTACAAACGCGGGATATCCGCTCGTTGTTTTTGTCCGAAAAGGATGTCGCCGTGTTGGCCTCGTTTCAGCCACAGGGACGCAGCACCACGGTTCCGGCGGCCCACAGCTACGTCTGCTCTCACGCTATCAACGAGCACACGTTGTTGTTGGACCAGTGCATCGAAAACCTCAGCCCCTCGACGGTCAACGCTAATGAGATTGCATTCGCGTCGAGCGTTTGCAAGCTCGAAGACTGTCCCTACGACCACGACATGACAATCGCTTGGGCTGCCGAGTCGGGGGAATCGATTGGCGCCATCGGTGATGTCTTTTCCGAAGCGATCCGCAGCCCTCAAAAGTCGGCATCTCCGATGCACAAGGCGTGTCATGATATTTTGCGTCGGATGATGGAAGACGTGGATGCGTTGGTCTGTTTGGCCTGTTCGCCGCATGAAAGCGAATACCCAGCGCGGCATAGCTATCACTTGGCTGCGTTGGCCATGGCCATTGGCGCGCAGATGGCATTGGACCAAGCGACGCTGATCGATTTGGGAATCGGCTGTATGATTCACGATATTGGCATGAAGGCAGTCGGAACGGGGCTGTTTGGTAACGATCAACCGCTCACTCGAGGCCAACTGAAGCTATTGGCGGATCATCCGGTTCGTGGCGCCGACGTGATCGGGAAATTTGGCGAGCAGGTTTCGCTGGATTCAAGAATGGTGGCCTACCAAATCCACGAACGCTGTGATGGAAGCGGGTATCCGCGCGGCAGATCGGCGGATGAAATTCACCCGCTTGCAAAAATCGCTTCGGTTGCGGATGCGTTCATTGGCATGGTTTCAAATCGGCCTCATCGACCTGCGATTCAGGGATACCATGCGGTGGTAGCCATTCTTGACGAGATGAAGAAACAAAGATTTGATCCCAAGGTTGTTCGTTCCTTGTTGGAACTCACGTCACTGCATCCGCTCGGTAGTTTGGTGCAGCTGAGCAATGGATGCGTTGGTCGTACGATCCGAGCCACGAGTGCCGCCTTCGACAAGCCGACAATTGAGATGTGGTCCAGCCCCTCCCGAACTGGTCCTCCGCAGGTAGTCAATTTGGTGCAAGACTCGAGCATCCAGATCGTGCGAGCTCAGGCGGGGCTCGACGCCGCATAGTTTTGAGTTCGGCGCAGGTGATCTTTTGGACGGTGTATCCAGGGCGTTGCCCGTGGTACTCTGGTGGTGCGTCAAAACTTGATTCTCGGATTGTTAAGGGGTCAGGAGTCAATTGCCGGAACGGCCCTTTGGGTGCTTCGCACAATTGACTCCTGACCCCTTAACCCTAATTCTTGATCTTGACGCACCCCTAAAGAGCGTTTTGTCGATCCTCCAATTGATTTCGCGTCTGTCTCTCAGACTTTCCTCATCCTTTAGCGACTCCTCATCCATGCCGCTTCGCACCGTCATTTTGGCTTCTTCGTTTGTGGCGCTCGTGCTTTTCATTCCATCGGCTTGGTCGGCAGACGAGTTTCCTGTGCCGTTCAACACCGAGCCGGATGCTGCCGCGCCCGTGATGAGTGCTGAAGCGGCCGCCGCTGCGTTTGAGCTACCCCAGGGTTTTCGTGCATCGGTCTTTGCCGCTGAGCCCGATGTGATGAATCCGATCGCGATGGCGTGGGACAGTCGTGGTCGGCTTTGGGTTGCTGAGAACTTCACTTATGCCGAACGTTCACAGCGTTTCCAACTCGATCTGCGTGACCGTGTTGTGATCTTTGACAACACGAAAGGGGATTCCTTCCAAAAACGAACGGTCTTCACAGACAGCGTGCAAATGCTGACGGGCATTGAGGTCGGGCATGACGGTGTTTGGTTGATGTGTCCTCCGCAATTGATCTTCATTCCGGACCGCGACCATGACGACGTTCCCGATGGTCCCGGTGAGGTCGTGCTCGATGGATTCACGGTCGCTCAGCAGAACTATCACAATTTTGCCAACGGGATCCGTTTTGGACCTGATGGTTGGTTGTACGGTCGATGCGGCGGGTCGTGCCCCGGAAAAATTGGTAAGCCGGGAACCGCCGAAAACCGCCGCTGTGCAATCGAGGGTGGGATCTGGCGATATCATCCGACTCGAGGCGATGTTGAGGTGCTGACGGCGGGAACAACCAATCCATGGGGCCACGATTGGAATGAGGTCGGTGAGTTGTTCTTTTGCAATACCGTCAACGGACACCTCTGGCACATGATCCCTGGTGCTCATTTTACGCGTCCCTTCACGCTTGACCCGAATCGTCGTAGCTACGAACTGATCGATTTTCATGCGGACCATTGGCACTTTGATAGCGGACAAAATTGGACCAAGTCACGCGACGGAGCCGCGAACCCCTATGGTGGCGGGCATGCCCACTGTGGAACGTTGATTTATCAGGGCAACCGTTGGCCGACAACGTACAGCGGCAAGCTTTTTACGCTCAACTTTCATGGCCGCCGCGCGAATGTCGAACGTATTGAGCGAAGCGGTGGTGGTTATGTTTTGAAGCACGAAGACGATTTTCTGCTCGCCGCCGATCCCTGGTTTCGTGGGATGGATCTTTGCACTGGCCCGGACGGAAACGTTTTTGTGCTCGATTGGTCCGATACAGGCGAGTGCCACGAACACACGGGCGTTCATCGCCAAAGCGGTCGAATCTATAAGGTCATCCACGACAAAGTGGCTTCGCCAAGTGTTCCGGATGGAGACCGACTTGATGTCGATGTCCGCAAATGGTCCGAGATCGATTTGGCCGTGGCCCACACTCGAACCAATCGCTGGCAGCGGAGGCAAGCGCGGATGGAATTGATACGCCGTTCGATCGCTGGTCAGGATTTGGCGGTTTGTCTTGCAATCCTACGGCAGAATGTTGTCGCGGAATCCATGCAATCGTCCTTTGCCGTTCAGTCCTTGTTGACACTCCATGCCTGTGGTGCGACTGACCGCGAGTTTTTGGTTGAGCAGCTTGATCATCCCGATCCTTCCTTGCGGAGTTGGGCCATTCGACTGCTGAGTGAACCGTGGCCAATCGACGATTGTTATGGTCCCGATTGGAAAGGTGGCACCGCGTCGGATGGCTTCCATCGAATGGGAGTCGATTTGCTCGATCGATTTACTCAGCTTGCCCGCGAGGAGTCCAGCAGTTCCGTGCGGTTAACCTTGGCGTCAACGTTGCAGCGAATGCCTGTTGATTGTCGCGCTGCGGTGGCTCGCGAACTTGTTGCCCATCGAGTCGACGCCGATGACCATGATTTGCCACTGATGATCTGGTATGGCTTGATTCCGGTCGCCAAGTACGAAGCAACCGATCTTGTCAACGTTGCCACTCCTTGCCGGTTGCCAACGACGTTGCGATTGATCTCACGGTGCTTAGCCGAGGAAATTGAACGAGAGCCTGATGCGGTGAACGAGTTGCTTGTCAGCGTCACGGGTGCCACCGACGTCGCGTACCAGTCAACCGTATTGACTGGGATTGCCGAAGGGTTGAAAGGCTGGAAACACGCACCAAGGCCAGATCATTGGGGGCAAGTCGTGGCATTGAAAGAGGAGCGATTGCAATCGTTGATTCGCGAGTTGAGTGTCGTGTTTGGAGAGGGCCGAGCCATCGAGGATTTGAAGCGAATTGCCTTGGGGAGCATGAAAGATGCGACCTCTTCACTGTCCTACGAAACTCGATTGTCAGCCCTTGAAACCTTGATTCAAATACGCCCAAAGGATCTGCGCAGCATCTGCGAACCATTGCTTTCGGACGCTCGGATGAACGTGATCGCGGCGCAGGGTTTGGCCCTGTTTGACGATCCCAAGGTGGCGATCGCATTGATTCGTCGGTACGGCGCGTTTCGAGGGCCGGAGAAGCCAAAGATCATTTCGCTGTTGGCCAGTCGACCGTCCTTTGCAACGGCACTGCTCGAGGCGATCGAGCAGGGGAAAATTCCACGTGCGGACCTTTCTGCGTTCCACGTTCGTCAGATCCAGAGCCTGCAATCGAGTGCTCTGAATGATCGAATTGTCGAAGTCTGGGGGCAAGTCCATGACACGCCCGAAGAGAAACTGCAATCCATTCGCGAGTTAAAGGAAAGCTTAAGTGACCAGGTTTTGTTGCAAGCCAACAAACCTCGTGGCCGAGCCTTGTTTGTAAAACACTGCCAAAATTGTCATCGACTTTATGGTGAAGGCGGCCAAGTCGGTCCAGACCTTTCGGGAGCGAACCGAAACAACTTGGATTACTTGCTAAGCAACATTGTCGACCCCAGCGGTGTCGTGGACCGAGATTTTCGGATGTCTATCCTGCTCCTCGATGACGGACGTGTCCTCAATGGGCTGGTGACCGATCAATCCGATCGGACACTGACGCTTCAAACCAACACCGAATCGGTGACGCTCGATCAAGACACCATCGAAGATCAAAAGATCACCGACAAGTCACCGATGCCCGAAGGTATGCTTGACACGCTTTCTCGCGAAGAAATCCGAGACCTGCTGGGTTACCTGCGGCATCACAGTCAAGTCGCGTTACCGTGATTCCGAATCCAAACGTGCCTCGCCCCACATGCTCGGGTCCTCGGTGACCGGGTATTCCGGTCCTAAGGCGAGCGTTTGCCATCCCAATTCGCGGTCGACGACGGCGTAGTAGAGCCCCACGCGTGGCTGATCAATGGGATCGTAACCGGTTAACGATTCGCTGGGGATAAAACCCGAGAGCAGGTACCCATCGTGTCGAGGGTAGGCCGCAATTTTCAGCGATTCCGAGGGAATCGGTTTTGGGTTCGCTCTGGCTCGGTTGATTGGAATCCACGCGGTAACCGGCCGTTCACGGTTCGCGCCACCTCCTGATGGCATCCATAGAAAACGATGGCAGAACTGAGTCGCACGATGGATTCCGGGGCTACACCGCGTGTCGATCCAAAGATGAAATCCATCGCTGTCGTCGAGTCGTGAATCACGGCACCATGGCAATTGTCGTTTGCCGGTCACGCTGACGTGAATTCCAATTCCCGATGCATTCCATGCCATGCGAACATCGGCAAAGACCTTGCGACCACTTAACGCCCCGAACGAGGGCAGTCGACAACGTTCGTCGAGGGACAAGCCTTTGCTTGTCCATTTCAATTCATCATGGCAAAGCGTTACCTCGAATCGGAACAGGAACGACGGATCGATTAGCGATTGGGGTTGCGTTTCGGCCAGCGGTTCGGTTCCTTCGTTTAGGCAGCGTGCATTCGCCAGATAACGGATAGCTGGGCAACCAAAATCGTGCCCACCTTTTATGAAACTATCGCCTTCGGTGGCCAAACAAAAGGGGATTGAACGACGGAAAGGGGTCGGCATCCGTAGGTCTCGTCCTCGCAGTACGGCCTGGTTTGAGGGGACCCGATACAAATGCTCGAAAATAGACTACATTTATGGCGTATGTTTTTGACTCGAATCAAGGATTTCTTCTTGAAATTTCTACTCGCGCCCGCTTTAGGGTTGGCCATCGGATGCTCGCTCGTCGTGACGGTCGTTCTTTCACCGGCTGCTAGGGCGGGTGTCGTCCCCGAGAATGTGATGGTCGTCGTAAACGCCGACTCGGTTCCTTCTCGTACTCTGGCCAACCACTACTGCGAACTTCGCGATATTCCCACCAATAACGTCATTCTGCTCGACGACGTCCCCAAGGGTTTGACAATTGAATTGTTAGACTTCAAGGAACGGATCTTGATGCCCATCCTCAAGACGCTTGATGAACGCGGATTGGCTGCTCAGGCGAAGGTGATCGCCTACTCGGCAGGTTTTCCTGCGGCAGTGAAGATCGACGAGCATACCGCAAAGTTGGACGATTCGACCGCTAAAAAGTATCAGTTGCCGACCGCCTCGCTGACCGGTTTGACCTTTTTCTACCGGTTCATTCTCGCAGACCAATTCAGCTATTTGGGGTGGGAATCAAACCTCTACGCACGAGGGAAGTTTGACCGAACCTTTCGCAATCCGTTCTCCGGCACGGAAGCAGAGGAGTTTGACAAGGCCATCACGGAGATGGCAAGCGGCGATGCCCCGCAGGCTGCGGAGACACTCAAACGGCTACACGGTTCCCATTTGACATTGAGTGCCGTTGCGATCAAATCGGCGGAAGCCTATTCCGCGGCCGATGATCAGGATGCAGCCTTGTTGATGCTGAAGAAGGCAATCGCGGCGGGTTGGAGTTACCCACGCTATCTCAAGGAAACCCCGGCACTCAAAAAGCTATCGACTGAACCTGAGATCGCAGCGGCCATGGAAGGGATGGCCAACATGCCGATCTCAATGCAAGGTCCGGTGGGGTTCTCTGCCTTACGCGGGTGGATGGCATCGGGTGAAGCGGTCCCCGTCAACCAAGGCGGCGTCTCGTATCTGATGTCGTGCATGTTGGGCGCAGTCTACCCCAATGGCAGTTCGATACGTCAAGCCGTCGACGTGCTTGATCGTTCTGCAACGTGCGACCGAACGTATCCCGACGGCGAGTTTCTTTTTTCGCTGACGGGTGACGTCCGCACCACGACACGAATGCCCGGTTTCGCCGACGCCCTTGTCTACCTCGCCGAACAGGGCAAGACGGCTAAGATCACTCGTGGCTCGTTGCCGACCGGTAAAAACCGGGTGAACGGCTTGATGTTGGGAACTGCGACGTTTGATTTGCTAACGAAGAAATGGAGTTTCGCTCCAGGGGCGATCGCAGAGAACTTGACGAGTCTCGGAGCGGCCTACACGACCTCATCGCAAACGAAACTGAACGAGCTACTGCATGCGGGGGCCGTGATGAGTAGTGGTTCGGTGACGGAACCTTACTCGTTGCAGTTCAAGTTCCCTCATCCGATGATGTACGCCTATTATGCGGAAGGGGTCACGGCGATCGAAGCGTATTACTTGTCGATCACGTCACCTTACCAAACGCTGATTGTTGGCGATCCGCTGTGTCAACCGTTTGCTCGACCGCCAGTGGATCAAGTGGACATGTCGCTTCAGTCGGCCGTGGGCGCAGATGCACAACTCGTGAACACCGTGCGAATTCGTCGTAGCGAAAAAACCGCCTCGGTGGATGCGAACCCCAAGCCGACAAAAGCCCATCATGTTGAGCTATTCGTCAATGGAAAAATGATGCAGGTGGCACGCCCGTTGCAAAACTACAACCTGCGATTCCCTGCGAAGTTGTCCGGAGAGCTGGAAATCGCGGTTGCGGTCTCGGGGAACCATCCCGCTGAACCGATGATGCGTTTTTCGCAATCCTTCGAGGCGCCGGGCGATTTTGCCGTTCCCGTTTTGAAAACGGAGTTCGATCCCAAGGAATCCCTTCGATCCGTTGTCGATGTCCAATGCGAAGGTGCCGACTCGATCGAAATTCAATACTTTGCCGATACGATCGCAACCGTTTCGGGCCAGAAGGGATCCGAAACGATTGATCGAAGCGTGTTAGGCGACGGACCGCTGCGGTTGCGAGCGGTCGCCGTTTTTGTGGGCGACGATGGCAACGCCATCGCGAAGATCCAAGGCAAACGAGTCGTCGTCCTACCAGTTGAAATCGAGTCCGACGTAACCACCGTGCAGGATTAGCGAATCGTTGGCATCGATTTGGCGACTCGACTCAACGCTGTCGTAGGCATGATCGAGCGACCCCGCCGTTGTCGCAACGCCGGTCATGCCCATCAATCGATAGCCACCGCGAAGCGTCCATGCGTTGTTCAGCCGAGCACCTAATCCGAGGTCTAACTCTCCCATCGTCGCAATCGACGTATCGGAGGACTCCGTGTTGATCAATTCGGCTGTCGAGCCGGTGACATGGGCATCGACGGTGGTGGTACCGATACGGTGCCGCATTTCGACATCATTGCTATAGATGCCGAATTTTCCCCCCAGACCCAAGTGGAATCGATTGCCGATGCAATAGGTCAATCGCGAACCAAATTGGTAACCATACAAGTTGTTGTCAATATCGAGGTTGCTGTAG
Source organism: Novipirellula artificiosorum (assembly GCF_007860135.1). Lineage (NCBI taxonomy): Bacteria > Pseudomonadati > Planctomycetota > Planctomycetia > Pirellulales > Pirellulaceae > Novipirellula > Novipirellula artificiosorum. The sequence goes on from NZ_SJPV01000007.1 coordinate 197,251, forward strand.
AGGTCTTGTGCAGCAAAGCCTGCTAAGCCGTCAACGTTGGCCGCGAGTTCGAGCTCGTCTTCAAGTTGGAACCATCGGAATCCGTGACTCGTTTGCACTCGCACACGGCCTGTGGTGCTGCGGACAAGGGGGCCGGTCGAGCTACCGTACCCATAGCATCCGCTATTGAGTCCCAAGGCTGCGCCGAGTCCCGTGCCTGCGCTGCCTTCGCTACACAGTCCAGCAGCCCGCTGTGCGCCCATCAAGCCAAAGCTGGCTAGATTGACTTCCACGCCCTGAAAACGCATGTCGCGACGCAATCGGTAAGCGTCTGCCAACGCCATGTGGTTGTACACGGTATCGTACGTAGCTCCACCCGTGGGGTCGATGGAGATGGCGTCCCAGGCATCGATCGCCACATGGTAATCGCCAGCGGTAGGGGGCGCGATCCGCGACTCTTCGCTACTTGGGTCAAAGAACAGGTAGCTAACGCTCAATCCAAATCGCGCGTCGTCGAGGTAACGGCCGCCGAAAATCTCAAATGCCGCACCACTGTCCGAATCGACCTCACTCAGGTTTAACGCTTTGGCGCCATCTGCAGTCCAAGCCAAAATGCTGCGATCGGAATGGTCTTCGACGTCCAGCATCAATACATTGAATCCGCCAAACCAGGGGTTCAGGGGAGGACGTGTCGGAGTGCCGCAGTTGGACGCGGGATTGTATGCCGGCCCAGCAAAGTGTGGAGCTGGTTGATAGGGTGGCCCCATCGCTGGCGTTGGCCCCATTGGGGGCGGTCCCAGCTGCTGCATCGGAACGCCGTTCTGCGATTGCAAAGGCTGGAACGGCCTGCCGTCGTGAGTCGTTGGAAAAACCATCTCCTGTCCCGGCATCGGAACCGCTTCCGGATGCGGCATCTGATCACTTGGTGATGCAGTGGCCTGCGATTCGTCATTCGGAGTCCCGGATGCTTGCGGGTCAGGGACCGGCATTGCAGGCGGCAATAACTCTGCCTCGGGCGGCGACGTTGGCTGTTCCGTAGGGGGCGAGTTCCGTTGGGGCGAGGGCAACTCACTGAACGAATCGGTCGGTTCGGCGAGTTCCGCGTCTTGGCCTTCGTCGCCGCTTGCTGTTTCCTGATTTGCGGCCGTTGAGATCGTTTGTAAGACGTTTTTGGCCGTTGACTTGACCGAATTGAATCGACTCCATTTCGATGGTGGCTGATAGCCGTCGGGCTGTGCCGCATTCTGGGCTTGGACAGCCGAGCCAACCGTCATCCCGACGGACAATCCCAGCGCGATCGCCACACACTTCAGTAAACTGGTCTTCATCAGTCGGCCTCCTATGCCTACGTTCTGGCCACAACCGCGCCAAAGCGATTAAACGCCATTGTCAGAATCGGCGATTCAGGCGTTGCGACTGTGCCAGATACCGAGGGGGAAGCGATGTTCGCAGTTCGGCAAAGCATAGAATAGGAAAAACACTTCGAATTCGCCTAAGTTATCGCGTTCGGAAAAATAGGGGGACCTTTGCCAACCGGCAAAGTTTGAACTCAAACAGCCATCCCTCTCTAATTGGGCCGGCAATAGGCCAGGGCCAGCAACGAATAGGCGGTAACCAATTGCCGGTCACCTTCCATCCAGCGGTCACTTTTCTTGTTGACCCACGATCCGTCATCCTGTTGCTGAGCGATCAAGGTATTCGCCAACTCGGCTCGCCATGCGTGGGGATTGCCAGCGGCGTCATCCAGCACTTCCACCCCTGCCGCATCGAGTGCTTTGGCGAACGTGTGATAGTAGTAGTAAAGGCCAGCGTTCCCCATTCCAGGGTTGCTCTCAAGCGAGTAGGTATTGCGAATGAACTCCATGGCTGCTTGGACGCGTGGGTCGTCGGCGGTCAAGCCGGCGTAGATCATGCTCCTCAACCCGGCATAGGTCATCGATCCATAGCTCCGCAGACCGCCCGAATCGCTTTCTCCGGCCATGCTTTGGCCCCCAGCGGCCGGCGTGTAGTAAAAACCACCATCCCCCACTTTGCCTGCAAAGTCCGTGTCGTTCCCTTCGTCTGACAAATTCTGTGTTCGCAGCACGAACTTCAACGCTTTTTGAATCGCTTCATCCTCAGGTCCGTTGCCCAAATCGTGCAGCGCGTCGAGAAAGAAGGAGGTGTTCGACAAATCGGGGCGTTTGTGCTTGCCGTATCCCGCACCACCATAGGCCGTATCGGACGTTTCGGCGCCTTCTCCTTCGTCCCATTGCATTCCCTTCAAGAACAACTCGGCGCGTTTGAGGGCGCTGTCGTATTGGCCGTCTCGGTTGGATCGCACCAAAGCACCGACGGCGACCGAGGTTTCGTAGTTTTGATGCAACGAACCGGTTTCGTAGATCCCACCATCCCCTTGGAACTTTGATTCGAGGTACTTGAGCGCATTCTGAATGACCGGATCGTGGATCGCTTGAGGCCGATTCTTCAAGATGGCGTCAACGCAAAGCGCCGTCACCGCAGCTCCCGTTTCTCCGCTAAAGGACCCATCCGCTGCCTGACCGCGTGATTGGAGGAAATCGATCCCGCGGTTAACCGATCGGTCGATGGCCACTGCTAGGGCAGGGCCCGTGTCCGAACGGGAATCGCCCCCAGATTGCGCATGGACGGTGAGGGCAAATCCAGTGAACGAAATCGTGAGACAAAGCGTGACGGCGATCAAGCGATACATGAGCAGCTTTCGAGTGAAGGATTGTTTTCAATTTCGGGGGTAGCGTTGACGTGAAGGTGCGAAAGGAGTGCCAAACTTCGTTTTGATCCCCACAATGGTCATGGTCGGACGCAACGACGCCTCCATTTTATCGAGTCAGGCTAGATCGATGCAGTCGCTTGACCTCCGAATCCGAAAAACAGCAAGGGTGTACACGATTGAGTTGCCATCGCTGAATTGCTATCGCGTGGATTGGCAAAACGGAGGCATTCGACCTTCTTGAAATGCATGATATGGCCTTGTACCGTTCTCACCGAATCGACAAGCCGACTCCTTTTCACCAATACCGGGTGGATCCATGTCACGCTGCGCGGCGGAATCCGCTCAACGAAGCGAGGACGTCCGGCCCCGACGAAAAAACGGCCGACGGCGGCGGATTTTCCGCCTCGGCCAATGCGCTCCATCGTGTTGACGAAGCTCACGCCACGAATCCCACCTCGTTTGTTGGTGAACCGTCGCAGCCCTGTCAAACGGCCCAACCCTTTCAAACGGCTCAGCCCTATCAACCGGATCAGCCAAGTGCGGCATCCCATCAGGGTTGGTTGCACCGACATGGCGAGGACCTGGTTCAGCAGTTGCAGCGTTGGGCCGAGGATCTCGATGCTCGCGAAGCTCAACTCAATGCCCGAGCAGCACTTCAAGAACACCATGAACGACAATTCCGCGTTCACAAGCAAGCCACGCTGACGGATCTTGCGGAGCAAACGCGGGCGGCCGAGCACGCCCAGTCCGAACTCAGGGCACAGGCTCGCCGCTTGGCTTTCGAGTCCTGACGGAAGGATGCTTACGGCAATGGGGATGGCTGGCTTCGATCAATTCAGGGGGACCGCTATTTCTTATCCGCTTTGTCGGATGAAAAACGCTTTAGCTTCGCGTCGCTGAGTTCCAATCCAATCGACGTGGTCAAGGTCACCAAGTTGGCTTGTCCATGCAGTTTTAGCTTCTTGCTGATCGAATCTTTATGACGTTCGATCGTCTTGGGGCTGCGGTGCAGCACCGCAGCGGCTCTTGGAACACTTAAACCATGGCCAAGCAACACCAAGACTTCCAGTTCTCGCCGCGTCAATACCTGGAGCGGCCCGAGGCCAATGTACTGAGTTTTCACCGATTCAATCTGCGGTTCGGTGCTTCCGTGATGCGATTGATCCGCTGTTCTTGCTTGAGTGACCACAATCACGCGGTTAAACGGTGGCGTTCGATCACGGATCGGCCAAACCGTCGATTCGATTCGCCGGCCATGGTAGATGTGGCAGAGGGATAACGGCTTACCCTCTCTCAAAACGCGGGCGATCAGCTCAAGGCGTTCGGCAACAAATTCAGGTGGATGGAAGTCGCTGATTCGTTTGCCTTCGTAGTCGATGTCACTCGACTTGCTAAAAAGTACCTTCGACGTATCGTTGACGAACAGCAGCCGGCCTTCCGCATCCGTGATACTGACGCCCACGCCGGGGGTTCGCGAAAGTGCTCTCCAGATCGATCCGGGATCAAGTTCGGGAGGGTCGATTCGAGAACGGAATGTCGCCGGTGCCGATCGATGATGCATCGGATCGTTGGACCTGCCGGAGGAGCTTGTGTCGGAATCTCGGTCGGAAGAAGTCATCGGGCATGGCCGAGGGGAATCGGTTTCCTTGGCACAAGAGTAGCGGAAAGCTTACAAATCGGCTCTCGGAATAGGGGAATTGCCTTATAGGCTTGCATTCGATGCCTACTGATAATAGTCGATGATCAGGCACAAACCAATCGCAGGCACGGTTGGCCACCAGCGACAACCGCTGGAATGTGGCAGGGTAGGAGATCCAGCCCGACCTGGAATTCTAGATGGCGAGGTGGCCCCGAGGGGCAGGTGGCCCCTCGCCTTTTTTGATGGGTTGTTGCAGTCCAGCACTGCTAATGCGCACAATAGGGACGCTAGCGTTTGATCGTCGCTGCCAATTTGCTCGCGTTCTTCGCGTCTGACGCGTTTTCGCTCACAGCGAGGCATCTCCGATGCAAGCGGCATTGAAATACCCTGTCCCTCCCCCTCCACTACTTCCTTCACGGAGACTCTTGCAATGGCTCGACCTGTCACGATGTTCACTGGCCAATGGGCTGATCTTCCGCTCGCTGAACTCGCACCCATGCTTGCTGGATTTGGCTATGACGGCATCGAACTCGCCTGCTGGGGCGATCACTTCGAAGTCGATCGCGCTATGGCCGAAGACGATTACTGCGACAAGAAGCGAAAGTTTCTTGACGACGCTGGCTTGCAGTGCCATGCCATCAGCGCCCACTTGGTCGGCCAAGCGGTCTTGGACAATATTGATGCACGTCACAAGTCGATTTTGCCTGACTACATCTGGGGCGACGGCGATCCCTCCGGCGTCAATGATCGGGCTTGCGAGGAACTGAAACAAACGGCTCGTGCAGCCCAGAAATTTGGCGTTGGCGTCGTCAATGGCTTCACCGGCAGCAGCATTTGGCATCTGCTTTATTCGTTCCCACCGGTTCCTCAGAGCATGTTGGACGACGGTTTTCAATTACTGGCCGACCGTTTTAACCCCATCCTCGACGTGTTTGGCGAGTGCGGTGTGAACTTTGCCCTTGAAGTTCACCCCACCGAGATTGCCTTCGATATTTATACGGCCCAAAGAGCACTCGAAGCGCTCGATCACCGCAAAGAGTTTGGCTTCAACTTTGACCCGAGTCACTTGATTTGGCAGGGTGTCGATCCGGTGCAGTTCATTCGGGCGTTCCCTGACCGGATCTATCACGTTCACATCAAAGATGCGATTGTGACTCTGGATGGCCGTACCGGAATCAATTGCAGCCACTTGAACTTTGGCGATCCTCGCCGTGGTTGGGATTTCCGAAGCCCTGGTCGTGGCGGCGTGAATTTCGAAGAGATCATTCGAGCGCTCAACGACATCAACTATCAAGGCCCGTTGTCGATCGAGTGGGAAGACAGCGGCATGGAACGATCGTTTGGTGCCAAGGAAGCCTGCGAGTTCACGAAAAAACTCGACTTCTCGCCTAGTAACATTGCATTCGATGCAGCGTTTGACGAGTAATCGTTTCCTTTTTGAGAAGAAACCATGATTTCGATCACTGTGAACGGCCAACAAGTCCAAATTGAATCGTCGATGAGTGTCCAGCAGATGTTGGACACTGTCGACGTGCCGCCGAACTACCTGGCTGTTGAGATCAACGCGAATGTTGTGCCGCGTGAGCAGTACGCATCGACGATGGTCCGTGACAACGATGAGATCGAATTGGTAACGTTAGTCGGCGGCGGCTGAGTCGCCGCCGACGCATCGCGGTGCATGCCTTTGCCATAGAAGACGGGGCACCTGACCTCTTCTGCGATGGTCCACTCACTCTCCCGCTAGTGGCAGCAGTTGGATATTTCGAAACCAAACACGCTGTCCCTCGGCCTGTAGTGCAATGTGACCAAAAGACAGTTTGGGGTCAGCTCCACGGGCGAGAATGGGCTCCGCCTCTTTGCTGCCGGGATCCAATTGAGGGTTTTGGTAACGTAACACTTCTTTTCCCTCGACACGATAGATGATCTCGTCATGACCTCGGACTTCCATTTCAACGGCGACCCATTGGTCCGCTGGCAGCGTGGGGCCTGACGATTTAACGATATGCTGCTTGATCAGGTCTCCGTTGATCACCAAGTGCGTTCCAGGCGTGCACACATTTCCGGTCTGGCGTTGGCCTTTGCCCAGATCGGCCAGGAATTGCATTTCCAAACTCGCAGGAAATCCTTGATCAAGTTCCATGCTTTGGGGTGATTGCGAATGCAGCATGACACCGCTATTCAAATCGACATATCCTGGAGCATCCGAAAGCATGCGGCCAACAAAGCGATATTCAAGCCGCAACCGGTAATGGGCATAGGCAAGGTCTGAAAACAGGTGCCCGTAGCGTCCTTCGAACGGGCCGTAGTCATCGTATTCGCATTTCAGGATGCCATCTTCCACGCGGAACGTATTTGCAAAGTTGTCGCCTAGGGTGTGACCGGCGATTTTGACGGTCCATCCCTCCAGGTTCTCACCGTTGAACAGATCGATCCAGCTCTCCGTCTCGCCTGCACCTTGTTGCTCATGATGCTCATGATGCTCGGGATTTGATGAGGACTCATCGGCAAAGGCAAGCCCCGGCCTGTCGCTCACGAGCCAAACCGCCAGGACAACAAGCAAACATACAGAGTGGACCGGTTTGGTCGTGTTTTTCATGAATCAAGGTTCTGGGTGAGGGGGTTCGTTCGCGGTGAGATCCATCGTCTGGTCGAGTGTAGCGATTCCCGGGGGCGATGTGGTCGCCTTTTGTGGTTGGGATGTTGAATCCGCGGTTTTCGACGACTGCGACCCTCGCTCGTGTCGGCCCCACCAACGGTCCCCGTCTTCGATGGTCCACTGGCCGACCGCAGGGCTCTTGGAGAGGAGCAGTCCCAGATCTCGAGCTGTCTGAGGGCGTTTCGCACGTGATTTCTCGAGACAACTCATAATCGCATCTTCCAACTGGCTGGAAACGTTAATGTTACGATGTTCGCCAATCGGTTGTGGCAGTTCATCGACATGCTTTTGGCACAATTCGACTAGCCCACGGGCTTGAAAGACGGGTTTACCGGTCAGCAAGAAATAGCCTACAGCGCCCACGGCATAAATATCGCTCCGGGCGTCAACCGTCATCGGTGCTTGAATGGATTCCGGCGACATGTACAGCGGTGTTCCCGTCAGCGATCCCTCGTTACCACCCTCTTGCTCGGCAGCCTGGTCGACCGCTTTCACCAAACCGAAATCGAGCACCTTCACCACATCAGGCTCGCAGCCGCGTCGATTCAGCATCACATTGGCAGGCTTGATATCGCGATGCACGAGTCCTTGGGAGTGGGCTTCATAGAGTGAACCACAAACCTGCAACAGAATATGGATGACTCGCGATTCGGGTAAACGCCCATAAGCGTCCACCAATGCTTGTAAATCGATTCCGTCAAGAAACTCCATCGCGTAGTAGAAAACGCCCTCGGGTGTGCGCCCGTAGTCATAGATCGCGATCGTGTTAGCATGGTTCAATTGACAGGTGATCTGGACCTCATGTTCAAACCTGGCGATTGACGAATCGTTCACCTTGTCCGAATGCAACAACTTGATCGCAGTCGGCCGTCTCAGCATGGAATGATGGCCTTTGTAGACCACGCCCATGCCGCCTTCGCCCAGTTTTTCTTCCAACGTGTATTGTCCCAATTGTTGAGCTTCAATCACGGCGTCTCTGGCTTGACGCTGCAATCGTGCCACAACCACGGTAAAGACGAAGATGGCAATGGCGCTGAGGATCAACAGCGAATAGATGAACATAAAGGTACGTTGCAGAATCACCAAGGGGCGAAAGGACTGAGCTGCATCGACTTCGGTCGCGACCCCGATTTCGTAATTCGGCATCCAATGCCAAGCGCCAATGACCTGCACTCCACGGTAGTCGCGATAGCCCTCGACGTTGATCCCAGAGTTGCCGGCGATGGCATCGGCAGCCATTTCTGTCAATGGCAATTGTGAGCGTCGAACGGCGGGTCGGAACCCCTGGGTCATGTCCTGCCCCGGGTCACGTACCATCAGTTGTAGCATCGATCGCGAATCCTCGTGGTCGGGCAACAGTCCGAGCAGAATCAATTCCTCATCGAACCGACCATTGCTAACCATGACGCCGTCCGTATTGAATGCATAGGTTTCGCCGGAAGCGCCCACTCGGCCCAGATGCAGGATCTTTGTGAACTCGTCCTCGGGACGAATTTGCAGCGCGAGTACACCGATGACGACTTGAAACGAGGCGTCCCGAATGGGTGCACACACATACATAGTTGGTACGCCCATCCGCGACCGTCCCTTGGAGTTCTTCATCATCACGACGCTGGAAAACGGTGGCGAGACAAACGTTTCACCACTCAGCGCTCGCTCAAGAAAGTGGTCATACTCGGGGATGTCTTGCTCGCCGATCAAAGCCGAATGCGAAGAAGAGACGATTCGCTTCGATTTGTCCGCCAGCAGGAAGCCCACATAGTCATGCGCAGCCATGGCCGGGCCAAGTTCACGTGCCAAAGCTTTATGGGGGGCGGGCGATGTTCCTTGCGATGGTTCGCCATCCAACGCCTCACCGAACAGTTCATAGGAAATCTCTCGAACCGAAGCGTCATTCGCCAAGGACTCTGCGGTTGATTCCTGAACCGCAAACCACTTCTTGAGCATCTCCGTTTCGATATGCACAAAGGATTCCAAGCCGGCATGCACATTTCCCTTGATGGTCGATTCGATCGCGCTGCTAACAAAGTAGCCGATGGTAGAAAGCAGGATCACAGCGATGATCGGCCAAACCCAAATTTGTTTCCTTAAGAACACTCCCGTTCGGTTGACGGTCATCGACAAGCTGCGCGATGCCCAGGTCATGTGCGCTTGAGGTTGAGGACCTCGGGTTCCTGGGCGCCGAAATAGGTCAAGTGGATTCATGGCAAACAGCAAGATGGGAAAGCGACGGATCAAGTCCTCCAGCATAATCGCGATTCGGGTGCGAGTCGCCAAAAAACCGCAGATCCGCGTCGCCGTCGCGCGTCCCTTACGGCTGAATCGGCAGCGAAAAGGAGAGTCTTTCTCCCTGACGCAACACTTGGATCTCAATCCGGTCACCAGGCTGGTGAGTCGAGTTGACATGGGCAAACAGGTCCGCTTCGCGAGAAAAGTCATCTCGCCCATCGAATTTAACCAGGATGTCTTCCGCCTTCACGCCGGCTCGCATTGCGGTGGCGTGGGCGCCATATTTGCCGACGCTACGTACACGCAGTGCCATCTTGCCCTGCCCGATCGCAAGACGTTTTCGTTCCAGATCGTCGAGTGTCGAAAGCCGCATGCCTCCAAGGGCGATTCGGGCGAGTCCCCACGAGGAAACTCGCCATGAAATGTCGTCGGCACGCCGCCATCCAGCCTTCAAATCGAGAGTGGTTGTGAGGAGATGGCCATCGCGACTGAGTTCCAATGACAACGAGCCTCCGCTGGGAGCGACGTTGTCGAGTATCCACTGTACGTCGGCCGTGGATAAAAGTGGTTGAGCATTGATGCTGCGGATCTCATCGCCCGCTCGCAGCCCTGAATTCTCCGCGGGCGAGTGGGCTGCGATTTCTTTTACCGTTGCGCATTGGTCCGGATCGAAGAGGATACCGATTGATTTTGGGTGCGGGTAGGGAAACAGAATCCGCTCGGGGATCGACTTGCCGCGGCTCCAATAATACTCACGTCTCGCGTCTCCAATCTGGTGACAGTGAATGCAACTCTTGACGACATCACCCTCGTAGTCAAGCGTGCTGGAATACTGATCCGTAAGACTCGGGTAACGCTCGGGGGACGCGAATTCAAGCGGCTTGCCTTGTTTTCCGGCCAATGCGTCTTTGTTGGCGGGATATCGCGAGTGTAACGTGATCGCCCCTTCTAAGGCCTTCGCCATCCCATCGAGCGACACGTCCTGTAGCCATTCGGTGCGATGCGATCGTGTGCCAAAACGCCCATAGATTGTCTTGTCAGCATTCAGCATAAAGACCGCAAAAGATTGATCGGTGTCATACTGGAAAACGTTTAGGTCAAGACCATTGGTGCCAACGATCCGCAGGCAGACGAATTGATCCAGCAGTGGCTTGATTCCAGGATGGGTGTCCACCAGTTCATCGTCCAACTTCACGCACTCTTCGCATGGGATGCAGCGTAAGACGACGAGAATGGGCTTCCCCGAGCTGCGAGCTTGTCGGTACGCTTCATCGAGGTCGTTGTACAGCCAACGGCCCTCGGCTTCGACCCGTTCCCGATCCGCGCGGACTTTTTCTTCTCGAGTTTGTGCAGACGCGGAGAGCACGAGTGACAACAAGACGGTGACGGTCCGAAAAACGTTCCACATGGTTTTCTGCTTTTGCTGAGGGGCGAAGGGGGCAATTCAAGTTGGCTGGATGCGACGCGGAACGAAGCTCGGGGAGCCTCAATCCGCGAGTACGGCGCAGGGCCGAACTTCCTCGCCGACAACTCCGGTTAGTGAGTCCCCGAGGGCCTTGCGAATGGGGTGTGCAAGTGCACTCAACCGCTCAACCTGCTGGGGGTGATCCGCCGCCACGTTGACGGTTTCCCCCGGGTCGGACCGCAGGTTGAAGAGCGTGACCGTCTCGAGGTTCTCCACCCGATAACCGTGGCGGCTCGCGATCCCATCGATGCCGGATTGGGTAATGGATTTCGCTTTCAGCTTTCCCCAATTGGACGGTTTCCCGTTGACGCCCGGTTCGGCGGCCGTGGTCAGATACGGATGGGGGAAATGCAGTTTCCAGTCGCCGGATCGAACGGCTTGAAGTTGCTGGCCTGCGTAGAAAAAGAGAGCTTGGTGTGGGGACTTCGCGTCTTGCTCCGCCCGCAAGATCGGAAGAATGTTTCGTCCGTCAATCGTCTTTTCTGGCAGTGGTGCATCCAGAAGGTCACAGATCGTCGGCAACAGATCGATCGACATCACCGGCTCGGAGCAGTCACGCCCCGCAGGAATCTGGCCCGGCCAACGCATGATGCAGGGGCTGCGTACGCCACCGTCAAACACCGTTAGTTTTCCCTCACGTAACGGATCTGCCGAGCCGGCGTGATCTCCATAGGAGAGAAAAGGCCCGTTGTCGGAAAAGAAAATGACCAGGGTGCGATCCTCGACGCCCTGGTCTTTGAGGGCTTGCAAGACTTGTCCGACCGACCAATCCAATTCTTCGATTACATCACCATAGAGCCCTGCGGCCGACGTACCCCTGAATTGCTCCGATGCAAAAATGGGCACATGCGGCATGATGTGTGGCATGTACAGGAAGAAGGGCCGATCCCTATTTTGTTCGATGAACTTCACGGCTCTCTGCGTACACCGGCGCGTAAACTGAGATTGATCGGGATCGGTCTCGATGATCTCGGTGCCGTCATACAATGGTAACGGAGGCATGGAGTCCGCAAGCACCGGATGGTACTTGGTGTTGTCATTGGAGTAGGGAATGCCGAAGAATTCATCGAATCCATGAGCGTGTGGCAGATACTCTTTGACCGTGCCAAGGTGCCATTTTCCATACAGGGCCGTTGCATAGCCCTTGGATTTGCAAATTTCGGGCATCAACAGTTCATCGGGATGGATGCCATTGCGGCTGGTGTGGTTGAGTGCACCTTGCAGACCGATGCGATTCGGGTAACAACCGCTCATCAGTGCAGCACGCGAAGCGGTACAGACAGCTTGCGCCACGTAGAAATCGGTAAATCGAGTTCCTTCCCTCGCCATTTGGTCGAAGGCTGGAGTGCGAATCTTTTCGGATCCGAAACAACCGAGATCCTGATAGCCTTGATCATCTGTCATCATCAACACGATGTTTGGCATGCCCTCGTCGTTCTCTGCACGCGTCTCCTCTGCAATACCATGCGGATCAACAAACGGCACGATCGCAAACAAAACCAACACCGAGAATCGAGATCGCAGCCGCCTCGCTATGCGGCTGCCATCCCGAACTCTCGTCGGGCGGGATGGTCGTGTGCTGTAAACGTTTTCGTTTCGGGGAGATTCTTGAAACGGAGGCTGCATCGTGTGTTGAACTTGTGCTGAAAGTGCGGGAGTTGCCGTAGGTTTGGATGGCTTAATTGTACCAGTTTTCCGAATCGGCGATGGGGCTTGTCGCGTTTTGCCATCGAGCGGAGTACGGAATCCGTCGATGCGATTAGGGCGATTTCCTCTTTGTTAGTCTTCACCACCACGCTGCAGGGACCTTCATGCCGAAAGTGGAATCTCAAAATACACCATGAAGTTGCTGCGATGGTGGGCTTTACGCTAAGATGCCGCGACAAAGCAGATACTTTTGCGTCTCAAAGGTGTGCGGATGAATGAACTGTTGAAGTATCGTCGTGTCGTGTTGTTGGTTGATCGATTGGCGACACCGTTTCTTGCCAAGACCGCGATCAGCATGTTGCGCTATCGCCCCGACGACATTGCCGCGGTGTTGGATACGGAACAAGCGGGAACGACCGCGGAAGTGTTGTTTGGAGTGGGTGGGAAGATACCGGTGGTTGCCACGCTACGTGACGTTGATGCGGACGCGTTGTTCATTGGGATTGCGCCGCCGGGTGGCATGTTGCCCGAGCACTTTCGTCCATTCGTGGAACAGGCGTTGTCGGTTGGAATCGATGTGGTTTCAGGGTTGCATGATTTCTTGTCAAATGATCCAGCCTTGACTCTGCTTGCCAAAACGCACTCCGCTAAGATCCTTGATGTGCGGAAGAATCCATTTCGTCAAACAGCGACGGGAGGCGACATTGCACCCGATTGCCTGAGAGTGCATTCGGTGGGTCAAGATTGCAGCGTTGGAAAGATGGTTGCAACCTTGGAAATCCAACGAGAGCTGTGCCGTCGTGGAGAGGATGCGAGTTTTCTGGCGACGGGCCAGACGGGGATCATGGTTTCTGGAAAAGGTTTGCCGATCGATTGCATGGTTGCCGATTTTGTTAACGGAGCTGCCGAACGCTTGGTCACGGAAAGTCAAGATCATGAGATCCTACTAATCGAGGGCCAAGGTAGCATTTCCCACCCCAGTTTTTCCGCGGTCACGGTTGGTCTGTTGCATGGTTGTGCTCCTGATGGACTCGTCTTCTGTTACGAAATGGGTCGCAAGTTCGTCAAGGGGCTGGACAACATCCCGCTGCTGCCGATAGGTCAAATGATGGATGCATACGAAAGAACCGCTTCACTTCGGCATCCGTGCCGCATCATCGGAATCGCGATCAATAGTCGAAATGCATCCGCGGAGGAAGCAACGGAAGAGCGAGATCGCGTTGGCAAGGAGTTTGGTTTGCCTGCTTGTGATGTTTATCGTGATGGGGCGTCGGCACTTGCTGATGCCGTCGTCGCATTGAAGCGAGAGCTGAAGTCATGAAAATCAAACTCTACCGCTTTGACTTGCCGTTGGAGTTCGAGTTTTCGATTTCACGCGAGTCGCGAACGACTCAACAATCTCTGGTTGTTCAACTGGAACACCACGGTGTCTTGGGCTTTGGTGAAGTTACGGAGAATGCGTTTTACGGTCACTCCGTGGAATCGATGATCGCGACCATCGAGCGTTGTCGCTCCGAGGTTGAGGCCTATGAGTTTGGAACCCCCGCCCAGCTTTGGCAGCAGATCGAGGCTCGCTGCGGGAAGGATCGGTTTGCTCTCGCAGCGATCGACCTCGCGGCATGCGATCTCTTTGGCAAGCTGACCAAGAAACGTACCTACGAGACACTCGGTTTGAAGTGGGAGAACGTTCCTGAGTCGAGTTACACGATCGGCATCGACACGGTAGAAAAGATGACGGCAAAACTCCGGTCGAGGCCTGATTGGAAAATCTATAAGATCAAGCTCGGTCATCCTGGAGACGTGGAGATCGTTCGGCGGCTTCGGCAGCAAACCACGGCGACGTTTCGCGTTGATGCCAACGGCGGATGGACGGCAGCGCAAACGATTGAAAATGCTCCTCTGCTAAAAGAGCTGGGCGTAGAGTTGATTGAGCAGCCATTGCATCCATCTGCACCCGAGGAGGAACAACTTCGCGTTTTCCATGAGTCAGCCTTACCCATTATCGCCGATGAAAGTTGTCAAGTCGAATCCGACGTCGCTGCTTGTTTTGGTCGCTTTCACGGGGTGAACATCAAACTTTGCAAGTGTGGTGGTTTGACACCTGGTTTGCGAATGCTCCGTGAAGCTCGTCATCGAGGGATGAAGACGATGGTTGGATGCATGGTCGAAAGCTCGATCGGTATCTCAGCGGCGGCACAGTTGTTGCCGTTGGTTGACTATGCCGACTTGGACGGCGCCGCGCTGTTGGCCAAGGATCCTGCTCGGGGCGTAACCGTTACCCATGGCGTCGTGGAGCTAGGGGAGCGTTTGGGAAACGGTTGCGAGCTAGCATAGGCCCTGGCACGCCTGTTCGTTCCGAGGCAACGTTTTCACACGTTGTGAAGAAAGCCGATGGAATGTTCAAGCGAATTGGGCGTTCCGTCGGTTGCTCGACATGGTCGCTTTGCTTGATCGGGCTATTGGTTCTGTTTGCTTCGCGCGCTTGCACGCGTACATGTGCTTATCCGCCTGAATCGAAGCATGTTCCAGCGATTGGGCCGGATTCCTTACCGCCATCCCAATCGATGCATGCAGGTTGACTTTGGATAGGTTGTCCTGAATTCGCTCTTTTAATTCAACCGCCATGGATTGGTCGCAATGGACCGCCAAGACTGCGAATTCGTCACCGCCCAATCGTGCCACGACATCGCAGTCGCGTGTTCCCTCACTCAATGCGGCTGCGGCATTTTGAAGCATCAAGTCCCCGACGTCATGTCCTTGTTCGTCGTTGATGGTTTTGAAGTTGTCTAAGTCGACGAGCAGCACCGATGCGACGTGCCCGTATCGATGGCAACGAGCTTCCTCGGCATCGAGCAAACGGTCCCATCCGCGGCGGTTGTAGAGGTGGGTTAAGGCGTCGGTTTCTGCCTCCGCCTCGGCGCGTTCGGCACGACGCGTTTCCGCTTCTGCTTTCAGTTCAGATGCCAGAACGGTGCCCAGCAGCCTCGAAAGCAGCGTAAGCTGAGGGAGCTGTGATTTGATCGTGTCGGGTTGCACTTGCGGATCAATCGCGCACAGTGTCCCAAAAAGCGTGCCATCCGGTTTCGTTAACGGTAAACCGATGTAGGCGGCGATAGGAACTTGCTGACCAATCGGGGCGGTCGCGTACGCTGGGACCTGTTTCGCGTCCGGTGCCACGCAAGGTCCTTTGCCTTGAACCATCTGCGAGCAGAAGGAATCGGTCCAGAGAAACACATCCCCCTCTTTGACACCGTAGCCATGGTCTTCTGCTTGAAGAACGATCCAATCATCGCCCTCGGTTCGGGTCACCATCCAGAGCGAGAACCCAAGTTGTTCATGTAGGTACTCGAGAATGTGTTGGGCGGTAACACGGAATTCGGAAAAGGGTTCAAAACTAGCGAGCATGGCTTGTTCGTTGGTTTCAGGTTCTCTAATGGTGCCGAAAGCTGTGGTCACGTGGCCAGCATCGATCGATGCAAAATTGCATCGGGCTCTCGACGGCACTTGTTCGTCGGGCGGGACGTCTAACCCTACGTCCCTCCGTTGGGCTGCCTTTGAAATCAACGCACATTCGCTTGGATGAAGTCATCTGTGGTTTAAGGAATGACGTTTGTACCGGATGATCGGTTTATGCGTGTGCCGTCCCGCGGAAGGGAGGGCCCCTGATCGAGCAGCTCGATTGCTAGCAAAGGCGTTCATGCATTCGGGTTGTTCTCGTGCCCCCAAACAGCCACCGAAGGTGCTTGGCATTGCTAAGAAAATGGAAGATCCGTACCATCGGGCGCTACTCGCTCAAGGAGGATGGGATGGAACGCACTCAACGTAAAGGTTTTCGCAAGCAAGGTTGGTCGATCCGCTTCGCGTTCACTGTGTTGGAGTTGTTGGTGACCCTTGTGGCGATTGGTATTGTCTTGGGGCTTTTGTTGCCGGCGGTTGGTTTGGCTCGAGAGTCCGCCAGACGCGTGCAGTGCGTCAGTCATTTGCGACAAATTGGGATTGCCCTTCACCATCACCACGATGTTCATCGCAACCTGCCGCCGGGATGGCAGTTCGATCGACAGAATCAATCCGCTTATGGTTGGGCGGTGCCATTGCTGCCTTTCATGGAACAAACGCGTTTGGCAGAGTGCATTGACGTTTGCAAGCCTGTTGATGCCCCCTCCCATGCATTGGCGAGGCAAACATCGCTACCAATCATGTTGTGCCCATCCGACATCACCGAATTGACGTTCACCTTGTTTGAAGAGGGCGAGGAGGGAAAGGAAGACGGCGAGGCGACGTCGGTCGGTTCCGGTAGCTCCCGCGATTTGACCCCTTTGGTCCGATTGCCAACTGCAAATTTTGTGGGTGTGTTTGGGACGATTGAACCGGATGATGAAATTCCTGCGCCGATCGGTGATGGCGCGTTTGTGGAGAACCGTGCGATGCGGTTTCGCGATTTTAGCCGCGGAACAGCAAGTACCCTCGTCGTCGGCGAGCGAACGATGGCTCAAGTTCCCTCAACATGGTTCGGTGTCCGTTTGTCAGGCGAAGATGCTGCGGCGAGATTGGTCGGATCCGCACTTGAGGGGATTAACAATCCGATGGCCGACGAGTGCGATTTTTCGAGTCGTCACGGTGGTGGAGCGAACTTTCTTTGGGGCGACGGTCATGTGACCTTCGTGACCGAGCGTGTTGATTTGCAAGAGTACCACCGGTGGTCACAGTTACGCATTCATCCGCAGGGCCCATGATGGGAAAAACGAGTATGTCGCGATCGTCCAAAGGAAGTGTTGATTTAACTAGGTGCGAAGCCGAGGTAATGGACGTTGTTTGGGAAAACGAGTTTGTCACCGTCAATGATGTCGTCAATGCAATTGATCGGAACTTGGCCTACACGACCGTGATGACGACGATGAAGATTCTGGAGGAAAAGGAGATTGTTTGCCGTGGCAAGAAGATTGGACGAGCCTACACCTACTCTGCAAATGTCTCGCGTGAACAAGTGCGTGTGGGAATGCTCAAATCTCTGACGGACCAGTTGTTTGGCGGGTCTGCTCGATCTTTGGTCCTTAGTCTGATGCAATCGGATGCCGTCTCAGCCGAAGACATTGAAGCGGTGAAGGAAGCTGCTGAGAAGCTGGGAGATTCCTAGTGGACGCTCGATTTCTCTTCGAGGTTGGCTGCACGCTTTGCGTTCAGGTTTCGATCATTATCGGTGCGACATTCGTATTAACGCGGTGGATTGGCGACGCGCGGGTGGGGTGTCGGTTGTGGACCGTTTGTTTCGTTTCAATACTGGTGATCCTAGCTGCGGCATGTTTGCTTCCGCACCGCAGGTTGTTTCCTTTTCCTCAATGGGTCTCCGATGAATCGCGAATCGCGATGCTGATTTGGCAAGGTCGTTTGGCCGTTGCCCTACTCGCGATGTGGGGCATCGGAGTCGTTGTGTCATTGGCACGCCGCGCATCGCTGTGCATTCAGCTGTTTCGTTTCTTGAAGGACCGTTGCAAACGCGTGGACGATTTACCGGTTTGGCACGCAATCACCGCAACGGAAACACAACGAGGAGAAGCCAATGCCTTGGCGCTGTGTCTCGAGCAAGAGTCTCGAACTCGGACTCTGCAAATTCTGACGTCGGCGGAAATCCAGGGACCCTTCTGTTGGCAGTTGCATCGACCGACGATTGTTCTGCCGGAATTTTTGCTGCGTGATGATCCGCAAGCGCTTCGTCATGTACTGTTTCACGAATTAGAGCATTTGCGCACTCAGCACCCGATGCAGCATTTCTTACAAGGCGTTTGCTGTGTTGTGTTCTGGTTTCACCCGGCCGTTTGGATGGCCGCGCGCCGAGCGGAATTGGCTCGCGAGTTCTTGTGTGATGAGGTGGCTGCGACGGCTGCAGGAAAATTCAGCGCCTATCTCAGAACGTTGGCAACGATCGCAGAGCGTTGTGGCAGTTTTTCCTGTACCAAGGTACCGCAAGGCACTTTGGCATTTGGTAACCAAAAGAGTGCACTCGTTCATCGCAGTAATCGATTGGTCAAGATTGCGAAACATAAAGTGGTATCGGGCCGGCGACGCAACGCGATTGCACTATTGTCCTTGTTTTTCGTCGCATGGGGGGCCCAGCAGATTTGGGTTCCCACGAATGCACTGGCTTCAAGTCGCAGCAATTGGTCGCCATGGCCAACCTGGACGGCTCAGGTACTCCACAGCGGTTTTAGCATTCACGTCCGGGACTTTGAGCCCTTTGATAATCGGGTACAGATGCACGAACTGTTTGAGAACGAATCGCAGGGCAGTCCGTAGCGGGTTAGGGCTGTGTTTCTCCTTCGCTGTCGAAGAGGTCGTGCAGGTTTATCGTTGTTTTTTTAGTGGGAACTTAGCAACGTCACTCCAACCAGCCACTCAGGAAGGCTTCCCATCTGGCCGCACCAGACGGGAGGGTGACGTGCGTAATCGCTTAGATTTCGAGCACTCCAGACCTGCACGGCCCCCAAAATAAGGGACATTATCCATTTTCTACTAATTTCTTAGCAGTTGGCCTTGTGGCGCTGGAGCAAGGAAGCCTAATCTCCGCAAATACTAACCGCTCAGTAGCTTGGGATTGCAAGGATGCACTGTTCCGAAAACTCAACAAACTCAGCCACCTCAAATGGTGGTGTTCCGTCTTCGCAAGCGACCATCTCGCTGATCTTGCCCGCGTGGAACGAGAGCGAGGTGATCGAACGTGCGATTGCGGAGGCCGATGCAGCGCTCCGGCCACTCAGTGTGGACTACGAAATCATTGTCGTTGATGACGGCAGCACCGATCAAACAGCGAGTTTGGTTGCCCAAGCAGCGATCCGCAATCCAGCCGTGCGATTGGTCAGGCACAATCCGAACCAGGGATATGGCGCTGCAATCCGCAGCGGATTCGCGGCGGCCCAGAAAAATTTGGTCGTGTTCACTGATGCGGATTGCCAATTCGACCTAACGGAACTCGACCGCTTTGTCCTGTTGTCAAAACGCTACGACATCGTCTGCGGTTACCGTATCGACCGCAAGGACTCGGCACTGCGATGCTTCTATTCACAGGTCTACAATTTGCTCGTTCGCATTCTGCTGCGAACCGATGTTCGAGATGTCGATTGTGCACTGAAAATGTTTCACCGGAATGTGGTGAAGAAACTGACGATCTCAGGCAACGGCTTTTTGGTGAATTCCGAGATCCTGACTTCTGCGAAGCAGCAAGGTTACCGTGTCGTAGAAGTGGGGGTATCTCACAGACCACGGATCGATGGCACCAGTACGGTGTCGGTTCACCACATCCCTAAAGTACTGGCAAGCTTGGCGAGGTTCTGGTGGAGCACGGTTCTGTTTCCTGCCGACAACCCCCGTCGTGGCAGCGGTCTTGTGATGATCGGTTCGGAAGCTAGTCCAAGGGAAATACAGGCTGACGCGGGCAACTGGCTCTTTGGTCGAGCTGTGAAGTGGGTGCCGGTCGGCTTGCTGTTGCTAGCGTCGCTGTTTGTATTGATGAACCTTAGTCATTCGCATCCAACTCAGCGCAAGCTTGGCAGTCAACGAGAAACGGTCACGTCACGGGAACCCTTCGTCAAACCTTCTGGATCTCTGAAAGCCACGATTGCACAGGTCCCGAACGCAGGAGTGCGCCAGTGAGGCGGAATGGCGTTTGCGATCGAGGAGCGTTATGACAACGACCATCCAACGAAAGATCGCCAAGGATGTTTTGGTCGTCTTCATGGTCGCCCTTTTTGTCTTGACCGCGATGGTCATGATGATCGGCGTTGCACGCGAAGCGCTAAGCCAGGGACTAGGCCTTGTGGGCGTGATGCGTTTGCTTCCCTATGCGCTCCCCAACGCCTTGTCACTATCCGTTCCAGGTACGGCTTTGCTGAGTGTTTGCACGGTCTATGGACGGATGTCGGCTGACCGTGAGTTTGTTGCATTGCAATCGGTCGGCATCAGCCCGCTGCCGGCGATGACGCCGGCGATTGCACTCACAACGCTACTCAGTCTTGGAACCGTGGGACTGATCAACTTGGCATTCACTTGGGGATATTGGGGCGTTGAGCATGTGGTGATGTCCTCCGTGGAGAGAATTGCCTATGGAGTTCTCGAGCGAGACCATCGATTCCAACACGGTGATTTGTCGATGAGCGTTCGTGATGTTGAGGGGGAGGATTTGATTGAGCCTGTCATCAGTATTCACAAACCGAACGGCGAATTGGTTTCGATCAATGCGCGAGTCGCCAAGATGCGGTACACCGACGAGGATCAGTCACTGACGCTACAAATCACCGAGGGTCAAGCAACCTTTTCCGATAAGGCGTCATTTGTTTTCCCCGATACGCTTGTACAAAAAATCCCATTGGGCCGGTCACTCGGAATGGATCTGCTGACGGCGCATCCGTCGCACATGCCGATGCGAGAATTGCCAGCGGCTTCGATCGCTCAGACGGAAGATGTTTCTCGGCGTGTGGGCGAGATCGTGGCACACACGGGATTCAGTTTAATCAACGCTCAACCAAACGAACTGATTGAGCAAGCGGCGCTCGATCGTGAAGAGGCACTTCGGCAGAGTCGCCGACGCGTGCACCGGCTCGGTACCGAGATGCACCGGCGATGGGCCAGCGGGTTTACGTGTTTGGCGCTTGCGATGGTTGGCGTCCCGTTAGCGATTCGTATGAAGACGACCGATACAATGACGACGTTTGGAATCGTTTTCCTGCCAACGCTACTGGTGTACTACCCGATCTTTGCCTTGACGTTGGATATGGCGAAGGATGGGCGCTTGGCGGCTCAGGGTGTTTGGATTGCAAACCTTGTCTTTGTTTTGATGAGTTTGCTGATGATGCGCCGGATCATTTACAGGCCGATGTAGTCGCAAAATCAGCGTACCGCGGGCGATGGCTGATGAGGACAGGAAGGGCGAACAGGCGGATGCCGCGACCATGAAAGGAAACGATGAGACAATTGAAGAATCGATTGCGAAACTGGTGGAATGCTAGCGCGTTTCCAGTTTCGGATCATGGGCAACTCCCCGGTTCGCAAATCTGGACAACACGTCAGAACGTGCTTGCACTGGGCTGTTTGCTGATTGCATCCATGGTCGTTTTGTTGCCAAACCTGTCCTATCCGTTGATTGATCCGGATGAGACACGTTACGCACAAATTGCACTCGAGATGATTGAGTCGAGAGACTGGGTCACTCCAATGCTCGACGGCCGGGCCTATCTCGACAAGCCTCCGATGATGTATTGGATGACAGCCATCAGTTTCAATGTGCTGGGGCACAACGAAAGCGCCGCACGCCTCCCGTCGGTGCTATCCGCCTTGGCGACGATCATGATGCTGTTCGTCTTGGGGCGTCGGTTCGTCGGCAGCCGAGCTGCGTTCTTGGGTGCCGTGTCGCTATTACTTTGCGGGGGCTTTCTACTGGCGGGACGCTTTTTGATCCTCGATTCGATGTTGACGTTGTTTACGACCATCAGCTTGTTGACGGGATACATCGCTGTTCGAGAGCAAAAACACCGCTGGGTTTGGTGGATGATTTCAGGGGTTGCCTGCGCGCTAGGCGTGTTAACCAAAGGGCCTGTGGCGCTGGTGTTGTGCGCTCCACCATTAGCGGTCAATGGTTGGTTGCGAAAAGATCAGACTCGCACACGTCGTTTGCACTGGATCGCCTTCGTCTTACCCATGACCCTTGTCTGCGTTCCCTGGTACATCGCGATATGGAAATTCAACCCTGAATTCGGTGACTATTTCTTCTTGGAACACAATTTCAAGCGGTTTACAGAAGGTTCGAACCATCGACAGCCGTTTTGGTTCTATTTGCCGATCCTCTTTGTTGCGATGTTTCCAACCTCGTTATTGCTGCCGTCGCTGGCCGTCTTTCTCGCCAGCCGATCCGAAAGGAAACGTAACGCCCGGTCGAAGGATCTTGGCTTCTTGTTTTGTGGTTCGGTTTGGGTTCTTGCTTTCTTTTCGATTGCCAGTTGCAAGCTGCCAACCTATATCCTCCCTGCGATTCCGCTCGTTGCCTTGATGATGGGTGCGATGTTGGACCATACGGTTTTCAAGCCTGATCTTCCAAGTCGGATCACATCTTACTTGAAGCCCTTTCCACAACGTGCATCGATGGTCATGTTCGTGATGAGCATGACCATCGCGGCAGTGGACGTTTGGCTCACTGGATCGCTGCAGTTCACGGTTGCCATGGCGATGATGGTCAGTGTCACGCTGGCGATGATCACCGTAGCAAACTGGAATCACCAAATTGCGTTCGAGATGCCCGGCTGGGCATTTTTATCGCTCGTTGGGATCACGCTTTTGAGCTTCGCTGGGGAGCGCTTGATGCCGACGATTGCTGCTTACCGGTCCATCCACACGAAAGTTGCGATCGCCGCAGAGCAGCATCCGGGAGCGACGATTGTGTACTTTGGTGAAAACCCGCATGCGTTGGAACTCGTGATGCCGACGAGCAACGTGTTCTACTTTTGCCGAGAACAACGCGAGGCGTTTGTGGCATTCTTGTCGCATTATCCTGAGGTTTTGTTGGTGACCGATGATGAAGAGATCGAATCGACTCGGCAAGCGGTCGCAACGACACATCAACTCGTGCAGACCCGTCTGGACAAACACTTGTACGTCGCATCTCGTCAGCATCCGACCCGCGACTTGTAGCCTCGCTGGTCGGTAACGGAGGATCGCGATCGAGAACGACCCCCTCAAGTCTTGCACCTGCGACAATATATCTAGCGAATCGAGGTCGATAGCAAGCTGACTCGCCTTGCTTGTGGGAGTAGGATGGACATCCTTCAACCCCTTCGCAGGAGAGCGGAAAATGTGGTTTTGGTGGACCTTGATCGCGATTGGTTCGTTATTGGTGGTCATTGTTGTCTATGACCTTGTCCAACGAAAACATGCGATTCTTCGCAACTTCCCGATCATTGGCCATTTTCGTTACCTGCTCGAAATGATCGGCCCCGAGCTTCGGCAGTACATTGTCACCGGGAACGACGAAGAACGCCCCTTTTCTCGCGATCAACGACGATGGGTCTATGCATCGGCGAAGCAGCAGAATCGATACTTTGGATTCGGATCTGACAATGAAATGGAGACCACCGACAATTACTTGATTCTCAAGCACGATGCGTTTCCGCTCCATCTCCCTCATGTGGGAGAGCTGGGATATGATCCCAAGTACGAGATTCCCTGCGCCAAGATTCTTGGCGGTTACCGAAGGCGGGCTAAGGCTTTTCGTCCCGCATCGGTCGTTAACCTTTCAGCCATGAGCTTTGGTTCGCTGAGTGGTCCCGCGGTGGAAGCCATCAATCGTGGTTGTCTGATCGCGGGCTGCCTGCACAATTCGGGTGAAGGTGGGATTTCTCGCCACCACCTCCATGGCGCGGATTTGATCTGGCAAATTGGTACGGGCTATTTTGGTTGTCGTGACGCTGCGGGCAAGTTCGATCTTGGAAAACTCAAAGAGACCGTTGCCCGATGTCCGGTGCGTGCAATCGAAATCAAACTAAGCCAGGGTGCCAAGGCAGGTGTTGGGGGCATTGTGCCAGCGGCCAAGGTAACGAAAGAGGTCAGTCAAATCCGAGGCGTTCCCGTCGGTGTTGACTGTCTCAGCCCTGCGACGCATTCTGCCTTTGACGGCCCCGACTCGCTGCTGGACTTCGTGGAGAGGATCGCGGAGGAGACAGGGCTTCCGGTTGGCATCAAATCGGCCGTGGGCCAAACAGGATTTTGGGCTGAATTGGCTCGATTGATGGCGTCGACAAGTCGAGCGGTCGATTTCATCAGCATTGATGGCGGTGAGGGTGGGTCGGGCGCTGCGCCGTTGGCCTTCTCAGACCATGTCGCCTTGCCGTTCAAAGTTGGATTTGCTCGCGTGTACCGGATGCTTGCCGAAGCGGGTGTGCAAGAGAACATCGTCTTTGTCGGCGCTGCGAAGCTTGGCCTCCCCGATGCTGCAATGTTCGCGTTTGCACTCGGTTGTGACATGATTGCGGTCGCCCGGGAGCCGATGATGGCAATCGGGTGCATCCAAGCGCAACGATGTCACACAGGACATTGCCCGACGGGGGTCGCAACCCAGAACCGTTGGTTGATGCGGGGCTTGGACCCCACCGACAAGGCAGCCAGGCTGGCAAACTATATCGTGACGCTGCGTAAGGAAATTATGATGCTGAGTCGGACCTGCGGCGTGATTCATCCCGGTCTGATCACGGGCGAACATGTGGAAATATTGAATGGCCGCTACGGGTCGAGCAGCATTTCGGAGTTGTTCGGGTACAAGGACAATGCGTTGCCAGGGACCAGCGATCGGGACGCCATCGAAGCCGAAATGAAGCTGCGAGAGAACCGCTGAGCGATCTGGTGCATCGAATTACGGTGTGGCGGGAATCGCGGCGGCCATATCCGCCGCTGCACGCTCGGCCAGCATGCGTGTTCGCCCAGAGATGACACCTTCGTAGTAGATGGGTGAGACCCATGAATTGCCCTCAACGGGGACGTCGATCGTGACTTCAATGACCTGAGTCTCATCGGAAAGCGTCTTGGGGTTGACCGAGACCGATGCTTTGGCGACCTGCATCCGTTGCAAGTGTTGTTCGGCAACCGCAGCAACATCTTGGCTTTTTGCGCCAACGATCATCCCGGTTCGCGCTGCCAAGTAGGAAGCATGCTCAACGGAGTGGCGAAGCATGTTGAGTCGAAAGAATTCAATCGATGCAAACACGATGACAAGCAAGATGCTTATCGCAATTGCAAACTCAACCGCTGCGGCGCCGGTTCGCCTGGTTCTTTTCCTGAATGCCATGTCTACTGTTATTCCTATATTCCTATTGCGTCAGCATGCTGGGAAGGCGTCGTGCGATATTGCGGAAGGCTTCATTCAGTTGTGCTCCATCCACGGCGTGATAGTGGGTGCCGCCCGTCATATCAGCAATTTGTTGCATCAACACCTGATCGGCTTCTTCGCTGAAACTGACCGTGTAGATGGGGATTTGTTGGTTCGCGGCTTCCGATGCAGCCAACAAGGGATCGGTTCCTATATTGTGGTTACCATCGCTCATCAAGACCAACGCATTGTTGGCCCAAGGTCGTGCCAGCGTAGGGTGCGTCACACCGGCGATCCCTTGCAGGATGCCATCACCCACATTCGTCCTTCCGCCGTTAAACTCGTACGAGATTTGAGCGTTGCATGCATTGATCAGGGAGTAGTCGTCGGTAAGGTCGATTTCACGAGTCGCCTCGTTTGCATAGCTGACCAATCCCACTTTCTCAACTTTGGCTGTTTGCGACAACTCATCGCAAAAGCCGTTCACGGAGGCAACAAGGTCGAGCCAGCGGCTATTTGGCGGAACAGGATCACCATAATTCCATCCTTCGGGAGCTGCGATGGGGGTTCCTCCAGTGGGCTCATCCGCCGCGAATGCCATCGAACCACTCCGATCGACGATCACAGCCACGTCCAGCGTTGTTTGCGTGTTTGTCGCGGTGCATCGAGGTCGGATTTCAAAGCTCCCGGTCAAACCGGGAAGGAGTGCATGCAGTGAGCTCCCTGCACCCGCCGCAAAGGAGTCAGTCGTCAAACGGACCGAATTACCCGCCTCGGCGACCTCAAACGTGTAGGCCTGGTCTTTCGTTTTGCGCTGACTCAGTCCAAATTCAAGGTCGGCCGCAGAGATCGGGACCACCACATTATGGATGGGATTTTGTGACGAAATGTGTTGCGCTGCAGCCAAGGCATCCTGTTTGCTTCCGCTTTCGACATAGACGCGTCCTGCCGCGCGTGCGGCCGCATCGGTCACGATCTGTACCTTGGCATGAATCACTTGGATGTAGGCAAGATTGATCGCGATGCTTGCGAGTAGCAGCAGCACCGGCAGCATCACCGCAACGGTAACCATCGTTGCTCCGACTCGCTTTGATCTTGATGGGTTCATCATAGGAAGGGCTCCGAAACTGTTTCAATAAATCGGGCGGCACTCGTATCGACGGCCTATTCCGCTCTCAAAACAACCGCTTCCGCGAGTGTTTTGTCCTGGAAGAAGATCCCCCCGAAAACGGAGTTCGCCGCAAAATCGGCTGACACGGTGACGGTAAACGGGTCGCCCGGGCTCTTCGACGAAGGATCCGGCGGATTCATCGTGACCGCGTATCCCTGGATGTTTCGATCATCGAGTAGCATTTCGCATTGAAGCTGCACGCCTTCCGACGAGGCTCCAGGCACGTTACCGATTCTCGCTCCTTCGTAGGCCGTAATCGAAAGATTTTGCTGCAACTGCAGCATCACGCACGCTTCCACCGTTGCCAGTAAGATGATCGCCAGAACCGGAAGGCAAATTGCCAATTCCACAACAGCGACTCCGTGTCGAGAGCATCGATTGGTCGAAAGGTATCGGTGGCGCATCGCTGACGAGGATTTTTGCGGAGGAAGGTTAGGGAGAAGAAGGACCAACAAGGGTTCTTCTGCAGAACCGTATGTCACCCGCAGCGACAGGATGCCGAATCTGCTTGAGTTCACCGAGATCTTGAAGGAACGTCGGCCATGCGTGAAGCAGTTGAAGCGGATATATCGGTCATGCACGGGAAGCAGTTACCTCGCTGATCTGGAAAACGGCACACCGAGGGGGACGCAACGTGATCCCCGGCGTCGTCTCTTGGAAGGGAAGCCCGTGTCTTTTGACTGAATCCCCGTGTCTCTTGCCTTGATTTTCGTTACCAGGAACGCCTTCGGTCTCAACCGTTTGGCTCAGTAGGGCTGATCCCGGTTTGGCATGCTCTGGATTGACTTTGGGGCGAAGTCGCGGTAGATTTTGTCGCGTTTTAGGCAGCTTGGCTCTCGTGCGGCGCACGGCCTGATTCCGTTCCGTTGGTTCGCTTTCTTACAATCTGCCGCGTCCGTTCTTGGCCGACTTCGTTGGCATCTCGATGACACGCTAAAGCCCTTTCCTCTTACACGAAAACTCCAATGCAATATCAGTATTCTGACATATCGAAGATGATCGATCATTCGCTGTTGAATCCCACGCTAACGGTGGCAGATCTTGATTCGGGAATTGCATTGGCGCTCGCCTACGACGTCGCAAGTGTTTGCATCATGCCGTACTACCTGAAGCGTTGCACGGAACTGCTAGGGGACAGCACGGTCAATCCGTCCACAACCATCGGATTTCCACACGGTGGACATACGACTGCGATCAAGCAAGCGGAAGCGGAAACCGCGATTGCGGATGGCTGTCAAGAATTAGATATGGTTGTCAATATTTCGAAGGTACTCAGCGAGGATTGGAGCTACGTCCGCAACGACATCCACGCGGTGGTCGAGGTTGCTCACGTGGCGGGCCGCAAGGTCAAAGTGATTTTTGAGAATTGCTATTTGAACGATTCCCAGAAAATTCGTTTGTGCGAAATTTGTAACGAGGAGAATGTCGACTGGGTCAAGACGTCGACCGGTTATGGAACGGGTGGCGCGACGAATGAGGACTTGGTCTTGATGCGAAAACATGCGGCACCGCATGTTCAGGTTAAGGCTGCCGGTGGTATTCGTGATCTGGATGGATTGATTGCAGTTCGTGAACTGGGGGTGACACGTTGTGGTGCCAGTCGCACGAAAGACATGCTCGACGAATGCCGTCGGCGTTTGAATCTTGAAGAGATTCACGTTACGGCAACGGGTGCGTCGTCTTATTGACGCGGAGGATTCACAGCTTGGGTCGGCTGCGATTATTAAGGCTCATCCGACGGAAGCGCGCGGACCCCAGACTCAAGGTTTTTTGGAGGTATGGCTCCGGTGTCCAATGATCTCTTAGAAAAGAGTCCCCGACGGACGGTCGTCCGCTGGGAACCGGTAGCACCCTTGGCGCACCGTCGACCGGGATATCCCTTGTCAAGTTGCACCTCTGCAGAGCTCCACTCCGTTTCTCCCGGCAACTGCACGATAACAAGTGAAAATAGCTCCTGCCAGCAATGATGGGACACCGGAGAGATGCCTCGAAAACCTCCTGCGCACGCTTGCGCAGGATGAGCCATTATTAACTTGATAGGTCGAAGGCTCATGTCTCAGAAGAATTTATCAGCAATGACTCGCCGTCGTTTTCTTAAACGAAGCACGGTCGCAGTTGCGTCGACCTATGCCCTGCCAACCCTCATTCCCCGCCATGTGCTGGGGTTCGGTGGCCAGGTGGGGGCCAACGATCAAATTGTTGTTGGGCATGGATCAGACGGGGCCCGTTGAACTCTGGCCCGTCGAACAAGGGCCCAACGCTCGGCTCCGCTTTCGATATAAGAACGGCGTCGAGGTGAGGTTGACCTTCCCCGATGAGGAGCCCCATCGCGGTCCAAAACTCGGCGCCGTGTTTACGGGCGAAAAGTGCAAGATTGAGATCAACCGGAATAAGTTCACCACGAATCCGCGTGATTGGATCAAAGACGCTCCGCCGCCCGAATTGGCGGCGAAATGGGAAGGCGATGGTTGGGTTGCCAAAGGACACGTTGAAAATTGGTTCGATTACATTCGCTCACGCGAGAGGCCCAATGCGGACGTCGAGATCGGTCATCGCACCGCGTCGCTGTGCCAGTTGCTTGTGATCACACGCCAGTTGGGTCGGCGATTGAAGTGGGATCCTGATCGCGAGGTTTTTCCCGAAGATTCGGAGGCGAATGCACTTCTGGATCGCCCCCGACGAACGGGTTGGGAACTTCCCCTTTAGTTGATCTTCAGCACGAAGGCATAGTCGCAGGGCAAGTGCTCAGGCAGCGCCACCGTGAGCGATTCGTCTGACTGACGCCATTTGATGGGGCCGTCATGTCCGAGCATTTCGACCTTCTCGATGCCTGAATTCCCGATCCGCGTCCCCTTCTTGAGGCAACGGATCGAATAACGGTCGGACTCGGGTTGTCGAAAACAGATTGCGTACAGGGAGCCTTTTTTCTGCGTCAGACGGACGGCATCGGTAGCGAACTCGATTTTTCCCCCCTCGACGGGCGCATTGTCGGCCGCCGGTTTGGCAATCTCTCCCTCGCCGAAGGTGGTCCAAGGTCGCGTGCCGTAGATTGCTTCGCCATTGACCCTCAGCCAGCCACCCAGCTGTTTGAGCGTGTTGATCTCTTCTTCGCGAATCGTGCCGTCGGGAAGCGGGCCTACATTGAGCAGCAGATTGCCATTCTTGCTAACCGTATCGGCTAACACAGCGACCAGATATTCCGTTGGCCAAAATGCCGTGCCTTCGACACAACACCAACCCTGTACCGCGATCTTCTCGTCGGTTTGCCACTTCGATGACATACGAATCTCGTCAATTCCCTTCCGCTCAAAATCCTCTACCGCTTGGTCGGGTTCGAGGAATTCGCGTTTGTACGTCAGCACGACTCCTTCGGTGTTTGTCTCTTGAGACTGGTTGTAGTAGTGCGACAACACGTTGTAGAACGGCTGGCGAAAGTAAGGCTTGCCAAACATTCGCTCGCCATCCCCAATGCCGCCATCGACGAAGATATAGTCCGGATGGTAGTTGTCGATCAATTCGACCATCACGGCTTCCCACTCTTTTTCATCCTCCGCCGTCGGTGGGTCGTTCTCTGCGCGGCGACGACCGTAGAGCCCCGAGTATTTCGGATCCCAGTTGTCGTACTTCGGAGAGAATTCATAGAAGTTCCAATGACGCCCATAATGCGTCGATACGCCAGTCTTGAGTCCCGCCTTCTTTGCCGCGGAACAGAATTCACCGACGATATCACGTTGCGGTCCCATGGCAGCCGAATGGAATGGGATCACGTTGGAGTCCCAGAGCGCAAACCCGTCGTGATGCACGGCTGCTGAAACGAGGTACTTTGCGCCTGCCTCTTCGAACAACTCAACCCATTGCTCGGGGTTCCAGTTTTCCGCTTGGAACTTAGGGATAAAGTCCTTGTAGCCAAACTTGTTGAGTGGCCCCCATGTCGCTTCGTGATGTTTTTTTAAATCGCCCCACTTCTTATTCGTTTTTGAATCGTACATCCATTTCGGGTACCACTCGGTTTGGTAGGCGGCTACCGAAAAAGGTGCCCAATGGAAATAGATGCCAAGTTTCGCGTCGTCGTACCACTCAGGTACTTCGTACTGCTTCAGCGATTGAGCATTGGGCTCAAACAAAGGTTGTGTCGGTTTCTTCCATACCGGTCGAGCGTTGGCAGTGATCTCTTGGTCGAGTTCGACCATGCGAGCTCGCAGTTGCCTGGCAACCTCCGGCTTAGTAAGGACCAGATTGACTTGTTCACCAATGTCTTCCGTCAGATGAAACAGAAACCGTTGAGGCTCCGGGGGAGGAGCGTTTGCATTGCTCGCCTTCTTTTGAGGAGCTTTCTCGAGATATTTCCATTCTCCCAAACGAATTCCTTCCAAGACGCCGTGGGCGGAGTAGAACACCAATTCATTTCGCGGAGACACATCCGAAGTAAAGGTTCCGGAAATGTCATGTCCATCGATCTTGCGGTCCTTAGGAAGCGGTTTGCCGGATAACGCAGCGATGGTTGGAAGCAAATCCATCGTCGAAGTCATCGCGTTGGTGCTGGTTCCGGCTGGAATCCGGCCAGGCCCCCACATCACGCACGGAACTCGCTGCCCTCCCTCGAATGTGGTGCCTTTGCCATCTCGCAGCGGTTTTGCACTGCCACCATGATTCTTGAATTGCAGCCACGGACCATTGTCGCTGGTGTAGATGATGTAGGTGTTTTCTGCCAAATCAAGGTTACGGACCGTATCGACCAATCGACCGACTTCCGCATCGATGTGTTCAATCACACACTTATAGGCGTTTTGAGGATCCGGGTCGTAAGCGTCCTCGGGTACATAAAGCGGAATGTGCGGCATCGAATGGGGCAGGTACAAGAAGAAGGGTTGATCTTGATTCGCCTTCACGAACTCAATCGCTCTGTCGGTGTAACGTCGCGTGATGGTTCGCTGATCCACTGGCAACTCGATGATTTCTTCGTCTTCAACAAGTGGCGTGTTCCATTTCGTAATGCAGCTGCTTTGGTCCAACCATAACTCGTCGGAGGGGATGCGGAGCTTTCCCTTGTTATCGGGATGATTCATGTCGTTGGAGTAAGGGATGCCGAAGTAGGAATCGAATCCATTGGCTCGCGGAAGGATCTCAGGGTGATGTCCAAGATGCCATTTGCCGACGCAGGCGGTTGCGTAGCCCTGGGACTTCAAGTGATCTGCGATCGTGTGCTCCGTCGCGTTGAGACCATAGTCGCTTGAAGGGAATAGCACGTGCTTGTGCATACCCACGCGTTTGGGATAGCAACCGGTCAGAAGAGCTGCTCGCGAAGGAGAGCAGACCGAGCACGCCGAATAGAAACTCTTGTAGGTGCGGCCCTCGGCGGCCAATTGATCAATGTTGGGCGTTTCAATCGTTTCGGAGCCGAAGCAACCGAGATCGTTGTAACCTTGGTCATCGGTGAAAATGATAATGAAATTCGGTTGCTCAGCGGCGTCGCACGTTTGCAGGAAGCTTGTCGCGAGCATCAATGCGCCGATGCAGCGGAGTGCCGAAGAAATGAGGGTTGTCAGGCGGGGGCGAGTGAAATGCATCATGTTTGCTATACGGAAAGGGGAAGGTAGGGTACGAGTTCTCGTCTCGATGGATGGGTTGCAGTTAGGGGACGATGACTTCCACATCACCCGCGATCTCGGCAACGACAACGGCCGGCAGTGGGTTGACTTCGGTATCCGGCAGCCGAATGGTCTGGCCGTTGTCCGTGTTGATCACCGATATCGATAAAGTGGTTTCTGGGTCCGACAACAAGTAGGCTTTCCGAATAGGATTGGTCATCGGAAGAAGTAACCTGCCATCGTTGGGCCGATCAAAGAGGTGTAGGTAGAGTTTACCGGGCTTGCTTGTGCAACGACCGTCAAAAGGCAGCGTCGCGAAGGGGCTGGCGGTGGTGCCATGGATCGCTTCGCCGTTGATCTGCATCCACTTGCCGATGGACTGAAGCGCATCGATGCTCTGCTGCGGTATGCTGCCGTCCCCCTTGGGGCCGATGTTGAGCAAATAGTTGCCGCCTTTACTGGCGATGTCGACCAAGTTGCGGATCAGCGTCTGGTCCGATTTCCATGCATCATCGTGATCGCTGAAGCCCCAAGTCGTGTTCATCGTCATGCAGGTTTCCCAGTCAATCCCGGGCATGCCCGTTGACGGGATATGTTGCTCGGGCGTAATGAAATCTCCGTACTGTGAGTCGAGTTGCGCGATGAATCCTGCGGTTCCCATTCCGGACCATCCGGCCTCGGGAGTACGGAACAAGCGATTGTTCATGATGATGCCGGGCTGTCTTGCTCGGGCAAGCTGCATCAGTTCGTTGGCACGCCACGCTTCATCACCCTGGAAATCCTGCGAGCTGTAATCCCACCAAAGAACATCCACGGGCCCGTAGTTGCTAAGCAGTTCGTCCACTTGTGTATGAAGATAGTCTTGATACTTCGCGTGATCACGCAGTCCGTTTGGGTAGGGTTGCCCCTTGAGCGGATGGGGTAACTGCTTCGATTCTGCATACGTGTATTGGTCATGATGCCAATCAATCACCGAGTGATAGAACCCAACCTTCAAACCTTCGCTACGGCAGGCCTCGACAATTTCTCTAACCAAGTCGCGATTCAAGACATGTCCGGCGTTAAAGTCACCGGCTTTGGAATCATGAAGACCGAAACCATCGTGGTGCTTTGTGGTAAATACGAGGTACTTACAGCCGGCATTCTTGGCGAGCTTCGCCCACTGCGCTGCAAAAATCTCACTTGGTTTGAACTTGGGGATTGCTTGTTCGGCATAGGCATTCGTGTCGGCCTTGACTCGCTGTTGGATCCACTCCATCCCACCACGCGTGCCAACCGGTTTGCCATCCCATGTTCCAGCCAAACCGCTGTAGAGCCCCCAGTGCACAAACATGCCAAAACGAGCGTCACGCCACCATTTCATGCGAGCATCCCGTTGCTGCGACGTTTCCTGGGTCGAGGACGCGTCCAGATTGTTGGGCGTCGGTTCCGAAGCAAGGGACTGTGCTGAACATGCGGCAAAGCCGTTCATCAACATCCATAGGGAAAGTGTTTTCAAGAATGCTGCATTTTTCATGGTAGCTGCCTGTCGCGTTTACTGTTCGAGTTGTCCATCCTCGCGATGCGCAACGCAAGGCGATTCCGTGTTCTATTTTTTTTGGCGAAAGAAAAGCAGTAAGGCTCTTACTTACTTGGTTGAAGGACGATCAACTTGTTTCGTGTCGTTCACGGAAGGGGCGGTTTTGGGAGTACTGCGTCCTGTCTTGATCGAGTGCTGCAACAATCCGAGCATCTCGTCGGCAATGTTGGGATGGATCAGGGCCAGGTTCGTCGTTTCACCAGGGTCGGTCTCTAAGTTGTACAGTTGCCCCGATGCATCAGGGGCGGTGTCGGGCAGCGCATACTCTCGCAGCAAGTCGTGGTTGGCGTAGTTGTTGCCGCCTGAACCTTTATGGGCCAAGTACTTCCATTTGCCTTTACGAATCGCCAGGTACCGACTTCCGCCAAAACCCTGTTGCAAGAGGTAGGGACGGATCGGGTTGCGACCGTCTTGGTCCTGCCCCAGCATCGCCGGCAAGAGACTAAAACTATCCTCCGCCGCATTGTCAGGAATCTTTGCGCCGGTGATTTGGGCAACCGTCGCCATCACATCGGTGAGCGACACAATTTGATTCGATGTCGATCCTGGCAAGACATGATCGGGCCAACGAACGAGCAACGGCACGCGATGACCTCCTTCCCAATTGTCTCGTTTGACGCCGCGCCAAGGTCGTGCACCGTCATGTTCGTGATCGTGACGCATGTAGTAGACCGTGGGGACTTCTGGGCCGTTGTCGCTCGAGAACATCACAATCGTGTTGTCGGCGATCCCCAGTTCATCGATGGTTCCCAGCAGCTCGCCGACGACGTAGTCGAGTTCAAAAATGAAATCGCCGTGTGGGCCTGATTGCGTCTTGCCTTTGAATTCGTCCGCCGGAAATGAGGGCAAGTGCACAGCTTGTGTCGAATGGAACAGAAAAAATGGCTTGTCGGGTGTTTGCTTGACGTGATGTTTGAGAAAGTGCTGGCTCTTTTCGAGGAACTGAAGGTCCACTTTCTCGAGATCGAAATCGGGAGCGACCAAGCCACGGCGGTTATCGTTGGCATAGGGGTGGTTGGGTAGTTTCGATTGGTCGAGCTTCCCCAGCGGTGGCACGGGGATCCGTTTGCCATCGATAAACGCATACAGCCAATCGGTTGTTGGGCAACACGCGGTACCAAAGAAATGATCGAAGCCACAATCGATCGGTCCGCCGTCAATCTCACGTGAATAATCGATCCGAGTTACGCCATCGGGACTGCCATCGTGAATCGGAAGTCCCGCTTCGTCATAGAAGGTCAATCCAATATGCCATTTGCCAAAGCATGCCGTCGTGTAGCCTTGTTCCCGCAGCATATCGGGCATCGTGGTCCGATCCGCAGCGATCAAAGACGGACCACCGGCTCCCGAGAAAACTCGCCCGCCGTTGGGCACTCGAAACGCCATCTGTCCGGTCATTAAACTGTACCGTGTCGGCGTACAGACGGTGCAAGGGCTGTGCGCGTCGGTGAACCGCATGCCTTGCTGAGCAAGTCGATCGAGATTCGGCGTCGGGATTTTCGATTCGGGGTTGTAGCAACCCAGATCGCCGTAGCCAAGATCGTCCGCGAGGATGAACAGGATGTTGGGGGGTGCGGCAACACTTTGGGTCGCAAAAGCGAGCAGCACCATCAACAGCGCAGAACAGGTCAAAGGTTGCGTTGTTCGTCGTGGTCGGAGAGCGTGACGGCTTCCGCCATAAGGTGCGAGTGGATCAGGCATTGTGAAATTATTCCTTCGAGTACCGGCAATTGCCAGAATCTGCTGCGACATCAGGGTAACGATTTACGACAAATCTGGATGATTCACTGCACGGAATCCTGTCGGGGAGGTGCTCGGGCTTGGCAAGACGCTCTGCTTGCCAACGCTCATCCTCTTCGCGGCGTTACTTGATCGATCGTGGAAACCGCGTCGGAGTTGATCACGACTTCTCGGCAGGCTTCCTTTTTGCAGCCGGTGTCTTTTTTGCAGCCGGTTTGTTGATGTGGTTGTTCGCCGGAATCGGACTCTCAAATCCCTGATACATCTCCGGTCGGATGCCCAAGGCGTGTGTTTGGTTACCGAAGGTGTTGGGTTGAAATGGGCCGACAAGCGAGACGTCCAATTGAGAGGTGATTGCGTCTTCTAGGCCAATGGCCCAGAACATCCCGTTGATCATAAGGCGACGATAGCCCTCGTTCGTGATGTCTTCGGGGGTGCCGTACAAAGAAGTGAAAACGCGGGCCTTTTTGCCCGATGGCGACAGGTACGTTCGCGTCCACTCGGAGGGTTGCGGGGGCAAGCTTTCGACAACAGGCGAATCGGGCGTCATGCCTTCAAGCGGCTGGGCCATGGTAAGGATGTCGCCATCAACCGGCTTGCCGACGTAGGCACCGGCTTGAACCCAGGCGTTTTCGACCCCGCGCAAGATCGGATGCTCACGCATCGCATCCATGGCGGTGATGCGAGTGCTTTGTTGGTGATTCTTTCCGTAGTGGCCGACCCAGGTTTGACCGAGCACTTGATGGCCAAAGCCAAGTTCATAATCGGATGCCGTCGATCGAAAGGAGTACTTCGCATAGGGCTGCCCCTCAGCGATTTGAAAGGCATGCGTCGCGGTTCGCATGCCGACGACGGGGCCGCCACGATTCAGATAGTCCTCAAAGTGTTTCATCTGTTCCGGCGGCAGATTTTGAAAACGCAAGAAGACGACGGCGAGATCCGCCGAGTCGAGGGCTTCCATGCCGGGCATGTTCGAGGGTTTGCCAGCAACGATCTCACCCGTTGCCGGGTCGATATTGAAAAGGACCGTGCATTTGAACCCATGATGCTTGGCCATGATTCTCGCGAGCGCCGGAAGCGATTCTTCCGAGCGGTATTCGTGGTCGCCTGCCAAGAAGACAATGTGTTTGCCAGAGCCGGGACCCGATTCGCCTTGGAAAACCAGTGATTCGGCGTGTGACATTGAGCCAAGGCAAGCGAGAATGGCCATACAGAGTAGGATCGGTTTTAGCATGAATTGTTTGTGGGGAGAGTAGGTGATGTTGTTGCCGGCACTTCGTACTTCTCTATTCCTTCTTCATCGTGATCGACATACCTCCACGAACAACCGTTTCCAAGTTGGGGTCGGTCGTGATTGCTGTCATGTAGTTTGGGTCTGCCATTCGGGGATTGATATTGTGAGCCAAAACCAAGCCGCCCGGACGGAGTTTGGGCAGCAGTTTGTTCAGGTAATCAACGTAGCCTTCCTTATCTGCATCCAGGAAGATGATATCAATCGTGCCTTCCAACTTCGTGACGGCTTCATGAGCGTCCCCTTCGACCAACGTGATCACGTCATCGACACCCGCGCGTTGGAAGTTCGCCCGAGCAATCGCTGCACGTTCTTTGTCAATTTCATAGGTCGTTAGCTTCCCGCCGGTTTGTTTCAATGCGAGACCGAACCAGATTCCTGAGTAACCGGTCGATGAGCCCAGTTCCACCACATGTTTGGCATCGGCAGAACGCGTCATGATGCGCAGTAGCCGGCCGTCGTGTTGGGGGACGTTACGGTATGCTTGGTTGGCCGCGATATCCTCAAGCACCGCCAACGCGTTCGACTCGAATTCGTTCGCCGCTAAAGGCCCTTTTTCGAGCTCGACATCGCCCGCAAGCCGACTGTCTCCAGGGCCTCTGCCTCGTTGGGCATGGCTGACAGTGGACGTGACGGCAAGAAAGGCGAACATCGAAATCGCGATAACGTGGTTGATGGTGATGTGCATGAATGGCTCCTTGAACGGGGTGGGATGAAGGGGACTCGGCAGGGCACGCTGCTCGCGGCTTGACGAGTCAACACGTCTCTACAAGATAACCGAAATTGGACCCGTCGACATGCAAGTGCCCGGGGGCCAGTAAACAAACTTCCAAGTCGAGCCGGCGGATCACCGGTACCGGCGGACGTGTTTGGGGTTTAACTAGAGATCCTATCGCTTTTCTGTTTTTCTCGTTACTCGTCGGAACCAAGAATCTGTGAAATCTTTTCAACACTACACGCTGTTTTCTTCCTTTTTGCTCATCGCTGCACTTCAACCTGGCATGGCCATGGGCGAATCCGCTGATCACCGAGTTCGACGGACGAACGCAAGTGATCACCAACGGCACCAACCGTGTCCGTAGCTATGACCTTTCCAATGGTGAATTGATCTGGGAATGTGGTGGTCAAGCAGGAAACCCGATCCCATCGCCAGTGCGTTTTGAAAACAACGTCATTGTCATGACTGGGTTCCGGGGGTACGCGATCTATTCCATTCCACTCGATTCGAAAGGCGATTTTTCCGGGCGCGGATGAACTCGACCAGCGTTAGCGCGGATGATTCGCGCAAACACACAAGTTCAAAGTAACACCCGGTCATGCAACGAATTGCGACGGCTGTTCATGCCTCAGGCATTTCAGCCATTAGCCCTGGATCGCGGATAGCGCATCCAGGGTTGGGCTTGCCAAGGGTTGCAGTCGGATGGGACCGAGCAAGCCAGAGGGACGAATCGGCCAATCGGATGCATCAAACGGTCTGTAGTGGATGTCGACGAAATTGATGTCGTAAAAGATCTTCCACGGCACACCACGTCGATCCAAATCTCGGATGCGATTGGCAGACAAATTGGTGACTTCGATTTCTAGGACATTCGAGTGCTCGCGGAGCAAATCAAGATGACAACGAAACGGATGGGCTACCAACGACGCAATGGGGCTTCCGTTGAGTCGTACGTTGGCACTTTCGCGAACATCACCAAGATCCAATCGCCAACCGTCGGCGGACACGCTCGGTGCATCGAACTCGATCCGGTAA
This sequence comes from Novipirellula artificiosorum, assembly GCF_007860135.1. Classification (NCBI taxonomy): domain Bacteria; kingdom Pseudomonadati; phylum Planctomycetota; class Planctomycetia; order Pirellulales; family Pirellulaceae; genus Novipirellula; species Novipirellula artificiosorum. The sequence continues at coordinate 235,557 of NZ_SJPV01000007.1, forward strand.
CGGGCTGTTCCTGCAAAGCGAACCGCTTCGGTGTCACCCAATTCGGTCCAGCAAGCGAGGTGTGTTGTTTCGATCGGGTTGGGCAATTCAGGTCCGCCGTCTAGGAAAGTGATTTCCCAATCACCTCGGATAGGGATTGGATCGCCGGCCGGTTGCCAGATCGGCAGCGGCGGGAGTCCAGCATCTTTTGCCTGAAGCCGGATGAAAACTGATTGGCCCGCTGCGAGTTGGAGATACAAACGAGTCCCCTTCTCATCGACTCGATTCCGAATCGTCGCCTGTCCCAACTTTCCGGTCATGGGGTCCATCACCACGGCCGCCGCAGCTGTTCGGCTGAGTGTGAACCCGTCATCGAAATCCTTTGCCGATTGGTTGACGATGAAGTAGAAGGTGTCATCACCAACCTTGCGACGAATCGACGCCAACTCACTCTGGGCCATCGGCTCTGGTCGAACACCGGCGGAAACCAGCCGTTGCAAAACAGAAGTGGATTCGTTGCTTAAGTTCTGGTCGCCAATCGTCTCTCGAACCTGCTCGGCCAATTGCTGGAACGTGTCGCGGCGCTGATCGAGATTGCCAAGTCCGGGAACATCGGTCGGTAAGCCATCGGCAAAGACGACCTGTCCGCCGGCTTGTAAGAGGGATTGGATCTGACGTAGCGTCGCCATCGGCATGAACTGGGTTTTGGGAATTGCAATGCAGTCGTAGCTCGAATTGCCGCAGACGACCTTTCCCTTGACGACCCTCGCGCGCCCAAGCAGCCTGTCCGAGACGAAGTCGTAAGCGATTCCACGGTCGGACAGTTCTGCTGCGAGCTCTCCGCATGAGGTGTTGGTAAGCCAAGTTTCGTGATTGTGAACACGAAAGAAGAACAACGGATCTTTCTGGACGCTGCTATAGACATCCTCGATGGGCCAGTACAGCAGAACGTCGTTGTCCGGAGATCCCGATTGAAGAATCGATTGACAGCGAGCGATATAGGAATTGAGCGTGGGAAGGTCGTGCCAGAACGCATTCCGCGAATTCACTTCGGTCGATGCATAGAACAGCCATCCAGGCCATGTCGCATCTTTGGGGGAATAGCAATTGCCATGATAAAGCAGATGATTGACCCCTGAGAGGAAGAGTAGGTCCACTTCCGCTTTGATCTGCGACAGTGCGGTGTTGAAGTGCTCGCGTAGCCAAGTGAATGACTCGGACGAAACCAGGGGGTGCCCCGAAAGATGTGCCGCCGATGAGGCGAAGCGATTGACCAACGGGCTGCTGTCCTTGGTCGGTGCAACGAACCGTTCCTCTCGTCGGAAACCAGGGATTGAAAAGGAATTGGCACCAAAGACCTCCGTTTCCGGAATGTCGGCGAGCGCGTACAGGTCAAGCAGGTTTCCGGGGGCACCGTGAGCCTGTTCTCGCAGGCTGCTGCCACGCTCGCCTGCCCACTGGTGCAGCAGGGTGACGAAATCGTAGTGCAAGTCGGATATCGTATCGCGGTAATCACGCTGAACACGTGCCGCCGTTTCCTGATCTCCTTCGCCGAACAACTCTGCGGCGTAGTCCGCGAGGTCGTAAGGGTGTTTTTGGCGGAAGGTGTCAAGGAATCCGTCCGTCCAACTGCCGTTGTACTCGAACGAATCATGATAGAACGCACGCGGGCGCTCCGCCGTCAACTCCGAGAAGTTCTGGTCGAAGAACCGTAAATGCTGTTGTAGTGCCGCAACGGAGTACGGATCAATCGACAAGCCGGCTCCGCCCGGTGCAGCACGCTTGACCTTGGCGTTCGAGCGACTGGGGGCAAGCTTTCCCTCGGAGAGCTTAATTCGAAGTTCTCCCATCTCCGGTGTGACATTGGGTCCACCAATTCTCCATCCGGTTCCGGGTGTGAGGTCGAGCCACAACCCGAGTCGTCTGGTTTCGCGTGACGCGAACTCGAACATCTCGATCCACTGCGGTGAAAGGTATGGCAGAAAATGGTCTTCCGCGCCTTTGACGCCATAGATCGGTACCATGCTGACGCCACCGAATCCCGCAGAACGGAGCTGACGGAGGTTCTCGGTCAAGTTGTCGCGGTCCATGGCACTGCCGGGGACCCACCAAATCACTCCCGGTTGATGCGTCGATGTGATCGGTGGCCAAGGCTCGGTCGGGTCCGCCGCGCCCGATTCCTCGGCAGGTGCCAAGTTGAGTGTAGAGAAGATGCCCATTCCCATCAGGGCAATCGCGACGATTCGAAAGGGTTGTGTCATGCTCTGCTCTTACTGATGATGTTTGAATTCGATGCTTCGGGGGGAGGGGGTTCGCAGGGGCGTCCGTCGCGCAACAACCGGATGGTTTGTCTCGGCATCCGCAATCGCACGGGCAAGGATATCTGGATCACGGTTCCTCACGTCGCGGATGATGACTATGTCAAAAACCTGGCCGTACTGATTCGCGACACGCTTGATCCAAGTTTGAAGTGTTACGTCGAGTGGTCCAACGAGACTTGGAATGGCATCATGCCTGACGCCTATGCGTTGGCGCCCGATATCGGTCATCACCTGCAGCCTGGGGCCGAAAATGTCTTTGATCGATTGGTCCATGAAGCGATTCCCGAACGAGTCGAGATGATCAAACGAATTGCAGAGACGGTTACGAGTAGCACGCCAATGAAAATGGTTACTTATGAGGGCGGTCAGCACCTCAAGCATACCGACCCGAAAGCCCTGTTGGACCAACACGACCCTCGTATGGGGGAGGTGTACCGTGCGATGCTGAAGGCATACGCACCTTACTTCACTCACTTCAACCACTATGTCCATATGGGCGGCAGTTGGGGAGCCAAGCAATCGCTTGGTGATCTTGAGAATCGTGCGCCAAAATACGCCGTGCTTCGCGAGTGGGCCGAGAGCAACCACTCGGTCACGAACCCTTAGGTGACAGTAGGCTGGGCACCTGCTACGGACGAATTGTCGCAATGCTTGACATTCGCCGACGGTTGAGAGACGATCAAGATTCCGTCGTGTTGCATGGCCGCGTTTCGCTTTGGCTGTTGCGACTCGACGCTCGCCCCAGGTCCCCGCCATCCTACCCTCCCCCTTGTGGAACCGCCATGTTCGACCCAGCGCCTTTGTCACGCCGCCGATTTGTCAAAAAGGCGGCGGGTGCCGCAGCTTTGGCAACCGTCCCTTATTTCGTTCCTGCCTCTGCGCTTGGCATGGGCGGTGCCGTACCGCCCAGTGACCGGATTGTCGTTGGCGGGATTGGGATCCAGAATCGCGGCAAGCACGACCTGAAATGGATCATGCGCAGCCCCGAAGTGCAATTCGTTGCCATCTGTGATCTGCAACAAAAGCAGCGGGTTGCGGTCAAGCAGATTGTTGATGATCACTATGGCACGAGCGACTGCGCCATGTATCCAGAGATCAACGGCTTCCTCGACGCGAGACCGGATATCGATGCCGTGTTGATTGCGACAGGTGATCGTTGGCACGCGCTCGCTTCCATCTTGGCGATGCGATCCGGGAAAGACGTTTATACAGAGAAGCCATCGTGCATGACGATTGCCGAAGGGCGAGCGGTGGTCGAGACGGCTCGCCGGTACGCGCGCGTGTATCAAACGGGCACACAGCGTTTGAGTGAACCGAACCATGTGTTCTGTATCGAGATGGCTCGCAGTGGCCGTCTTGGTGAAATCCACACGGCTTATGCCCATATCGCTCCTTGGGATGCTGCCGAGATGCGTCACGATTGGCTACCCGCCGTCGCTCAGCCGCCCAAACAAGAAGTGGATTGGGATGCATGGCTAGGCTCCTGTCCTTGGCGACCTTATAACCCGGCCTACGTTTCCGGCGGCTGGCGAGGCCATTACGATTTTCACACCAGTTGCATCGGAGAATGGGGGGCACATACCTTCGCGCAGGCACAGGCTGGACTGGGTTGCAGCGAATCGTCACCGATCGAGTACGAGTATGTGGCCAACGACAGCGGTGACGGGATGGTCACGCACTTTGCCAACGGTACGAGGTTGGTCCTTTCGCGAGGCAATAAGTATTGGCACGGTTCCTGTGGGGAACGGTTCGACGGAAGTGAGGGCTGGGCCGCGGCTGCGGACGGCTATTCGCAACCCGATGTCTCGTCGGCCGCGTTGCTTGGCGAGTACAACCGCGTGATCGGTCAGTATGTTGCTCGCACCGGTCGATCGCTCGACCACATGCAGAATTTTCTCGACTGTGTCAGGAGCCGTGAACGAACAGTTGCCAACCCCGACGTGATGCACCACAGCATGACGACCGTCCACGCCGCCAATATTTGCATGTGGCTCAAGCGAAGTCTGAAGTTTGATCCCAGCACCGATGAATTTGTGGGCGACGACGAGGCCAACAGCCTTCGTTCGCGCGCCATGCGAGAGCCCTACGTTTACTAGTTCGGCAATGGCTTGGCCGCCGTTTCGGATTGAGCGGTTCGCGCCGCTGTTCATCACCCTGCCTTGTTCCCAGGTTCTTCCCTGGAAACCTAAACACCTACCGTCCTTTCCCTACCGTCATCGAGAAATCGCCACCATGTGGAAATGCAGCCTTCAAAGATACTTGGTACTGATTGTCGTCCTGGTCGTTACCGCCGCGATGCAATCTGCTACGGAATCCGTTGCTCAAGAAGCTGAGCTGATCGCGGTGCTTCGCTCGGACGCGGGCCTGCAAGAGAAATCGGCCGCCTGTCGACAATTGGCGAGAATTGGCACGAAGGAGGCTGTTCCCGCGTTGGCCGAATTGCTAGCCGACGAAGAGCTTTCGCACATGGCACGCTATGCGTTGGAGCCCATCACCGACCCCTCCGTTAACGAAGCTTTGCGGGATGCACTGGGCAACACTCAGGGCAGGCCGCAGTTAGGTGTGATCGGCAGCCTTGGCGTCCGACGCGACACGAAAGCCGTGGAGCCTCTATCCGAATGGCTTGAAACGGCCGAAACGGCACAAGCCGCCGCACGAGCCATCGGTAACATCGGTACCCCTACTGCTGCGGAAGCCTTGCAGAAAGCGTTGCCGAATACCACCGAAGACAATCAAATGGCCATCTGCGAAGGCTTACTCCGCTGTGCCGAAGCCTTGGCGGCGGAGGGCGAACCGGAGTCGTCGCAAGCCATTTATGATGAGTTGCGAGGTCGGTCGGATGTGCCGCCTGCGGTCCGTGCCGCAGCGCTGCGTGGAGCGATTCTTGCTCGCGGCAGCGAGGGGATCCCGCTGCTGGTGGAGGCCCTTCATGGTGACGACTATGGGTTGGCCGCCGCCGCAGTGCGAGCCGCCATGGAGTCCCCTGGAAGGGAGGTCACCGATGCGTTGGTGACAGAGTTACCTAAGACTTCGTCAGAGCGAAAGGGCTTGTTGATTCTTGCTCTGGCCGACCGTGGCGAATCCCGAGTTTTGCCGGCAGTGCTCGACGTCGCAACGAGCGACGAGGGTCCGCTTCGCCTACTCGCCTTTCGTGCCCTGAAGCGAATCGGCGACGCTTCGTGCGTGCCACCACTTCTCGATGCAGCAGCCGGCGATAGCGATGAGGTGTCACAGGCTGCGATCGAATCGCTCGAAAGTCTACAAGGAAAAACAGTGGATGGACAGATTGTAGGCAGAATCTCCGATGCTCAGGGAAAAATGCGACAAGTGCTCATCGGCTTAGCCGGCCAGCGGCGGATCGCCGCAGCGGCACCCGCGCTCTGGCAAGCAGTCGAGGATCCTGATGCCAACGTGCGAGTTGCTGCCTTGGTCAGCCTGGGCAACGTGATGGAGCCGGCCGATCTGCCGAAACTGATTTCGCGATTGGCGACGACCCGAGACACAGCGGAGGCCGCTGCCTTAGACCAGGCGATCCGTGATGTCTGCTTGCGAGCGGAGGATCAGGAAGCCGTTGCAGCAAAACTTGCCGAGACACTGGCGACCGCAGACCCCGCGGTCAAAGGGCGAATTCTCGACACGTTGAACATCGTGGGGGGAACGAACTCGCTTGCAGCGGTCGCATCGGCCGCCCGAGATGGTGATGAACTGCTTCGCGACGAAGCGTTTCGTGTGTTGGGTTCGTGGAAGTCGGCCGATGCCGCGCCCTTGCTGCTCGAGCTGTTCCACGCAGAGAGCAACCCGAAATTCAAGATTCGTGCTGTCCGTGCCTACATCCGCATTGCTCGACAATTCGATATGCCCGCCGAAACTCGCGCCGCGATGTGTCGCACGGCACTCGCCACCGCCACTCGTGACGCCGACAAGCAATTGGTATTGGAAGTCTTGCTGCGTTATCCCAGTCAAGAGATGCAGGCAATTGCACTCGAAGCCGCTCATGATCCGGCGTTGAAAGACCAAGCCATGCTGGTGGTGATGGGGATGGCCAGCAAAGGGATCAATCGTGCCGAACTTGGTAAAGCGTTGGCACAGGCCGGTCAGACACCGGTGGAGCTTGAAATCATCAAGGCCGAGTATGGTGCGGATAAGAAGATCAAGGATGTTACAGCAACGCTTCGCAAGTACGCGAAAAGCTATCGCATCATCTTTTTGCCGAGTGAAAGCTACAACACCACTTTCGGTGGCGACCCCGCCCAAGGGGTCGTGAAGCAGCTAAAGATCAAGTACCGAATCGACGGCAAGGAAGCAGAGGTCACGTTAAATGAGAACGCGACGATCATCTTGCCGCTGCCGAAATAGGGACCGTCGAGACGCTGCTATTCAACCGATGAATTGGGGCCAATCGGCTTAGGTATCCGAGCGTACTTGTCGTGCCACTTCACGAAGGTTGTCTACGCGACACGAACCGAATTGGCCGCGGCAGAGCGATCGCGCACCTACGGTCATTTAGCAGCAAGAGAGCTTTATGCCCCGCTTCGGAGACTGCTGAAGTATTAGCAATGGAGAAGACTTTACCTTGTCTTTTACCCCTTTTTATGATGCCGTAGGCATCGCAGAGGGTAGCCGGTGGTCGCGTCAGCGCACCACCGGAAAGTAGGTGTTTTTCTTCCACCAGCGACCCCGCAGGTGGTCGCAGATACCACCGGGGTTCTGCGACCGCCTTTGGGGTCGGTTGTCCGCATTTTCGCATGCCGGCGGTGCGCTGACGCGACCGCCGGCTACCATCTTTGACCGCCTCGCGGTCATTCCGTGGCACAATGCCGTGCCAGCTCGCGAAGATGCGGGTAAAGACAAGGACTTTCGTCCGCAGTTCCATGCTTCCGCAGCTATCGCCGCGAAAGTTAACAACCGCGAAATCGCTTTATCAACAAGCTGTCAATGAGCCTATCGCCAAGGATCTTTTACAAGATCCACTAAACTCTTTCAGGAATGGGCTTTGGAATCCAACGCCAGCGGGCGTAAGGGACTTCTTAGCGCTCCGTTACCATTCGCACGGATTAAGGCATGGGGTCGACCCGCTCGAGTGCGCCTGCGTCGCGACGGCCAATGGGACGGTGGCCGACAAAATCTTTCAGGAACGGGCCATCGAATTGCCATGCGTAGAGTTCTTCGATCGCCGTCTTGGCGTCCGCCAACGTTCCCAATGCGATGCGTACGAAATCGATGGTGCCGCTCAAATAGTGCCCTTCTTTCCGACCCGCAACGTAAAAGTCGGACTGGTTTTCCAATGAGACCGCTCCGATTCCCGGACCCTGAGCGTCGAGACGCCCATCGATGTAGATACGAAGCTGCTTTGATTTGCGGTCCGCTTCGACGATCACGTGATGCCATCGGCCATCGTTGATGAGGGAGCGGCTGTCGATCGATGCTGCTTCGTCTTGACCCGCCACCTGGAACGTCACGCCACCCTCGTTAGCAACGAAAAGGCGATATCCGGATTGGCTCATCTTTTCGCAGAGAATCCCACCCGCGTGTTGTGGCTGCGTTTTGAAGTAGCACTCGATCAAGAAATTGGAATCCCGAATCGATGCGTTCGGGTATCCCTCGGTCGGTTGCACGCTCGCTGCGGGGACCTTCCACTGAGCCAAATCAACCCGGTCCTGCCACTCGCCCGAAGGGGTCAGGTAAGCCGTCACAATGTAGTGACCGAGTCCCAGTTTGTCTTTGGCATCAAACGTGAACACGTAGGGTCCTTCACCCTCGACGACATACCCTGTACCGCCGTTCGCGTTCACACCACCGAAACCGCCTCCAGATTTCTGCCAATGCAAATCCGCCTTGATCCTGATTCCTGGAGGGACGTCGGAAAGACGCAGACGGACTTCGCATGCGTTGCCGGGATGGATGCGATCGGGCACCTCAAATGTGATTTTTGCGTGTTGAGTGTTGGAGAGCTTTGGTTCCTCCGAGGGTAAGGACTTTACCTCGAAAGCCTCATGCGCAACCGTTGCGTATTGGTCGATACCATTGAACCGAACAGCGCCCGGAATCCAATCCTCTAACGGTCCCCTTTCGTAAGCATCGTCGTCCAGATTGATCGCATGCAGTGGATAAGTCGGATTGTCGTGATACTTCGTTCGGTCAACATAGCTGGCGGCGAGGTAGAAATGATCGTCGGGGATCTGCGTCGGGTCATCGCCGGAGTGATAAAAGTTCCACTCGGCGACGGGGGCGTACAGTGCCCAGGGGACGAAAACTTTGACACCTTTATCGGTCGCCATGCCGGTTGGCCGAAAGTCGTGCGCTGCGGCATCAACAAGTGGTGATTGATTCAGCTGCTCACCAACATCTCCCAGCGAACCTCGCAGTCGCAGAGCTCTACGAAATCCATCAACGCTTGCGTGCCAACGGCCTGAGGGCTCGAACACCGCCAGCATCTCAGGCGTCTCAAAAAAGAGATTGTTGGCGTAGGCGTTTGTAGCATGTTGGTAGGAAGAGGGTTGAGCCCCCGCGTCTGCTGCGTTTGGGTCTGCTGCCAGATTTTTTGGATCGGCATGCCGAAAAACCATGTGGCCAATCGATTGCCATAGATTTCCCAAGTACTTGTTGCGACCAGCGACGGGTGATTGGCGGCGTGACCCGATGACAAAGTTGTAGATCGTGTTGTTGAAGATCGAGCAGGCGTAACCGTGGATCTCTTGGAACGCCGATGTGTTTCCCAATGCATCAAATGGGTCGCTCGATTTTCCCCAAGCGATGTTGTTGAAGTAGTACTGCTTAAAGGCTCCGTCCATGTAGTACGCGTGACCAAACCGTGAATTGGCAGCCTGCTTGGCGTGGTTCAGGTTCCCCCACGCTTTGAAACCACCTGGGTTTCCGGAGATGTTGTTGAAGACGTAAGCCGGTCCACCCTGCCAGGTCTCGATGCCTCCCCAATCGTTGCTGTTGAGCAAAGGGTCGATGACCTTGTTGTGATGGATGAGAATCCGCGTCAAAGGGCGATCGACTTTGGCTTCTTGCCGTTTTCCGCCGAAAACAAAAATGCCGGATCCGTAAATGCGGCTCAGTTGATTTCCCGCCACTTCCAGCGTCTCGGCACATTCGATATCGATGGCGTGCCCCTGGCCGTAGCGTGTCGGCCGTTGACCAATGTGGTGCAAGCGATTGCGTAGAACCTTAACGTCCAGCAATCGGCCAAGTGGATACTCGCTGCCATAGCCACCACCATCGTGTAGCACCAATCCTGCGTGGTCGGTGGGGCCGATCACATTGTCGGTAATCCGAACCTGATCAATGGTCGTGTCTTCGCCTATGGATTGGACGCGGACAGCTGTGTGGACATCGGAAAAACGGCAATGCGAAACGGTGATGTCTTGGCCATTACCCCTCAAACGAATGCAGCCCGGGTCAGCGTCGGGACCACCTGGTAGCTTGGTCAGATCAAACGGAACGTTAGTGAACCGAAAATCGAGTCCACTGAATTCAACATGATTCATCGATTGGCTGTCGATCAGATGGATTCGTTTAGCGGCTTCGATATGGGATTCATTGGGATCGGCGTCGCCGGGCAATCGCAAGTACAACCTGCCGCCAGCTCCGCGACGCTCGAACCAGAATTCACCCTGCTTCGCATCGTCTAAGTAGTGCGGTTTGTCTTCCAAGTAGTAGCGAGTGTGGCGAGGGTAGTGGTAGCTGCCGATGGAATTTCCCCATTGTCCACCGAAGACGATCCCGCGTTTTTCTGCGTCAAAGTGGACCACCTTTGAAGGGTAGGGTGTTCCCATCACCCATCCGTATTCGGACCAGATCAACGCGTCGTTGTAGGTGTCCGCTTCTTGCGTGAGATGGACGGTGTCGTATCCGATCGGTCGTTCGATGCCGCCAAACTCAACCTTGGCCCCCCATACGTCCTTGCGATCAGGATTGTTGAACGAATACCACTGGCTCTTGATGTCATCGGGGTCGGAAACCTGCCAATTGGGAGTTCTCGCCAATGGAATCCGCACGGCATCGCCGTCTTGGCCGTAGCACCACAGGTTGCGCGGTTGGAAATCAAGGTCGGCGTACCAGACACAATCGGGCTCCGGTATATCGGGATGGTCGACACCCTGGACCCAATTCGTGACACGTTCCGATCCAACAAGTGCAGCGGGGCCGCTTCCCCATTCGGGGTCGCTGGTCAAGCGAATCGGATTGCCAGGCTGGCCGGACTCCGTCGCGATCAAGGTGCCGCGGTATTGGACTCCTCGTCGAAACACGTAGGTGCAGATTCCGCCGTGCTTGGCCGCATGATCGGTTGCGTTGGCGTCCCAGGGGTGATGTTTCCAGGGCTCGTCTCGAGTTCCGGGATTTGTGTCCGTGCCGTTGTCAAAATCAACATAGCGAACTTGACCCACGGCGCGAAATGCAAACGGACTCGGTTTCCATTGCAGGTCACCCGTTGGCAAAATTTCGGATTGCGAGTCCGACCAAAACATCGCAGCGTCATCGGCATGACTCGATTGACCAAGCTTTGGATGAACGGCCGCCATACCGAAGCCGACAAACAATGCCACGAGAACGGATGGAGAAATGCTGAGACCGGTTTTCACCACGAAGGTCCTTTTGAAGAAAGATGTGACTACTGCGAGGAAGCATCCGCATCGGGTCCAGCGCCGCGCAGCCGTTTGCCGACTTCTCTTAGCGTGGCTTGATCCTCGGGATGGATCGATCCGTCGGGGAGCGGTCCGGTGTTCAAAAGCAGGTTCGCTTGGATGGCCTTGGCCTTTTGAAGCATTTGCATGACTTGGTCAGGCGTCTTGTGTTTGCCGTCGTCGCTTTTCATGTAGCCCCATCCGTGCGGTTGAAGCGTATCGCAAATCTCAAGCGGTACGTCCGACTCGCCCTTCCAATTGCGTTCGGGTGCCTTGAAGTCTTCGGTCCCTAACAAGCCCTGTTTGTACGAGACCAACACTTGAGGCTGTAGCGAATGGATGTGGTCATAGAGCTCTTGCAGCCTAAATTCGTGCATCTTTTCCTTGCGGGATGCAGGCGTCGAAAAACCGTCCAACCAGATGCCGCCGACCGGACCATATTGGGTCAGCAGCTCGGTGATCTGGTTCTTCATGAATTCGACATAAATCTGCAAGTCGTGTGTTTCTCCTTGTGCATAGAATGATTCGGGCGGATCGTACTTGGGTCGCGCGGAGCCACCCCACCCCCAATTGTTTGGCGCGTGAGGATGCCGCCAATCTCGTCCGTGGGAGTAGTACAGAAAGTACCCGAGTCCTTTTTCGCGACACGCATCGGCAAGCTCACCCACCAAGTCGCGTTTGGCAGGGGTGTTCGTGCTCTTGAACTCCGTATACTTGGAATCGAACAGGCAAAAGCTATCGTGATGCCGCGTCGTGATGTTGATGTACTTCATGCCCGCATCGAGTGCCATGTCGGTGATGAAGTCAGCGTCGAACTTTTCTGCGGTGAATCGCTCAGCGAGTTTTTCATACTCCTTGACCCGAATGGTTTCTTTCATCATCACCCACTCGTGGCGACCGAGAAGTGAATAGAGCCCATAATGAATGAACAAACCGAATTCGGCTTTGCGAAACCAATCGATCGCCGCTTTTCGAGGATCGGCGGCGTAGGACTTGGCAACCGGGTTCAAGTAGGATGGAACCTTGGCGTTGGTTTCGGCAGCGAGAAGCGGATGGATCGCCATCAGAGCGGTCCCGCTGGAAGTGGCTTGAATGAATTGACGACGGTTAGGCATAGGGTTCAGTTCCATTGTTTAAGGAGGGGGTCTTTCGACTTGAGAAACCCAAGTTGCTGTCTCGAACACGCAGGTGCAGCTAAGCAACGAACGGACAATTGATGTTGTTTTGCAGGCTGCTGGCCTTCAACACAGGCTAGCAGCCTGTGCTACAAATCGGACAATTTTTTTTCGCTCGTTCCTAACGCAAACGTAATTCAAGTTGCCTCAGGTTCATCGGTTGCCACCCGTCGGGATCCGGTTTGACTCGGAACGTGTACTCACCCGATCGATCGATCCGAATCTTGCCAAGTGTTTTCTTCACATAATTGCCGTAGCCGCCCGTGGACTCGATTTCAACGGACATCGGCTGCCCCGGTAAGCCGAATGCAAAACGAGTCCTGGGGCTTTCGACCGACAGGATGGCTTGGACCTCGTACTCGCCGGGTTGGGTGGTTTGGAACGTCCATTCGACAAAGGCCTCGGGGTCGGTCCAGTATCCGATGTGTGGGGTATCGTCATGGACTTGAATTCTGGCTTGACGGCTACCTTCGTTGTTGTGGATGTAGGCCTTGTTGGCCGACAAGACGACGCTGCCGTCGCGGTTCACCGTAGGAAGGTTTGCCTCAATTTCCAATTTTCCGGCTACCTCGACGACCACCACGCTCGCGACTTCGTCGGGTGCCACCGAGGGAACCGAAATGATCACTCCCTCCGCCGTTGATTCTGCCTGCAACGATTGGCCTCCCGCCAGCAGTGAGGCCTGTTGCACCTCGTTCTTCAGGCCCGGAACGACGAGCTTGCCGTCGGTGGGCCAATCGAACACATGCAAGTACAAAACGGTGCCGTTGTCGGTACGTTTACTGGTGCAGCGTCCCCATTCCAAGTCGATGAACGGACTGGCCTGGGTCCCGTAGATCGATTCGCTATTGACGCTCATCCAAGCCCCAATGGCCTTGAGTCGTTCGACCGCAGGGGGAAGCAACGTTCCGTCCCCGGTCGGGCTGACGTTGAGGAGATAGTTCCCGCCCTTGCTGGCGATATCAATCAGATTGCGAATCAAGGTTGTCGATGATTTGAAATCATCATCACCGATCTTGTATCCCCAGCTTCCGCTAATGGGCATGCAGACTTCCCAGTCCTTGCCAACGGGCGCTTGTGCCGGAATCTGTCGCTCATACGTCTTGTAATCGCCTGGATAATCTTCTCCGAGCCGATCGTTGGTAATCACATTGGTTTGCAGCTTGGTCAGCGAATGCAGCGAGTCGAACGATTCCTGGCTCATCGCTCGAGGGGTGTCCCACCAAAAAATTCCGATCGGCCCGTAATCGGTCAGCAATTGCCTGACCTCGGGAACGGCCTTTTGCATCACATACTCATCCGTGCTGACGCGTTGAATGGTTTTATCCCAACTGTTCCCCATGCCGCCGGGGTGATGCCAATCTTGAGCCTGGGAATAGTAGAAACCAAAGCGAATGCCTTGTTTCTGGCAGGCATCCGCAAGTTCCTTCATGATGTCGCGGCCAAACGGAGTGGCATCGACGACGTTGTAGGGGCTGCACTGCGAACCGAACATCGAAAACCCGTCATGATGCTTGGCGGTGATGACGAGATATTTCATGCCGGCTTGCTTGGCAAGACCGACAAATTCGTCGGCATGAAAGGCGGCCGGATTGAACTGGGCTGCGTATTGTTCGTATTCCGCGATCGGAATGCGACCTTTGTTCATCATCCATTCGGCACTATTGGGCAGCTTGTTTCCTTTATAAAGTCCGCCGGTCGTTGAGTAGATGCCCCAGTGAACGAACATGCCGAACTTGGCCTCACGCCACCACGCCATCCGTGTATCGCGATCTTGTTGGGTTTCGTTCTTGTTTTCCGCGATCACGGGGGTCGTGACCAGCACCAACAAGAAGACAATCAACGATCGATAGTTCGTGGTCATAATGCTCATGAAGTGGTCCTGTCCGGATGTGATGCGGTGATTGAGTGATGCGAGTTGGCGACGGATCATGGATTCGATGCGATCCGCAATCGCTGCAGGGCGGGGCTCCCTAACTCGCTGGGCTCCGTAACTTGCGGGGCGAGGGACGTAACGCTACTCAACGTGTAGTTCTTGGAATGCAGTGTTTTCCCCGATGCGGGTCACCGGGCTGACTTGCCAAACAATCCAGCGGAAGGTTCCCAGCGATTGCCCCGGCCTGGCCCGCAGGGATGTTGCATTGTAGCTGTTTGTTTTCCTCGATGACGTGTCGATGGAAGCCAAGGGAACAAATTGGGATCGATCCTGGAGATCCCAACCGGGATCCTTGGTGGCGTGGCTGCCGTAGAGCGTCATTTTTTGTGGCCCCCGATTGAGGTTCTTGTTCGTGCTCCAAGTGCTGATCATGGAAACGGCTTTGGGTTGGCCTAGATCGAGCCGATAGATGCCCGTGTCGACCTGGTTGGCGAACACAGGACCGTAACCCTCATCCAAATGGCCATCGACCAACGTTTCCAACGGTTCGTCCTTGGGTAGCTGATTTGCGTTGATCGTTCCCGCCGGTTGCTTTGGCAACGGAATCTTGGAAAACGCGTCACCTTGTTCAGCCGTTTCAACGACCCAGTAAGCTCCCACGGTCAGCTTGACCTCAATCGGCTGTTGATTGCGGATGACGCGAACGGTCAGTGGTTCGTCGGCAACGCCGCAAACGGTTTTGAGCAAATCTTCAACTGTTTTCACCGTCGCCGCGTTGATGGCTTGGACCAAGTCCCCCTCCATCAGACCCGCTTTCGCCGCGTCACAGTTATCGCTGATTTGGCTCATCACGACTCCGCCATCTTCTTGACTGACTCCGAACGCGCTGAACGCCTCGCCCTCGAGCGATTGAACTTTTGCGCCCAACCAAAAAACAGGCATCACACGGCTGGGTTGGCTGCGATCGGCTCGCGACGGGGGCGACGCTGCGTTGACTTCAAGGCTCGGAATGACCGGGGCCGCGGCGATCGCTTTGAGTGAGGGTTTCTTGACACCAAACTGGTCCATTGGGAAGTTCTTAAATCCGATCGCCAAAGCGGGTGAACCCTCCTGCACACGAAAGTCGCCTCGGAGGGGATCGACAAACACCGGGTCCGCGGCAATGGAGTTCACGTCCCAACCGAATTCTGCGTAGCGATCCTTTGCTTCGGCGTCGGTGGAATAGAAAAGGTTGCCATCAATGCGTTTTCCCTTGGCATTATCATTCGGCATCCGAGCGCCACGGGCGGCGGCCATGAACAAGTTGCCATACACTTCATCGCCGCTGTGGTTGTACCACACGTGCGGGTGAAAGCCGTTGTTGACGGTGATGTTGTTCCAAGCCCGGCGCCGGAACCCTTCACGCAGTTTTAGCCCGCCGGAGAGTAGCAAATTATTGTAGATGTCGTAGTTGGACGAACCATCGTCGAGGTCGATGTCCCAGCCATGATCGCATCGCCAGCGACTGTTGCGAATCACGGTTGTTTCAACCGCGTCGAGAAATGGCAGCGTCGGATCCTCGTCAATTGCCGTTTGGCTTGCGGATCGATCGCTGCGCCAATAGCGATCTCGCCCCCATGAATTGAACGAACCATGATCATGAGTTTCTTGCACGGTGTCGAACACATCACATCGTTCGATTAGGTGTCCGCCCCAAGCTCCATCACCGATGTTGATACCGGCACGGGCGCAATCGTAGATGGAACAATCGCGAACCGTGATCCGACGGGCCATCTCGATTTGGACGCCGGCAGGCTGCCGTTCCACGCGACCGATGCCGTGAATCAGACAGTCGGCGACCATCGAATCGGCGGGATAATTGTTGGTCTTGGGGCCCGGTGTGCGGTCAATCTTGGACAGATCGTTCTTTTCACCATATTGGAACAGGGGATCGCGCACGGCGTTGGGATCTCCGACAAAGCAGATGCCGCTGGCACCGGTATCGTGAATATGGCACCCCTTCACCAGCAGTCGCCGGTTGTAATTGCTGGCGAATATCGCGTTTCCCCCAACTTGATCAAACTCACAATCGAGCAGTTGAACGTTTTCCGTTCCTGTTAACAAAAACGCCCCGCCACGATAGATCGTCCAGTCGCTACGGAGCATGGGCTCCATCGTCAGCATGAACGTCCGTGCGGCATGGCGAATCACGAACCCGCTTAGCGTGATGAACTTGGCGGGATGCGGTTCGTCGCCGCGAAACTCGATCAAATGTCGCAGTCGCACGACCTCGACGGTTGCATTGGCCAAATCCGTGCCCGGCTCAGGCTGATAGTACAGCGTGTTGGCCTCGGCATGGTGATACCATTCGTTGGGCCCGTCGAGTTCTTCGAAAATGTTCTCGACCATACGGAACTCTTTGTGCATGCCCATTTGACGGTTGTTCTGCCAGCCGCCTTCATAGATCACTTCACCCTCATCGTTCTTGCCGGTGATGCGGTAGTGATATCCGCCCCATCGAGCGCGGTGCATGGCGTGGATGTATCCGCCTTGGGGATTCGCCCAATTGGCAGCCCGCTGTTGGGAAAACGCGTCGGCCGCAAAGCCCTGGTAGGCTTCCGTCTTCTTGGTTGCGTCGAAGTTTGGATAGCGAGCCATACGCTGGTTCTTGCCGTCCACGAACAGTTGGTCAATGACCAATCCCGGTTGGGTCTGGGCCATGAAGATGCCATCACGATACGGTTTCCAAGTCAATTCGAGTCTTGACCCACCGCTGAGGACCGCGCCGCCCTCGTTGTCCGCTTGGTAACGAACGGGAGCATCCGAGGAACCGGAATCGGCTTCTGTGAAGACGAGTGTCTCCGGCAAATAATAGACCCCATCGGCAACATGAACCGTCACGGGTTCGGTGCCAGCGTAGGATCGAGCCAGGGTTTGTACTCTTTTCAGCGAGGCAACCGGTGCCCTTTTCGTACCTCGATTCGAATCGTTTCCGGTCGGGCTGACGTAGAGGTCCATCGCGGCCGTCGCCCTCATGCCAAACGCGATCAGCAACAGCAAGGCGACAAGTGTTTTGCTTGAATTCATGGGTGGGGCTCTTAAGGTGTTGTCGCTTCTCGGCAAAGGACCGAAACGGCCTTTGCAATGTGCGCTGCGATGATCGCGTTTCCGGCGTTGCTAGGATGCACGCCATCGTTGCTAAGCCATTCCGGGTCATTCGTCAGCAGCGACTGTAGATCGACGAGAGGCACATCGCATTTTTTGGCGACGTCGGCTGCGGCGGCTTGATAGCGGGCGACTAACGCGGGCAAACCGCCGGACTGTTCGAAAGCGTTGCGATCGTGCCGGGTGAAATAGGGACCGGGATCAATTGGCGGCAGCGTGCACAGCACCACTTTGGATCCGGCACCACGGCAATCGTTGATGATCGCCGTCAAGTTATCCTTGTACTTGTCCACGGGGACGAATGCTCTTTCGCTGTCGATCCTCATATCATTCGTTCCAAACAAGATGACGACGACCTCGGGTGAGTGATCCAAGACGTCGCTTTGGACGCGCCGCAGCGCCTGCGAAGTCGTATTGCCTGCGACTCCCGCATTGATGCTGTCAACGTCCACCAGACCACTCAAAATCTTGGGATAGCCCCGCTTGGTAATGCTGTCTCCGAAACAAACGACCTTGGGTCGTGATCGTGCATCCCTCGTTTGCACGTTGCAAATCGCCTCGGCGTAGCGTTGGCCGAGCAGCAGTTGGCTCGGCGCGTCAAAATGGGTGCCTTCATCCCAAGTGGTTGTGTCGTCGGACGAAACGAATCCGACTCTGGGACCGCTGGTACCCACCGCCCGAATCGCGGCACGAACATTGTCGCGTTTACGGTTGTCGAAAACTTCGCCAACGATGACGGGCAAGTCGGCAACACCGAGGTCTTCACGAATACGGATGATCAATTGATCCAGTCGCTGCTGATAGTCTTTGACGCTGGATTTTGAATCGGATTCACCTTGATGCCACAACAAACCGCGCAGCGTGTAGGTTTCACCTCGCTGTGTGAGTTGATTGGTGGCCAACCGAATGGTCTCGATAAAATCCCGATAGCGAGGTCCCTGAGAGTCAGGATCCCCTTGGCTGCCTGGGTTCCAATCGGTTCGCAAGCTGGTGCCACCCTTGGAACCCTTGATCAACGCCAGTTTTTTTAGCGGCTGACCGTCCAACATGGCTCGGGCAAATCCAAGTTCCGGGCCGAAGGTTTGCGACGGCAAGGTCCCTTCGTATTTTGGCGGAATGCTGTATCCCGGGCCGAGCGGTTTCCAGCCCTCGCTCGTGTGCGGCAAGTTGCGATAGAAAATGATGGCGTGCTCAAACGGCTGACGCTGTTCCGCCGGCAAGTCGGATGCTTGTCCACGCCCGTCCATGTTCGACTGGCCCGCCAGCAAGTAGACATCGTAAGAGGCCGCCGCTGCGATGTTGCAGCCGAGCAGCAGCCCAGCCAGAGATACGTAGACCAACCATCGATTGCAAATCGAGCGTTGCCTTGTCAAGGTTCTAAGGCTGCTCGGAAAACAGAGGGCATCGCGACCTTTGAGGTACTCGGCTTTCGTTTTGATGAAGTCGCTCCTGGTCAATGTTTGCCCTTTTCTATCACAATATCCTCGACGTCATTCCTGGCGGCTGGACCGTCCGTGCTACGTCCACGATTCACATCCGATTCAAGCTGAGCCAGTAATCGCTTCGCCACCGCTGGCTCGGATGTGTACAAGTTGTTGGTTTCATGCGGGTCGATTTCCATATCATAAAGCTGAGCGATTGGGGCATCGTCAGCGACTTCGTTTTCTCTCGGTGAAGTCCAACCTCCTGACCCTTTTGCGAGTAACAATTTCCATTTGCCCTGCCGATAGGCAAAATAACCACCGATTGAATGGTGGATGACGCCTGCTCGTGTCGAGTCAATTTTCTTTCCTGACAACGCGGATAGAAAACTGACGCTATCTTCGCCAGCACCATTCGGTAACTCACTGCCCATCAGCTGAGCACACGTGGCCATCAAGTCAATTTGGCAGATCAATTGGTCAGACGATGTGCCCGGTTTCACCTTGGATGGCCATCGAACGATGAACGGAACGCGATGCCCGCCATCCCAAAGGTCTGCCTTCGAACCCCGAAAATGTGCACTCGGGAAGTGTCCTTTGGATTGCAGATCTTTGATACCCGCCGCTTTGGAACAGCCGTTGTCACTCGTCATGATCACGATGGTATTTTCGCTTAGGCCTGCTTGATCAATGGCGTTGACGATCTCGCCGACAACGGCATCGGTTTGCATCACGAAATCGCCGTACTTGCCCAACACGCTCTTTCCCTGCCAATCCTTCGACGGCAGAATCGGTGTGTGGGGTGACGTGAAGGGTACGTAAGCGAAGAACGGCGTTGAGTCCTTTTGTCGCTTGATGAACTCGACCGCTTTACGGCCGATCATGGGCAACACGTCGATCGCCTCGAAGTCCGGTTCGGCCGGGCCTTTGCGATTGAATGCCTTTGTTGCCGTGCCGCGTCCAACGAAACGGTCGTTTTCGATATAGATATACGGCGGCATATCCAACGAGGCGGAAATGCCAAAGAAGTAGTCGAATCCTCGCGTGACGGGGCCGTTGTGGATTTGCGAATCCCAATCAATGTTCTGGGGATTGTTGCCCTTCACGGGCGTGTCGTCGATCCGTGGCAAGTCCATCCCCAAGTGCCATTTGCCAATCCCTGCGGTTGTGTACCCGTGCTGTTTCAAATATCCAGCAACGGTCAATCGGTCCTCCGCAATCAAGGGAGCGTCAAAACCGTGCAACACCCCTTTTTGGAGCTGAGTTCGCCAGTTGTAGCGTCCGGTCAAAATGCCATAGCGTGTTGGCGTGCAAACCGACGAGCTTGTGTGAGCATCGGTAAACATCATCCCTTGTTCGGCCAACCGATCGATGTTGGGCGTTGCGATTTTGCATCGCGTTGGATTGAAGCAATGCACATCACCATAGCCAAGGTCGTCCGCAAGGATGAAGACGATGTTTGGCTTTTCCACGCTGGGTGTATCGGCGCCAACGACCGCCTCGCTATGCCACATTAGCGAGGAGGTGCACAACAGCAGCATCAAGAATCGCAGAAGCTGGCCAATACGGTGGTCGAACTTAATCATGGGAGTCTCTGCTTCGGGCGCGGTTTGGAACGTGGATCCGGTGTTGGGAAACCGGAGGGGTCAAAAGACTCGTTTGAAGTCAATCGACTTCAAGCTTGCCGATTCGAGGTCACCTTCGACGCATTTTACGAAAACGTTGTAGCGGCCCGGTTTGGGGAAATGGATCCATCCAATCGGAAACGCTTGATAGTTATGCGATGAATTCTGCTGATTTTGGATGGATTCGCCGCCTTCAATCGACACGCTCCAAACCAATCTTCCTTCGCCAGCGTACGTCAATTCGACATTGTAGTCGCCTGGTTCGAGCACATCGACTTCCCAGGATGCTTTGCCTCCTGCTTCCCATTGATGCACATGGGTGATTCCCTTCCATTCGCCGAACTTCTCCATCCACCGCTTCTCGGATTGTTCGGCGTCTTCGACGGTTGCGAATTCAGCCAAGATCTCGGTTTTGATGTCTGGATCCAACGTCCATGCCGGATCGACAACCGGCTCGGAAGCCAATTGCAATTCAATCACGGAAACCAACTCCTCTGGTGCCTGGGCAGGTACTTCCAGCACGACCCAGTCACCGGACTTGCTCCATGAAATGGGATCGTGTTCGTCGCCACGTAGCATCGTTGCGGATGTGATTTTGGTCTTCAAGTTCGGTAAATACAGTTGGCCGTTTCTTGGCCACTCAAAGACGCACAAAAACAGATTGTTGTCTTTGCGAGTCACGTCGCCCCAAGGTAAGGCGTGTTGCCAGGGTGAAGCCTGCGCTGCGTAGACCACTTGTGGGTATCGCTGAATCCAATGGCCGGAATGACGGAGCGTTTCCTTCGCACGCTCGGGTACCGCGCCGTCGCCACGTGGGCCGATGTTCAACATGTACGTTCCACCTCGGCCAACGCACGCGATCAGTCGCTTGAGGATTTCTTTGGGTGATTTCCAATATTCGTCGTACCAGGCATAGGCCCAGGAATCGTTCGTTGTATCGACGCTTTCCCACAAGCCTTCGATGTTGTGACGCGGGACTTCCATGTCTCCGAGCGTTTGATAATCGCCAAGTCCATGCCCCGCGCGACCGGAAACCATCGCGTGGGGTTGGTTCTTGTGGACGACATCGACCAATTGTTCGACGTAGTGCTTGGGCATCTTTCCAGGCGTGTCAAACCAAACGATTTCGATCGGGCCGTACTCGGTCGTGATCTCTTTGACTTGCGGCAAGCACTTCTTGACAAAGTAGTCGTCGAAGGTGGCTCGTTTGCCTTGTTCGTCAACGCCAGGGCCATTTCCGCCACCGGGGAACGTCCAGTCTTGGTTGTGTGAGTAGTAGAAGCCAAAACCTAAGCCGGCCTCACGACATGCCGTGGCCAGTTCCTTCATCGGATCTTTGTTCCAAGGTGTTGCGTCAACAATGTTGAAGTCGCAGGCTTTCGAGTGATACATCGCGAACCCATCGTGGTGTTTCGCTGTGATCACGATGTATTTCATGCCGGCATCTTTGGCAAGTTGTGCGATCTGCTTGGCGTCAAAATCCACTGGGTGAAAGGTTCCCGCCAGCCGTTTGTATTCGGGGATGGGGATGTCGGCCATGCGTTTGTTCATAATCCACTCGCCAATGCCGTAGTAGGTCTTGCCATCGACCTTGTTCCCCAACTGGGAATACAGTCCCCAGTGAATGAACATGGCATAGTTCCCCTCATCGAACAGCTGGCCACGTTCCGCGTTTTCCGCACGTAGCTTGACGACGTTCTCGCCCCATAGCTTGTCCATCGACTGGGAGCGATCGGTTGCGCTGTCTTGTGAAAAAACGTGCACCGGTTGCACCGTGAGCATGGCTATCAAGCCAAGAAAAGATAAAGTGAGTTTAAACATCGTGAAGCTTCTCGGAGGGGAGTGGATTTGTTTCGCGGAGTGTTAGTTCCGTCCGTAGAGTGGGCCGAAGTTTTCGCAGGCACGAAAGTCCGCCGCTTCCAAGTTGTCGGTTCCAAAGGCGTTCCAAGCACTTGGGCGGAACACGCGATCTTCCGCGACATTGTGCATGTAGACGGGAATCCGAAGCATCGAGGCCAAGGAAATGAATAGGTGGCCGACGTGCCCGGCGGTCATCACACAGTGGTTCGCACCCCAGTGATTCATCACTTCGTACGTCGAGGTGAACGCGCCACGTCCGGTTACCGTTGGAGCAAACCATGTTGTCGGCCAGGTCGGGTTGGTACGCTGGTCCAAAGTATCATGAACCTTTTGCGGCAGCTCAACGGTGTGGCCTTCGGCGATCTGGATTGCGGGGCCCAACCCGGCGACCAGGTTGATCCGCGTCATGGTCGCGGGCATGCCGCCCAACGTGCTGAAGCGAGAGCTTAGGCCGCCGCCTGGGAAATATTCCGTGATCGAGGGATGCCAAGTGGTCGCCTTCAAACATTCGTGGACTTCTTGATCGCTGATTTCCCAGAATGGCTTCATCGTGGGCCGACCGTCGGCGTCGGATTGTCGGCCGGTGCCGTCGAGTGTGGCGGGACCCGAATTGATCAGGTGCAATAACCCGTCGGAGGCAGCACCCTCGAGCTTGTACCCGTCACAAGCCGAGGCCACAGCATCCGGACTCCAGTAGGTCCGGAGATCGGCAAACACTTGCGCCGTGTTCGTCAGCAAATGGCCAAACAACATCGTCGCTGCATTGAGTGCGTCGTTCTCGGTTGCGACAATGTACGGAGCGCGTTTTCCGTTCCAGTCGAACGACGTATTTAAAATCGCTTCGAGGAAATCCCCATTGGGGAAATGATCCGTCCATTGGCGTTGGCCTTGAAATCCCGACGCGATCGCCTGGTGACCATGGGCCTGTTCTTGAAGGCCCATCTCGGCCAGTTTCGGATTGCCGACCATTAAGTCGCGGGCAATTAACGTCATCTTCACACAGTCGGACCATTCCTTGTCGAGTGTTTCGCGAGATCGTTTCTGGTCCTCGCTGTTGTAATCGTCTCCTTCGGGACAGTTTTCGCGGACCCAATCGAGTGCCTTCTCATACTCGGCTTGGTCGAATTGGCCCTTGTTCATTCGGCCAATGAACTCGCTCATGTCGATATCCTCGACACGCATTCCAAGCCACTTTTCCCAGAAGTTGTAATCGACCATCGAACCAGCAATGCCCATCGACGTGCCTCCCATCGACAGGTACGCCTTGCCCTTCATCAGAGCCGCGGCCAAACCGCAGCGGGTGAAGTCCAGGATTTTCGCTTGGACGTCGGCGGGCATGTTGGCGTCACCGGCGTCCTGCACATCGCGTCCGTAGATGCCGAATGCGGGGATGCCTTTTTGAGTATGACCGGCAAGAACGGCGGCCAAGTAAACCGCTCCGGGACGTTCGGTGCCGTTGAAGCCAAAGACGGCTTTGGGACGCAACGGATCCATGTCCATAGTTTCCGATCCATAGCACCAACATGGCGTTACCGTCAAGGAAACCCCAACGTTCTCGCGACGAAATTGGTCGTCACATGCCGCTGCTTCCGCCACACCACCGATACAGGTGTCTGCGATCACGCACTCGGCCGGGGCACCGTTTGGGTAGCGAATGTTGCTCGAGATCAACTCGGCAACACGCTTGGCCAAGTTCATCGTTTGCTCTTCCAACGATTCGCGAACACCACCCAGTCGACCATCGATGGTGGGACGGATGCCGACTCGAGGCAGGTCGCCTTGAAAGACGGTGGGAGAGGATGGGTTGGCGTTCATGAAAGGAGTCCTCGTTGAAGGGGAAGCGGTAAATGGGAAGTTGAGTGTTGTGATCCTTTTGGGGCACAACGACGGTCCAAACCCGGCAGGTCATCCCCGCCGGTGGCCTCGCGCCGTGACGGATCCAAAAAAATGGATTTCCTAAGCTGAAGCACACGAAATAGGGTCTTGGACGCGAATCTGGAATCGTATTATAGAGTTAAGGGAATAATATGCGACACGTCGCAACGCCATGGGTTATG
Source organism: Novipirellula artificiosorum (assembly GCF_007860135.1). Taxonomy (NCBI): domain Bacteria; kingdom Pseudomonadati; phylum Planctomycetota; class Planctomycetia; order Pirellulales; family Pirellulaceae; genus Novipirellula; species Novipirellula artificiosorum. The sequence goes on from NZ_SJPV01000007.1 coordinate 259,645, forward strand.
ATTTATCCGGAATGACAACGGTAGACGAGAATAATATGCGACATGGAGATGTGGATTTGCGACATGTTGCAGGAGGTCGCGTCGTGCGATGAGACAGAAATCACGTCCTCGAATTGCGTTGCTGGTGGAGGCGTCGCGTGCCTACGGGCGTGAGTTGTTGCGTGGCGTTTCGCTGTACGCACGCACTCAAGCGGATTGGTCCCTCTTGCATCAAGAGATGACGCTCGATTCTGAAATGCCCGAGTGGATGAGTAACACTCGGATCGATGGTGTGATCGCGCGGGTCGACACTCACACGGTGAAACCACTGCGTGCCTTGGGGGTGCCGATTGTCGACGTGCGTTGCAACCGAAAGTTTTCCGGCATTCCTCAAGTCGAGACCGACAATCAGCAAGTGGCCGAGCTCGCGTTTGAACATCTGTGGGAGCGTGGCTTTCGCCGTTTTGCTTTCTGTGGCTTTCGCTTCGCTTCGTACTCCGATGCGCGACTGCACCACTTTCGAAAATGCGTGACCAAAGCAAACGGTGAGCTTTCCGTCTATGAAACCCCGGGTAAACCGAACGACACGTTAACGGCGATCGAAAAGGCGGGAATGGTTGACTTCAAGCCTTTGTCGGAGTGGCTTTTGTCGCTGAAGCGTCCAACAGGCCTCTTTGCGTGCAATGATATTCGCGGACAACAGGTTGTGAATGCGTGTCGTACTTTAGAGATGGCGGTTCCCGACGACATTGGCATCATCGGTGTCGACGATGATGACGCGATCTGTTTGCTATGTGATCCGACACTTTCGAGTGTGCGGCCCAACGCAGAGCGTGTCGGGTTTCGTGCGGCGGAGATTTTGAATCAGATGTTGGTGGGGACACTCCCCACGGAAGAAATCGAATACGTACCTCCCCAATCGGTATGCGAACGACTTTCGACTCAAGTCGTTGCCGTCGAGGATGTCGAACTTGCGAGGGTTTGTCGATTCATTCGCCAACATGCCTGTGATGGGATCAATGTTAATGATGTTTGCGAATTCACTTCGCTATCGCGTCGTCAGCTTGAACGTCGATTTCGAGAGGAGCTTGGTCGTACACCCCACGAGCAGATCACAGCGACGCAAATCGAGCGTGTCAAGCAATTGCTTCGCGAGACCGACATGACCTTAGAGCAAATCACACCCAAGGCGGGCTATAGCCACAAAGAACGACTCAGCGCCGTGTTCAAGCGAGAAACCGGCGAACCCCCCGGCGAATATCGCCGCACCAAGAGAGGCTAGCCCGGGCGATTCGTTGGAGTGGTAGGCTATCGCCGATTGCGTGCTGGATGCTTGCTATTTGCGGCTGGGCTGTCGATAATCATTCGTCTCGGTTGCTGAGTCGGTTGAATGGGCTACCGTGATATCGGCTTGATTGGCTTGAACGAATTTCCGTTAACCATCGCGAGAGTTTCCTTGAAAAACAACTACTTTTTCCTGTTCATCCTGTCTGTTCTGTTTGTCACGCCCGCGATTGCGGAACAAAGTCCTAACATCGTTTTGATCCTGTCCGATGATCAATCTTGGACGGACTATGGGTTCATGGGGCACGAAGCGATTCAGACGCCAAATCTTGACCGACTGGCTCGCGAAAGCGCGGTCTTTCGCCGCGGGTACGTTCCCACGGCGCTGTGTCGTCCATCGTTGACGACGCTGATTACGGGGCTGTATTCTCATCAAAGCCTGATCACGGGCAATGACCCGGCGAATACACCTGAAAATCGAGCTCATGCATCACGCACCGGCAAGGACGCTCGCGAGTTACTGATCTCCAACGTTGACAATCATCCTACGGTGCCGCGTTGGTTGGCGGATCGTGACTACCTAAGTTTTCAAAGTGGTAAATGGTGGGAAGGCAGCTACGCCCGTGGCGGATTTACACACGGGATGACACGAGGGTATCCCGAGAACGGAGGCAGGCATGGTGATGATGGGTTGAAGATTGGTCGAGAAGGGATGCAACCGGTCAACGATTTTATTGATACGGCGGTCGATGCGAATAAGCCGTTCTTTTTGTGGTACGCCCCGTTCCTACCTCACACACCCCATAATCCGCCAGAACGAATTCTCGCAAAGTATCAAAAGGAAGGACGCCCGAAAACGATCGCAACGTACTATGCGATGTGTGATTGGTTTGACGAAACATGTGGCCAGTTGCTTGATCGGCTCGACGAGAAAGGAATTGCTGACAACACGCTGGTGATTTATGTCACCGACAACGGCTGGATACAGGATCCGAACAGCGGTGGTTATACGGTGCGTTCGAAACGGAGCCCGTACGAAGGCGGCACGCGAACACCGATTATGTTTCGCTGGCCTGCGAAGGTCCGACCAACGGAACGGCCGGAATTGTGCAGCAGTATCGATATCGTGCCTACGATCCTTGCCGCGGCTGGGGTGGAAGTTGCCGAAAACCTACCTGGGCTCAATCTGTTGCCTCATTTGCAAGAAGGGACACCGATCGAACGTGATGCTGTTTTTGGCGAATCCTTCGCGCATGACATTGCCGACATCCAAAAACCGCAGGCCTCGTTGCTCTATCGTTGGGTGATTCGCGGAGACGACAAATTGCTACTCACTTACGATGGCCAACCGGGAAAGATGAAGTTCCCCCCGCAAGGTGGCGAGCCGCAATTGTTCGACTTGAGAGCGGATCCGCATGAAGAGGTTAATTTGGCGTCGCAGCGACCCGAGTTGGTGAAAGAACTTAGCCAACGGCTGACGGATTGGTACCCGGTGACCGAGCGATCCGTGAACGCGGTGGCACCCCGCCGTCAAAACGCCCAATAACATAGATTGGACGCCGACTGCGCGTGTACAGGGCACCGTCTCGTTCTGGTGGTGTTAGTGCCGTGGCAGATCACTCAAATCGATCTGTGGTTTTTGTGTTGGCGTGGATTCACGTAGGAAGAACTGGTCGAGCGCAACTTGGTCAGCAAAGAAACCGCAGTGCCGAAGGAAGAAATGGTCTTCTTCGCTTCCGCCTGCGAAATCGAGCCGGTGTTGGCCTCGTGCGGTGGCGTCGCCCGTAAACCTTGCTCGCGTGATTTCATGCCACGCGCCTTCCGTATCGCAAACCCACTGATTTCCGTAGTGCGCTGACCGCGAGAGGTGGCCGTCGTTCGGGGAGAAATTCTCCAGAAAGGAATGGAATCCGGTCAGATGCTTGTCCGTTTTTGGACGCAGGAAACTGGCAATCAATCGCCATTCCTTCAATTTTTTGTCGCCAAACCATGACGTGTACTGCGTGTTCCCCTGCCCGTCCGGTTTGACTTCCGTCAAGAAACGGTAGGTCACTCCCGCCTTCCACGGGTAGACCAAATAGCTTTGGCCGCCGGAACCTTCGTTTCCAAAATCTTGTGCATGCACGCCCTTGCCCTTGGCTGGTGTGGTCACGCGGTCTTCTGATGGAATCTCCGCTGGATTGTCCGTGCGAAACGGACTCCATACCGAAAACAAGACACGACGTTCGGTGTCGCTGTTGACTTGAATGCCAAAGTAGCCTTCACCAAAACCGTTAGCCATAAAGTAAGCGCCCCTCCGATCTTGCCCGATTGGCACCGTCACTTCATTGTAGGCGTAGGTTAGTTGTTTCCCCTTAGGAAGTTGGTAACCAAGATGCACGGAAGGCCCGCGTCGTCCCCAATAAAACATGTTGCCTTGATTACTCTTGACGTAGTCAAGCGTCAGGTTGTCGGTGTCCGAGGAGACGAGCAATTCGCTCAGCTCCGCAGCTGCATTGCCGGTTTCGTCGTCACCACGCAGGTCAACTTGAACGTACCCTGGTTCCGACCGAGTGAACTGCCCAAGCGAATAAACGCGCTGCGCTTCGTCCCGCAGCGGTGTCGTTCGTGGTTGGCCGTCAACACTCGCTAGCAGCTTGGCGACTCCGTTCACGCCGCGTCCCTTGACGGCGATCGAGAGGTTGCCCGGTCGATCCACGTGGAAAAAGACCGAATAGACGTCATCGGCTCCACTGCAACGCAGCATACCCTGGCGATTACAGGGGTTGCCACCGCGGTGATCGAGGCCCGTCCGGAACGTGTTACCCGCAAGGGGGACGGACCATTCACTGCCAGCGACGGAAGTTGCGGCGAGGGTCATTGCCAATGGCAGCGTCAATAGAAACTGGATGACGGATTTCATAGTTTATTGTCTTGTCGTTGTCGCTCAGAGGTCGATTTGGGGACCAAAAAAGGCTGCTTCGTGGTGGGGTCGCGAAATACTTGTCTCCGCGGGATCTACACCGAATAACTTACCATGTTGATCGCAAGCCGGAAGATGAGACCTCGCTTGCTGGTGCGCTGAGCGGGCGATAGGTTCGTATCGAGGGGGTATACTACAGAAGACTTACTCTTATCTACTGACGCAGACAGAAAAGGCTCACAATGGGTGTACGAATGATGTTGCTGGCGGTTGTCCATTTGGTGTGCATTCTATCAACGGACGCGGCCGAATATGATCCGCTTGGGGTGCCAGATTCGTTCCAGGCAGAGACGCTCGACTGGACGGTGCGAGACGAAGCCCGCAGCCGAGACATTCCGATCAAGGCCTATCTGCCCGCTACCCGAACGAGCCAACCCGTGGTGCTGTTCAGCCATGGGCTGGGTGGGAGTCGTGAGGGATGTTCGTATCTTGGAAAACACTGGTCGGCACGTGGTTACGTGGCGGTTTTTCTGCAACATCCCGGCAGCGACGATTCGGTGTGGAAGGACACATCGCTGTTGAAACGCATGTCTGCGATGAGAGAAGCTGCCTCGGCTGAGAACTTTCGATTGCGTGTGCAGGATGTCTCGGCGGTGCTCGATCAGCTTAGTCGCTGGAACGATTTACCAAGTCACAAGTTGGAGGGGCGACTCGATCTAGAGCATGTCGGCATGTCGGGGCATTCTTTTGGCGCCCAAACGACCCAAGCTGTGTCTGGCCAATCGGCAGGTGTCTTCGGATCGCGTTTCGCGGAGCCAAGGATCCAGGCCGCGATTGCATTGAGTCCCAGCAGCCCGCGACGCGGTGACGTCGCAAAAGCGTTTGGGTCGGTGAAGATTCCATGGCTGGTGATGACGGGGACTCAGGATAAGGCGATGATCGGTAACCAAACGGTTGCATCGCGTTTGGAAGTGTTTCCCGCTTTGCCGCCGGGTGACAAATTCGAACTGGTATTGCACAACGCCGAGCATTCTGCATTTGGCGACCGTAGACTGCCGGGTGAAACCCAGACGCGGAACTCAAACCATCACCGAGTGGTTCTTGGACTGAGCACTGCCTTTTGGGACGCCTACCTTCGAGCTGATGACTCGGCAAAGCAATGGTTAGTCGGCGCTGGACCGTCCGGACTGCTCCAGCCAAACGACCGTTGGCAAACAAAGTGATGACTGCCGAACATTCGAAGTTCTTTCGTCGGACCTACTCTCGTAGTCCGACGTGCCTTGTTTTTCGGGTAGGTGGATTTCGCCAGAAATCCGTAACTCAAATGTTCTTAGGGACTTCTGGCGAAGTCCACTACGTCCCAACTCGCAGTTTTGACCTTGACGGTCCACTAGGGCACAACATGAAAACCGCGATTGTCCTCGATCGTCACGTTCGTTGTGTCCGAGGATTGCTGAATTGTGAGCGGTCTTGCAAACCCAGTCACCGTGTTGGCCCGGATCGTGACATGATCACAGTAGTCCAAATCGATTGTGGGTCCTGGATCGGCGGCCGGGTAATCGTCGCTGAACTCGAGCGTGTTTGCTTCGATCGTTAGTCCGCTAACCGAACGAGCTTGAACAAGCAATCCGTTGAAACTCTTGACCGTGTTTCCGCTAAAACGAATATTGCGGTGGTAGTGTCCTGCACCCATTCGCTGCGCGCCGTTCAGCAGTGGTGAAGCGAGTAACGGATAGTTTTGTGAACCGGAGAAGCCGATGTTCTCAAAAACATTGTTTCGAATTGTGACATCCCCGACGGCCCCCGACTCGTACCACTTGTTGTTGTCGCCTTCGATCAAGATACCGTGCATCTGCGACGAGAAATGGTTGTTCTCAATCAGCACCTTACCTTTGGTTGTAACCAGCACGCTGCGGGCACGGTTTTCGCGAATGATATTGTTCCGCATTTCCAAGTCTGGATACCAGGTCAGGTTCTCAACCGACATCGGGCCGTCTGGCAATGATTCTGGAACCTCGCTGACCGTCATCACAAAACGGTGTTCGTTGAGGACGTGGACGTTTTCGACCGTGGTTTCGGCAAACGGCAGAATCGTCTCACGAGAAAGGAGTGCCACGCGATCGCCTGGTTCGGCGAAGGTCAGACCCCATTGTTGAAAGTGACTGATCTCGCAGAGGAATTCGCGGTCACCAAGATACTTCTCGATCTTCACGTAGGCCCCATGTACGTTGATGCCGTCATCGAGCATGTGCTCAAACAGGCAGTCGTCTAGCTTAATGGTTCCTTTGCAGCCGATGAAATGGGTTGCATCGGCACGCGTTGCAACCAAGTGATCTTGGTTTGACGTGACCACCATGTGATCGAGAGTGATGTTGTTCGTTCGTTCCACGATCAGCGCCATGCCGCCCGCTTCGCGAACCGTAACGTTTTCGATCCGCAAGTCTTGAGAGTTGGTGACGTGAATCGCTGGGCAGAGTCGACTGGTTGGATGAACGCCATAAACGACGAGCACACTACCAACCGGTGGCGATTTCTTGACAGCGTCTGTAATCCGGAGACGGTTTCCTCCAGCCTGGGTCACTTTCGCTCTGCTTGAATTGACGGAATAATCGCGCGTGTTGTGCAGGGGGGCGCGCGTCGTCGGGTCAAAAACAATATTCGATCCGATGGGATCCTCTTGGCCAAAGCGTTGGAACAGTACTTTGGAATCCTGGAGCGTGTAGGGATAAGCCTCGGGATCGACTTGCACCACGAAGCTCTGCTCGTTCGCGTTGCTCTCGACGACGGTGAGCTCGGCGTGGAATGACCGAATCCAATCGATCGAAAAATTCTTGAGCGTTGCGCCGCGGACGTGGTCCATTGTCACGGGGACCATGCGGCCATGAAACATGAATGTCGAATCACCTCCGTCGATCGTGATGTTCTGGCAATCGAACAACGGGAAACCCATTCGTTTCAAGCCGTTATCATGGTTCGCCACCGCACGATACTTTTCGATCGCGTTTTCGGGGTAGAAGTCGTATTGGCCCTTCGGGAATTGCAGCGTAACGCCGTCCTTGTCAAGTACGTCTTGAATCAACTGGTTGACCGCGAAGGTGACATCCTTCCCAGGCACGATGCCGTGGTCAGCAACATTGATGACTTCCGCTCCGAGAGTACAAGTATGCCCACTCAGCAAAAATACAACGAGCAACAATGAGGTAAGGGAATGTTTCATGGCTTACATCTAATTTGGTTCGTAGGTCGTGGGCGTCCGTCTGGTCCGAGTGAACGTTGACGCAGATGAACTTAATCGCGTAGCGAAAGTTTCGCTTGCAGCTGGGTACTCAAGTCGCGGATCACCTCTGGATATTGGTCTGCAACGTTCAATGATTCCCCGAGTGGCGAATCATGATCGTACAATTCGGTGTCGCCGTTCGCGTGCTCGTTGAACCGAAATCGTGACGTGCGAAGCGATCCAACGGAACCGCGATAGGCGACTGCGGTATGACCGACATCATCCGGTTGCTTGAGCAGCGGGAGCAACGATTTGCCATGAACAAAGTTAGGCTTATCAAGTGATGTGAGATCGCAAAGGGTCGGGAAAAGGTCTGCGGTTTCGACCACCGCGCTGGTCGATACCCCTCGGTGCCCCATTTGAGGTGCGACAACAATCAAAGGTGAACGTAGCGATTCCTCGAATAGACTGTGCTTTCCCCATATAGCGTGTTCCCCGAGGTGCCAGCCATGGTCGCCCCAAAGCAGAATGACGGTATTCTCGTCGGCTCCGGTCTGCTTCAACTTGGCGAGGATGCGACCGACTTGGGCGTCGGCATAACTCACGCATGCGGCGTAGTGACGACGAACCTCATCGGCAAACTCGCTGTCATCGCGAGGGTCCTTTTCCCAGCGATTGTATTGCATGAACTCACCGGAGCCATGCCATGTCGTGGAACCTGTGGGCTTCTCGGGGTGTGCAATGGGGGGGATTTGAGCATCGCGGTAGAGGTCAAAGTATTTCGCAGGAGCTCCAAAAGGTAGATGGGGTCGGATGAGTCCTACGGCGAGGAAGAACGGCTTGCTGGGATCATCGGCCAGCAAATCCAATTGCCTCAGAGCCTCCTCGGTGATCAATCCGTCGGGATAAATATTGTCTGGCCCCTCGGTCGATTGAAAGACACTCATCTTGCTGGAGTCGGTGCGGGTTTCGCCGTGGGACAATCCGTGCATGGCACCTCGAGGGGATTGCCACTTCCCCGTGGGCATTCTTTGACGATCCCAAGCATTTGGAATCTCGATTTGATTCGGATCGTCCCAGTCTTCGCCGCCCCAGCCACCGGGATGATGAGAGACTTTGCCGATAGAAACGGTGGTGTAGCCGCGGTTTCGAAACCATTCCGGCATGCTGGGGAAGACTGTCTCAGGTGCCTCTTTCAATCGTTGGGCCCGTTCGAACAAGGCTTGATTGGGAGAGGGGCCGTAACGCCCCGTTAACAACGTGTAGCGGGACGGTCCACAGCTCGGCGAGTTGACGTAGTGCCGCTGGAAGCAGACACCTCGTGTTGCCAGGGCGTCGATGTGGGGTGACTTGATGTAGGGCTTGCCAAAACAGGCCAATTCGGGTCGCAAATCGTCAATGCAAAGGATCAAAATGTTGCGAGGGGTCGATTCCGCTTCGTTCGAGTTCGCGGGGCCGGCGCTCCACAGTGCTGCAAGAATTGGAATCCAAAGATGTATCTTCATTTCGTTTGACTTTGTTGTTGCTTGGATCATCGACGACGCTTGAAACGTGTTGAACGGGTCGCGAAGGATGACGCCCACGGAGAGGGTTGTACGATGCTCCTCTGAGCTGTGATGCGTCTTGGTTGCGGTCCATTGGTTGACGAAATTCCTTAGAACTTTTGAGCCTCGTCGGGGCCGGGATTGGCATAGGCCGGATCGAGGGCCCGGATGTAGACTTCCCCATTGTCGAGAACCCGAACATCCAACGGCACGATCGTCACGCCTTGCTCGTTGATCGTTTGGGCGTTGTCGCCAAGATCGCGAGTTGCGATCCCCTCTCGGGGCAGAGGTGCGACGTTGGCATTGAAGAATGCCGTACACCACCACTTGCCGTCTTTGGTTTGAAACGGAGTGCCATGCCCTAGAAATCGACCGGCGAATTTGCGAGGACCATAGGGGCCCGTGATCTTGTCGGCGACGCAGTAGTACAGGTTGTAGGAACCTTTACGTCCTTGATCCGTGGACCATGCCGTACCAAGATGCACGTACTTGCCACCCACTTTGATCATTGTCGCACCCTCGTGCCCAATGCGACCGATCGGATTGCCAGCGGGATCGGGACGCGTCCCCGCGGGATCAATGCGTACCGGCTCGGCGGTGTAGTGGGTCAGGTCCTTGCTAAGCGGCGCGATCAAGGTGTTTTGCCACAGCAAGTAAACCGTTCCGTCATCGTCCGTAAACAGTGACGGATCATGCCGTTGCCCCATCTCGCCATCCATCGGATGAGTCCATGGCCCGGCAAGTGTTTTACCAGCGGACAGGGCTAAACTTGAATGCGTTCTGGGACAATGAACCAAAGCCCATCGGTCGCCCATCCAATGGACCTCGGGGGCCCAAATGACAGGGTTGCGGAGCTTTTTGCCCGACTTGGCGTGATGCGTGTCGTCAATCGTGAAGATGGCTCCAAGAGACTCCCAATCGACCAAGTCTTTGCTGCGATAGGCCCGAACTTGTTTGCCAACGATCGTCGTGCCCCCCAATCCGATGTTGTAGGGATCTTCGTTCTCACGCGGATCATTCGAGTTGGGTTGCGTCCCCGTCAGGTAGTAGTCGCCATCCGGCCCCGTCGTGATGTACGGATCACGAATCCAGCCAGCCTTGATGTAGAGTGCTCGGTCGTGGCTTTCGAGTCCAGCACGAATGGTCGCGGCATCCATCACGGGGCCAGGTTTTCGATCAGACATTTCTTGGATGAATGCGGAGGCGGGAAAGTCATCGGCCGCCTTCACCGTCGGGCTCTCTAAGCTGGTGTCGACCTGATGTCGAATGACTTGACCGTTCAGAGGATTCGGCACCGAGTAATCGCCAGCCGCGGTCCGTTCATCGGCGCCAACACTCAAGGCATCTTTCGGTTGCACGGGGATCAGCCCTGGCGAATGCTCCGTCATGGGGGCCTGATCATTGATCGACAACGTCATGGTATCCGAAGAAAGGGTCGCATGGAGTTTGATATTTCCGCTGACGGGCTTGTCGGAGAGGATTCGTTTGACTTCACCATTGACACGTACATCAAAAGCCGGTCGGCCATCGATGAAGTGAAGGGCGTAACCGTGTTCACGGCCGCCTTGGGCAATCACCACACCACTCGGTTGCTCGGACCGGACCGTGACTTCGATTCGGAGTGGTTTGCCGGCGATGAGGGGTGAAGGATCTTGTGTCGATGAGGTTTCCGACAACGGTGCTTCTTCCCAGGTCACGCCGACGCGCCGGGCCCATTGCTCCCACTGGCCTACCATCGATGCCAATCGCTGTGGGTTTTCTTCGGCAAGGTCGTTTCTCTCGCAACGGTCCTCGGCCAGGTTATACAACTCCCACTTCAATTCCTCAGGCATTCGCTTGGAATAGACTGCCTTCCAGTCGCCCTCGCGAAAGGCATGCGCGGCTTGGTGGTCGAATCCGATCGCCCGTGGCGGCATCGTTTCACCCTTCATGGCCGCTAGCAAACTTTGGCCTTCGAGTGGTGTGATCCGTTGATCGTCGCGTTGTTCAGGGTACGTGGCACCGGTTGCTTCGATCAACGTCGGCATGATGTCCATCATGTGTGCCGGGGCGCGGACCCAGCCTTCTCGCTTTCCGATCCCGCTAGGCCAATGAGCAATGAATGGCGTGCTAATGCCACCCTCATGCGTGAAATGCTTGTACATTCGGAAGGGTGTATTGCCCAGATTTGCCCAGCCACTGCCATACGATTGGTGCGTGCCGCGAGCACCGATCTGACGCAAATCGTCTCCGCTGCGAAGAATCGTTTCGCCACGTCGTGACTGTCCATCAAAACCAAAGGGGCCCCATTCGTAACAGGCTCCGTTGTCGCTCAAAAACAGAATCAACGTGTTGTCGAGATCACCCGTTTGCTTCAAGTGGTCGACAATCCGGCCTACCCCATTATCGACCCCTTCCACCATGGCAGCAAAAATCGCCATCCGGCGGGCCAGGTCCGCACGGCGGTCGGGGTCAAGCGAATCCCAGGCCGGATTTTGTTGTCCCGAGAAGCCATTGGCGATATCGTCACGATCGACGGGAACGATTTCACGTGGCGGTAGCGTCCATTGCTCGCCGTCGATTAGCCCAATCTCTTTCATTCGTTCGAATCGTTCTTCCCGCAGCACATCCCAACCGCGAGCGTAAATATCGTCGTATTTGTCCGCTCGCTCGGCAGGAGCTTGTACTGGAAAGTGTGGCGACGAGTGGCCGAGGAACAAGAACCATGGTTTGTCCTTTTGTTGTCCTTGACGAATGAACTCCAATGCATAGTCGTTGAAGACATCCGTTGCGTAGTACTCGTCTGCTGGCGGATCGAACTCCTTCGTTCTCCCTTCCGGCAGCCGGAAATAGTAGTCCGCGTCGTATTGGTCGTGTGAGTGGTCGTTGGTGTAACCGTAGAACTCGTCGAAACCACGCTTAATGGGGCCGGTTTCCGGATGCATGTGCCACTTGCCGACGTAGTAGCATCCATAACCGGCTGGTTTCAACACTTCCGCAATCGTCGTGCAATCGTCACGCAGTCGCCCGAGATAGCCGGGGCCGCGGTTGGGGCTGGGGTTCCCCGTCGTGAAATCACCGATGCCCGCTTGCGACGGATACAAACCGGTCATCAGCGAGGCTCGACTCGGGCAGCAGCGAGCCGAGTTATAGAGCTGAGTGAATTTGACGCCGCCACTGGCAAGCGAATTGATGTTTGGTGTGTCCATCTCGCCGCCGTAGCAACCAAGGTCCGAGTAGCCCAAGTCATCAGCGAGGATCAAGATAACATTGGGCTGTTCGGCTGCGTTGGTTAGACAGGGAATGCCGATCAGCGCGGCCGTTGTGGCGAGTAAGCAATGGGTGATGTTTTTGAACATGGGACGTCTCGGAAGGGATATCGATTGGCGGCGTGAAAAAAGAGTGGGGGAGCGGAAAGTTAGAAGCCGGGGCTGGAGAAAAACAGTCAGCCCGCGAGTGCGTTCATCCCTTTGAGACAGGCTGATTCTGCCCCTTCACTTTTTTCTTTTTTTGCTTCGGTTCTGGTTTCGGCAGGACGTTGGCGGATCGAGCCCATTTTCGCCACTGGTTGGAAAGCTCAGCGACTTGGTTGGGATTTTTTGCGGCCAGGTCGTTCTGCTCGGTTCGATCCGCCTTCAACTGAAACAGTTCCCATGGCCCCTTATTTCCGAGTCGCACGAGCTTGGTATCACCGACCCGCACCGCGGCGTTTCCTTCGTGCTCCCAGAATAATGGTCGGTCAGCAAAGGTTCCTTCACCGGTCAGCAGCGGTTTCAAACTTTGCCCCTGTGCGGGAGTGATCGCATTGCCATCGAAGGTTTCGGGATAACTAGCAGATCCCAAATCAACGCAAGTCGCCATGATGTCAATCAAATGCGTCGGAGTGTCGATCCAATCGGCTTTGCCTGGGCGAGGCTTCACCGTTGCGGGCCAATGGGCGATCAACGGGGTCGCAATGCCACCTTCGTGATTGTAATGCTTGTACTTTCGAAAGGGTGTGTTGTTCAGGTGTGCCCAGCACTGGCCGATGAATACATCGGAGTCAGGGTCACCTGGATTGGTGCCATTGTACTTGCCTTTGACTCCCGCTTCGGCATTCCCACCATTGTCGCTGAGAAACAGAATGAGTGTGTTGTCGAGTTGGCCTCGCTGGCGAAGCGCTGTCACCAGCTTGCCAATGTTTTTGTCCACCTCGTCGATCATTGCGGCATAGATCGCCATCATGTCGTCGTAACGTTGTTGCTCGTCGAGAGACAGAGAATTCCAGGCAGGAATCGCCTCGGGACGGGGTTCGAGATTCCAATGGGCGTCGATCAATCCAGACTCAATCTGCCGGCGATATCGTTCTTCACGAAGAAGGTCCCAGCCCTTCATGTACTGCCCGCGGTACTTGGCGATCGTTTCTTCGGGGGCCATACAGGGAAAGTGCGGCGCGACATGGGCGAGGTACCAAAAGAACGGTTTCTCTTCTGCGATCGCTTCGTCGATATATCGAATGCCTTGTTCGGTCCAAAGATCCGAGCCATACCAAGGTGGATCAAACATCGGGTCATCGCGGGAAACCTGCTGCCCGTTAAGGAAAAGTTTCGTCCCCCCCTTGGAACCGGTTTGGTTCGAGAAATGTAAGCCTCCGGCCGGAAGATTCAAACTGCGATCAAACCCACGTCCCCACGGTGTGATGCCCTGTTCGAAGCCGACGTGCCATTTGCCCGTCATGGCCGTGAAGTAGCCCGCACTGCCGAGAACTTCGGCAATTGTCACGCAATGGTCATTCAGCCGTCCACGATACCCGTCGAGACCTTGGTCTGCGGTCATCCATCCGATGCCAGCTTGATGCGAATAGAGTCCGGTCAAGAGTGACGCGCGAGTCGGGCAGCAGCGTCCGGTGTTGTAAAACTGTGAAAAACGAACTCCGTTGGTCGCGAGTGCATCGAGATTGGGTGTTGGAATCTCGGAGCCGTAGCAGCCGATGTCCGAAAAGCCCATATCGTCAACCATGATGACAATGATATTTGGCCGCTCCGAGCCTTCCGCGATCATAGGGGCGAAGAGGGCAAAACCGAGTAAGCATAAAAGCCGTATCATGGATCGTGTCATGAAGAAAGTCTCAAAAAAAGGTTGTTGAGGAACGTTGGGAAACGAGAAATGCGTCATGGTTGTTGCGTCTTACTCTGCTTTCTGTTCTTTCCCACTGATTTGGTCCGATTTGGGCCCATGTGCTCCAATGCCTCCATCTCGGTATCTTGGCCGCGATCACCGCAGCGTTCCATCCACTGTTGAAGTTGCTCCCGAAGCTCAGCCATGATCTCAGCATGCTGAGGCTCATCCGCGATGTTCTTCATCTCGAGCGGATCCATCACGATGTCGTACAGTTCGACCTCCGGTCTCGTGGTGTAGCGAAGGACCAACTCGGCAGCTCGCTTGTCGCCTGAGTCGGCCTTCCGTTTCCAACTCTGAAACTCCTTTGAATGGGTACAGGCATTTTGGAACTCGGTTTCGGGAGTGAAGTTCCAAATGTACTTAAAGCGATCCGAACGAACCGAGCGAATGCCAAAGTGTTCGGCCCCCTGATTGATGCCTCGCGTCGTCATTTCACCGAAGACCAACGTCTTGTGGTCTTGTTTTCCGGCTAGTACGGGCAACAGACTCTTGCCATCGAGCACGGGTGCTGGGTTGCCTCCCGCAGCTTCGATGAACGTGGGTAGGATATCAACGTATTCGATCATGGCGGGATTCACGGTGCCGGCTTTGATTTTGCCAGGCCAACGAGCGATGAAGGCGGACTGCAAACCGCTGTCATAGCAGGTCCATTTTGCGAACGGCATCGAATTGCCCTGTTCGCTGACGACAACCAACAAGGTGTTGTCCGAGAGCTTGTGCTTATCGAGCAGATTCATCGCTTCACCCACTTGAGAGTCATAGTAGGTGATCTCCGCCAGATAACGCGACATGCCGTCACGGGTTTCGGGGGTGTCAACGTAGTAGGGCGGCAACTGAATTTTGTCGACGGGATAACGAGATCGGTCTCCCTTGTTCCAAGGTGAGTGAGGTTCATTGGAACAGAGCAACAAGCAGAACGGGTCTTGGTTTTCTACGCACTCCGCCAAAAAGGTATCGACCTTGTCAAACTCAGGGTTGCTGTTTCCGGGGATCTTTTCCCAGTCGAACACGGAGGCGGGGCCAACGTGCGTTTTACCACTCTGAGCCACTCGATAACCCAGTGCTTTTAGATACTGAACGATACTCTGTGTTCCGGGGTCGACGTGAGTATGGTTGGGATACGCCCCGCTCTTAACGGGATATTGCCCGGTGTAAATGTTGTGGCGTGTCGGCGAGCACATCGGTGCCGATTGGAAGCAACGGGTGAACCGCATGCCTTGATCAGCCAACCGATCAAGGTTGGGTGTCTCGGCTTGACCTCCGTAGCAGCCAAGGTCGCGGTACGTGCAATCGTCTGCGATGACGAACACAAGATTTGGTGGAGCCTCGGCACGGATGCCGCAGGCAAGGACGAGGCTGGCACAAACGGTGAAAGTCAATCGGTTCAACATGGCTATTTCTTGCGTTGCTATTGGTTCAGGAATGTTTGTCTTAACAGAAAGCAGGCTCTGGCAGGATCGTTGGGTCTATTGGTAATAGTATTCGTACCATCCTCGTTCTCGCTGTTTTTCTCCTCGGGGCATGCCGGGGGGGTGAATGCTGTTGGTCCAGGTTGATAGTTCTTGCTTCAAG
The DNA here is from genome assembly GCF_007860135.1 of Novipirellula artificiosorum. Taxonomy (NCBI): domain Bacteria; kingdom Pseudomonadati; phylum Planctomycetota; class Planctomycetia; order Pirellulales; family Pirellulaceae; genus Novipirellula; species Novipirellula artificiosorum. Next base: position 275,282 of record NZ_SJPV01000007.1, read on the forward strand.
CGGTCCGCTATTTCTGGATGCTCTTCCATCCGATTGAGCTGTTCATGTTGGTCGCTTTCAAGGTCAAACAAGTATTCGCTTCCCGCACCGACGAACAAGTACTTCCACTTGCCTTGCCGAATGGCGGCTTGGTCCCAGAAGCGAAAGAACAGGCTTCGCTCGGTCACGATTTGGGGAGCGTTCATCAATGGCAAGACATTGATGCCATCGAGTTCGCTTTTCACAGCCTCAACGGCATCCATTCCTCCCGCCAACGACAAAACCGACGGCGCAATGTCAAGCGTACTGATCGGCTGCTCGTAAACTTTGTTGCTTGGCAAGCCGCGAGGAAAGCTCCAGATCATCGGAACACGTAGCCCTCCGTCGGTCAACATCCCCTTCTCGCCGACCCAGGGATCGTTCAACGAGCCGTCCCATCCGCCAGCATCTCGATCGATCGGCGAATCGGGTTTGGTCATCTTGAGCGGCGCGCCATTGTCGCTGGTCATCACGATCAATGTGTTTTCGAGCAATCCGTGTTTGCGAAGCTGATCGACGATGCGTCCGACGCCATCATCGATCGCAGCGATCATCGCGAGTGCATAGCGTCTGCGCTCCGGCATCGGCCCGGGAAACCGGCTGAGGTATTCCTCGGTCGCTTGTAATGGCGTATGCGGACCGTAATAACCCACATGAAGATAGAATGGCTGGCTGTGGTTTCGTTCAATGAAGTTGACGGCGGCCTCCGTTTGGACATCGATTCGAAACTCAGAGTGCTGAACCATCTGCATCGGCGAAAGCATCTGGCCGCTTTGAAGATCATAGTTGACGCGATAGTTCTGCAACTCGCCCCAGTAGTATTCATCGAAACCCTGGGCCGCCGGTGAGTAAGGACGGATTTTGGTCCAGGGGACACGGATATCGCGACGTGGTTTGTCAGCCATCTCAGGCAGTTCTCGCTTCATCCAGTTGATACAAAGCACGTTGGGTTCCAAGTGCCATTTGCCGACAAAACCCGTTCGATACCCAAACGGCTGCAGTCGCTCGGCAATCGTGGTTGCTTCGGACGCAAGCGGCATATCGGGAATCGAATCGATTCCGAATCGTTGCTGATGCCGTCCGGTGATTAACCCGGCTCGCGACGGGCTGCATTGTGGAGCGGTCACATAGCCGGCGGTACAGCGAACACCGCGATCAGCAAGTGCGTCGATGTTCGGTGTAAGGATGTCGTCCACTTGGCCTTGGCAGCTCAGATCTGCCCAACCTTGATCGTCTGTCAAAACGACGATCACATTGGGCCGAATCGGCTCGTCGGCAGCCGTGATTGCCGTGGCGGCGAGGAATCCAAACAGTATTCGAATGGGAAGCTTCATTTCGTTGTGGGCTCAGCAGGTTAATTGTCCGATGGGATTGGGCAATCGATTAGCTTAGCATAAACCGCTTGCTGCTTAGCGTGCGACGAGATAAGTGCCAGCGACCCAGTCGCTGAACAGCCGGCCACGGCTGCGGTAGATCAGCACCGCGAGAAAGCCGACGACGGCGAGGCCGGCGACGATGTAACGCTCGGTGACGACGAAGGAGTGGTTTGCGGGGAACCAACCCGGGGGCATCATGAAACCCAGGATTAGGCAGGTGGGGACAATCCCGGTTGCCAGCATCCGGACCAACACACGCAGCCGCGACGCCGGCTCGCTTCGGCCGTTGGCAAGGGTCAGGCCGAATATTCGCAACAAGAATCCTCCGCGAAACAGGATCGCAGTCAACAAACTCGGCAACCAAATGCATTGCAGCCACGAGATCGTCGCCCAAAATACCCCATCAATCGGACTCATTAGCCCGCTCGTAACGCGAGGCAATTCGCCGACTCGCGGCATCATGGCCTCTTGGTGTTTGTAGGCGATCGTTATGAGCACGCCCGAAAGCAGGGTGAACAACGGCAAGATCATCGTGGCGGCGATCAGGCCGGCGACGCGGTACCGAACGTGTACGGGTTGGCGACTTCGCAATTCGTCGATCCATGGTTTGATCGCCGACACCCGCCTGATAAGCGGCATCCAAGCCATCGATGATTTGCAGGATTGCGTCGACGGCGGCTTTGGGCGCCAAAGCTCCCTTCACCTTGACCCTTTGTCCCAGCGTTCCGCCTCGCACCAATTCCATGCTGATGGCGGGTCGCCCGTCGATTTCTTCAGTCCCGTAAACATAGACGCTGTTGGGATGATTGATCGATGCGGCCAAGCGTCCTTCACGCAGAAAACGAGCCCGTGCGTCACGATCATCTAAGGAATGCCCCATCACTTTTAAGGCGACTCGTCGCGAGGTCGGTAAATGATCCGCTTCGTAGACGACGCCCATGCCGCCCCGGCCCAGTCGCCTCACAATGCGGTAGGTACCAAACTTCTGCTCGGGTGCAAGTTCGGCGAGTCCGTTGCGGAATCCGCCCCAGCCTTCAGGACGAGTGACTGAGTCAAATCGAGTGATGGTGACGCCACTTCCGAGGGGGTTGGATGGATGGCGAGCCTCATCGCACAGGGAGGGCAAACCATTTGTGCTGCGGATTGCACAAGTGGTTCCCCGCACGTCTTGCAAAATTCGTTGCCTTTGTCACTGTTAACCATCGTTTGTTTCACTTTCGGAGCTCGACGCGCTGAGAGCGTGAACACCAACGCTTGTACTTGTTATGTCATGCAGCTGACAAAGTGGCGCTGTCCCGCTAGGAATTCGGTAACAGAATTTCCCCTAAAGGTTACAGAAAAACCATGGATTTTTCTGCAAGGGGCTAACTGCTGCATGGGGCTAACTGCTGAGTGCTTTGAGCAGTGTTTCCGCTTCATGGATCGAGTGCCCCTGGCGGCGGGCAAATCCATAAAGTGGACGCCAATACCGCTGGCACAATTCGCAGAGCGAATCGTGTTCCGAAAATCCGACCTGCTCGCCCGCAGTAAGCACCAAGCTCCACTGCGTTGTCTCAAACCCAAGAGGCTCACCTGAGGGACGAGTCATAAGGCCTCCGAAGCCGGAGGCGTGTTGTCCGTAGCGGTCGCAGAAATCGTGATTGCCCAGTGTTCCACAGCGATGGATTTGAGTGTTTGCATTGCAGTAGTTTACACGATCGTGTTGCGACTTTCGGGCTGAACAGATTCACGTGACCTCGTTTCCATTCACCGTTTCCCCGATTCGCCCCATCGCAGCGGCCATCAATTTCAATCGCCGTTTTTCGCATCCAGGATCCCATGGGCGAGCCATGCTTCGAAGCGTGCTGATCGCAACTTTGGGTTGATTGTTGAAACGGAATTCGATTTCAGCAATCCTCAATTTCGCGTGGTTCCCGACCTCATCGCCTCGTGATGCCAACGTCCTTAGCAGGGGAAGTGATTCGAGGTACCGTTGTTGGGCCGTCAATTGCTTGATCAACCGTAGCATTTTTCGGCATGGGATCCGATTCCCGTGGCCGAGTTGGATGCAGCGGTTGGCAAATTCGAGAGTCAGGTCGGTATTGCCAACACGCGGGGCCTGCTCATTCACCGGCAGTGGTCGGACGACTCCGGCTGCAGCAGGCCGTTTGTCCGGCAAGAGATTCGACGTATCGAAAGGAGTTGTCATGTTGTTTTTTGGCGATCGGGTGCTTGTCGCAGACGTCCGTTGCCCACTTCGCGGATTGTACTCATCGGGGTTTTCCATGATCTGTCGTAGCGCGTCGTGTCCGCTGCTGTTGTTACGTCGAGTCGCATGAAGGAAAGCCTCTTTTCGGCGGGGTGTGTCTCGAAACAGACTGCCGACCAAGAACAAGGGATTGAACGAAAACGAGGTCGCTTTTGAGGTGGATTCACCAAAGTTGGAAAGCAAGTCCCAGCCTTCACAATCCACCCATCCGCGTTGCAACATCCAAATCGCAATCGGAAACCCCACGGCCATTCCCATCAGATGGAACAAAGCACTCGAAGGCTGGAAGCCCCACAGCGCAAGTGGGATCAATTGCAGTATCAAATAGAATCCACCGAGTGCGAGAACAGGAACTTCAATGGATCGGATGTAAAAGAGGTAAGGCGCAAACAGACAATCCATTTCGTTTTGAGGTGCCCAGACCATCGCAATGGCGATTAAGGCAAAGATGACGCCGGATGCACCAAGGGCTCCTGAATAGCCGTACAACAGAAACATGGGAATTTGGCCGATCGCACCATCGGCCAAACAGAGCACCAAATAGAGCAATGAAAAATGACGCCAACCCAATTTGCCTTCAACAAGGATGCCGAAGCTCCACAGGAAGATCATGTTGCCGATGAGGTGCATCCATGAAGCGTGCATGAACGCGGCGGTGATCCATTGAAGCGGATTGATTCGATCAAACTCGAGAATCAACCAGCGATACGGCTCAAAATCCCCCATTCCGGTGGACAAGAACATCGCCACGTTGGTGGCAATGATTGTCGTTGTCGCAATAGGACGATAGTAAAGAGGCGCGTCGGTACCGTAAGGAAACAACATCGTTGATTCGGGGGATGGCGTGGCGGGAGGTTTCGGGCTCATCAGCAGCCCTCCGTCCACTAGGCTCCGAAGCACCACCGATCGGGGCGCCGAAAAAACGCTCGGAATCCATCCCCTTGTTGGGAACCCGCCACGATCGGGGACCCTCCAACCCTCGCGAGCGTCGCAAGTAAGAGCGAAGTCATCGATTGGGAGCTTCTAAATGCCTGCGGGCTCCGGCGGATCGGCACTCATGACCCATTCGATGGTTTCGCTCAGCGACACCGTGGCCAAGGCGATCGCGGTATCGCAGACACCGTAGTAAAGATGCAAGGAATCGTCGATCGCGATGGCGGCAGTCGGAAACACAACGTTGGGGATGTAAAGCCCCACCTTTTCGTAATACGTTTCGGGTTGCATGAGAAAACGCTTGGGACGCCGGATCACTTTCGCAGGGTTCTCTAAGTCCAACATCATCGCGCCAAGCCGGTAAACCACTCGCCGCGTTGTCGGATCTTCGACTTCGACGCCGTGATGAAACGCCAACCATCCCTGTTCTGTCTTGATCGGTGGCGTGCTCATCCCCATCCGACTACTTTCCCAGTCATGACGGGGGATGTCGATGAGCTCAGGGGACGACCAATCGTGCAGATCATCCGAATAGCTGATCCACGCGGTAGGTCGATCGGTTCCGTAGCCATCGCCGACAAACTGCAGCGGTCGACGAAACGCTGCGAAACGACCACGAATCTTTTCTGGAAACAAAATGACATCGCGATCGTCAAGCTCTTTTGGCGTTGCCCAGCTGTGGTGTTTCCAATCCCTGAGGTTCTCGGATCGTAAGATTCCGGTCCGCGTCATGTTGTCCGCTGGGTTCCCGGTGTGACCTTTGCATTGCGGCTCAAAGGACTCGGGAACCCCGACACCGGTCGGGTGTGAATTCCATGCAAATGGCCTATAGGCGTAGGTCATGTAATAGACACCCTCGATTTTTGCGATCCGAGGGTCTTGAACGCTGCCGAGACGACTGCCGGCCATTTCTGGAGTAAAAATAGGCTCATCACTGACATGATCAAAGTGGACGCCGTCTACGCTCTGTAGCATGCCAATGTAACAAATGAACGGTCTGAGTTGTCCAGCGGTACGCTCGAACATCGTAAAGATGCCGTCTTCGTAGTGAACAGCGGGATTGAAAACCGTGGCCATTCGCCAGGGGTATTTTCCCGGGACCACAATGGGGTTTTCAGTGCAACGCGTGACGGGGGGAGGCTGTCTTTCCATCAATCCAATCAGGTCTTATTTTGGGTCAAACTGATCCAGGCGATCCCACCAAGTGAACTTCATCACCAGTGATGTGATTGCGAGTATACCGAGAGAAACGAGAAACATGTCCCAGCGACGGATCACCAAAGCGACCGGAACGATGATCAACATCAATTGCCAAACAATCCCGATTGCCACGTTGATCATATCCATCGAAAAACTGTGGTTCTTTTCAACGTCAGGATGCTCCAGCTTGACTTTTTGGTAAATCGGATCCCAAAAACCCCAAGGTCGGACGTCGTAATAGAACTGCTTCAGCACTTGTTCGTCGTCAGGCGGCGTCATCAGGGTAGCGACGACGGAAGCAAACGCTGCCACGGGGGCGGTCAGGAAAAAGGAATACATGTCTTCGATTTGCCAAACGCCTGTTTCGTTTAGCACCTTAAAGCCGATCGCCGCAAGCACGCCCGAAATCATGCCGGCAAAATAGCCGTAGCCATTGAAACGCCACCAATGCCATTTCAAAATATTGGGTACCGCGTAGCCGCCGTAGAGCGCGAACGTCAACCACTTCGTGATGTCGTCAATCGAATCAATCGACAAGGCAAACACGATCCCCACCACCACCAATAAAATCGACGCCAAATAGCTGGCGACGACATACCGGCGCTGAGTCGCGCGTGGGTTGATGTACCGTTTGTAGATGTCATTGACAACATAGGCGGCTCCAGCGTTCACGGTGGAATCAAAGGTGCTCATGAATGCCGCCAATAAACCGGCAACCAAGAAACCCACCAAGCCGACCGGGACGAAGTCGCGGATCACCAGCGGAAGTACCTGTTCGAAATCGAATTGACCACCGTCTGCGGTCATCTCGCGAACCATTGGCGTAAAATAGACCAACCCCAATACCGCAATCCCGCTGATCATCAGAAAACGTGGAATCAATTGAACGATTGACATCCACCAATTTTCAAGTGCCGCCTCGCGAGCGTTGCGGACGGACAATTGATGCTGCATTCCGTAGCCCGGCGTTGGCCCCGCCATGCTGACCATCAATCCTTTGCCGAACATGATTGCGATGATCCATCCGAACCAATCGTAGTTGTCTGCCTTGATTTTCTCATTCAATCCCTCAACGTGATTGCTCCAATCGAGATTCATTTGCCATCCGAGTTGCAAGCTGTCCCATCCCTCAGGCGTGGCTGCTTGTAACGCTTCGCGTGAAACATTCGTCATTGCGATGTAGGCAATGAACACGGAAGTCAACGTCAAGATGACGAATTGAATCAAGTCGGTCAGCACGACACTGTACCAACCTCCGAGCAGCAGGTAGGCCAAGGTGAAAAGCAGAATCGCGATCGCGTAAGAGTCTGCGCTCGAGATTGGGCCGATCGAAAGGTCCCAAGGAAAGAACACGACGGCGAAGCGTCCAATCCCTTCATACGCCAAACACAGAAAGCCGACGGAGACGACGATCGCATAGACCACCACACTCATGTGCGAGAGCGTTCCGGCGCGGCCGCTGCCGAATCGTGTTTTCATCCATTCGGCGCCGGTCAGTACGTTCGACTTGCGGATCCATGGCCCCAGATAGACTTGCCGGAAAACGCGGTCGAACAAGGGCCAAATCCATGGAATGAACGCACTTTTGACCCCATAGGTAAAGAAGGCGGCGACAAACCACATCGTTCCTGCAATGTCGAATCCGCTGGCACCGTGTGACGTCCCAATCACCCACCAAGGGAGGCTCTTGTCAGCCAGAAAATACGAATCAATGTCCTGCGAAGCACGTTTGGACAAGTACCACCCCGCGACCAGAATCAAGCCGCAATAGGCGACGATGATCGCGATGTCGATCCCGTGCATCGCGATCGCGCGCGACGGATCGTTTTGCGACAGAAGGAGAGCAAGCGAATCCAACGCAGCAATCATCTTTGATGTCTCAACGGTAGCTCGGAAGGTCCTCAACGGGAGGCGTCCGTCGCATTCTAGCGGATCTGATGCTCATCGTGGTGCGTTCCGATCGTCACGCCTTCATCAGATCGACTACTGGGGTGGCAAGTCAAACGACAAATCAAAACGTCGCCAACACCAAGTCGTCGCCATCACCGCGACGGCCGCCACCATCCATGTTGCCAGGATCGCTCCGCCGACGAAAGCGTACCGTTGAATATCGGGCGGAAGCAGTTTGCCGCACAAGACCGCCCAGGCAAACAACAGGGCGATGGAGCCAGCGATCACGCTGCCTTTGCCTAAGAATGTCAACTTGGCCCTCAGCATCATCGCCAACCCTTGTTGATGAGGATGGTGCGGGTAGGCCAGAAAGAGTGCGTTTTCGGCTGCAAAGGTAAAGACCGCCAAGGCGGCGAGCATCAGCGTCCAAAGCAACCACTGTTCCACCCCAGGTCGTAGCACGGCAGTGGCCACCAACAGCGTGACAAACTGAAATGCCCACGTGATGCAAATCGGCAACGCCAATTGTCCAACCACCATCGAGAACGGTTTGACGGGAAGCGATTTGAGCAGTTGCATCCTGAGCAAGTCGCGGCGAAAATCTAGTCTAAGCGCCGGAGGCGCCAGCAGCATTGTGTAGAATGCCAATCCGCCGACCGTATAAAACCACTCGTTGTTCGTGCTTCCTCTGAGAAGCGGCAGCCAGCACAACATCGCAGGCACGATGAAACTAAACAGAATGGTTCCACGATAGCGGCGAATGCTTGTCGCTTGACGGACCATCATGGGCCACGCGTCGGAGCACCATCGTGAAAGGGCGCCCTGCGTGAAGGTCAGGGTCAGCCCTGCCGAATGTATTCTCGCCTTTCCAGCATTTCTGTCGCCACTTGAATCGTGATGGAGGGAGCGAAGGAGTCGCTGTTCTTGTTGGTCCTGTTGGTGGATTGCCCAGCGATCGACCGCGACCAACGCGACAATCGATAGGGGAATCACGAGCGCGGTCAGCGTGAGCCACGGAAGCGCCATCAAGGAAGAGGCATTGGATGTCGCGACAAACGATGCGGGAATCCACGGGATCGCAAAACCTTGGATCGCCAAGCACTCCGCAGTCGCTCCGATCGCATGGGTTCCGTTGAGAATGTAACGCCAAATCGGGGCGTCGAGCGGCGTTGCGGCGAGCACGCGAGTGACCACTTGGAGCCCGATCGCTATCAACACCAATACACTGGTCACACGAGCGATTCTCTGTTGTCGCAAATCGAGTCCAGACACAAAACGTTGCACGATCTGGCGGACGATATCGAGCAGCAGTAGCGAACAAAACACCCCAAGTGCCAAGCGTTCGATGTGCACGACATCGCCTGAAAGCACGATGGTCAACAGGACGGTCTTGGATGCCGTCGCCGTGAACAAATTGCCGATGCGATAGGTCGAAAGGGTCGATCGATGCAGCGGGGATCCTCCGAGCCATAGTTGCTCGGCCGGTGTCAGTTCGAGGTCCGCAACCGATTCCGACCAGAGGCATCGGACCGCGTGATAGATCGCGTACAACACCATGCCGCCCGAGAGCCACAGGCGGAGTCGATCCAGGTCAGCGGGGTCGCGTTTGGACAGAACGAGGACGAAGAACATTACATACAGGAACCAGAACAAGATCGCTAAAAAGGTCGCGATGATTCGTCGTGGCGATCGGATGCGATCGAGCCAGCGGCGAAAACGAAATTGAGCTCGCTTGCGAGTCAGCCATACCAATTGGCTGTGCGTCGCGGCGGTATCCCACGTTGAACCGATGTCCCGATCGCTTTCAGGGGTATTCATGCGACGACTTCCATCTCCAACACTTGGTCCGTCGGCGATGGCGATGCGTTCGACGATAAGTTCTCGTCGATTGCCGCGAAGTAGGCATCTTCCAACGTACAAGTCGATGCGTAGTGTGAACGTAGTTGGTTGACGGAACCAAAGAACCGAAGTTGGCCCCGCTTCATCACCAGGTAATGCGTACAGACGCCCTCGATCATCGGCAACAAATGGCTGCTAATCATCACGGTGGCACCCGCTTCCGCTCGATCGCGAACCGATTGAAGCAATTCGCGGATTCCTGGTGGGTCAAGTCCGGTCATCGGTTCGTCGAGCAACAAAACCTTGGGATCAAAAAGATAAGCACAACAAACGGCAAGTTTTTGACGCATCCCACGCGACAGCGTTGTCGCACCGGCGTCCAGCTTGTCGACCAGATCGAATGTCTCCAAGAGCCGATTTGCTTTGCGGTTGAATTGGCTGACTTTGTAAAGGCGTCCCATCAATTCCAGGTGTTGGGCCACAGACAAATCGTCGAACAGCGGTGGGTCATCCGGTACGTAGGCAAGTTGGCGTTTGAGCTCGATCAGATTCGTGCGACTGTCGAATCCTCCGACCGACATCGAACCATCCGACGCAGGAATCAGCCCTGCCAAGCAACGCATCACCGTCGTCTTGCCAGCGCCATTGGGACCGACCAGTCCACAGATTTGCCCCGGTTCAAGGTCGAACGAGATGTCGTCAACCGCCAAGTGCCGGTTGTAGATTTTACGTAGACCTTCGACGTGAATCATGTTCGCGAGCCGTGCTTGATTTAGGAGGGGAATCCGAGGCGGGGATGGCCGTCAAGCAAGGTTAGCTTACAAAGTGAATGCGGGACCGTTGGAAAAGGGATCAAAAATCGAAACGATTGGAACGACTGTATCGAATACTACCCTCGTTAGGGTGATTTGAGTGGGGCCGTTCCATGGAATCTCGCCGCTCTCTTTTTGACGCTTGGTGACAGTGTCGACCTGAGACCTGATCTGCCACGTGCCCGACGCATCGGGTGGGCGCGATGGGTTGGGTGAGCCCTTCTTTTCCTCCTCATCCGACGGAAGCGCGCGGAACCCAGACTCGAGGTTTTTTGGAGGTATGGCTCCGGTGTCCAATGATCTCTTAGAAAAGAGTGCCCGACGGACGGTCGTCCGCAGGGAACCAGTAGCACCCTTGGGGCACCGTCGACCGGGATATCCCTTGTCAAGTTGCACCTCTGCAGAGCTCGACTCCGTTTCTCCCGGCAACTGCACGATGACAAGTGAAAATAGCTCCTGCCAGCAATGATTGGACACCGGAGAGATGCCTCGAAAACCTCCTGCGCACGCTTCCGCCGGATGAGCCTTTTTTCCCTCCCTCCGGTGCTAGACGGGCAGCATCTTCTTTGGAATGCCGATCGAGATCACTTCGACGATTCCGAGGAACTCGCGAGCTTCCTTCGTTGCAAAGCCGGTTTTTTCGGCAACAAACGTCAACGTTGCATCCGCTTGGAAAGTCGGTTCGCCAGGGACGCCCGTGTCGACATCAAGCCCGGTTGGAATGTCGATTGCAATCCGAATGGCGTCAGCGGCGTTCGCGGTGCGGACCGCATCGGCATAGACGCCTTGTGGATCTCCCGTCGCACCGGTCCCCAGCAAGCAATCGACAAGGATCGCCGCCGAGCCAAGGGTTGCTTCGAGCTCCGCGGGATCTTCGACCACTTCGATGTCCAATCCCGCTCGAACCGCGATGTTCGCGTTCGCAGCCGCGTCACCGGTCAGCGAACCGAGTGGCACGACCGAAACAACTTTGACTGTTCGGTTCATCAAGTCCAAGTGCCTTGCGATCACGTAGCCGTCGCCAGCGTTATTCCCTTTGCCACACAAAACCACCAGATCGCCACTTGGTGCAATCCGATGGATGGCCTCGGCAGCACCACGGCCAGCGTTTTCCATGAGCACCAATCCCGACATGCCATAATGCTCGATGGCGGTTTGATCGATTTGACGGACCTGTTGGCGAGTCAGGCGTAGCATTCGGTCATCCCCCAGTGTGTGAGCTTCAAGATCATGGTATGAAAACAGTTTCCAGTGATCGAATTGATTCCCCGATCCCTTTTTACTTTTCGCCTGCCAACGGAGAGAGGTTGATTCATGCCGCTTTACGAATACGAATGCAAATCTTGTGACAAAGTGATTGAGCTTCTGGTCCGTTCGCAAGACGAGCTTGCCGAATGCCCACAGTGTGGAAACACGAAGATGGAGCGACAATTAAGTGTGACCGCCGCGCCGTCAATCAAGCGGAGTTCGTCGCTGCCGATTAGCGGCAGCGGTGAAGCCTGCGGCATGCCGCGATGTTGCGGCGGTGGTTGCCAAATGTAACGCGAGGCGATCCGAAGCCTGCACTCCAACGCCTGGCATCGAGTGATGCCGGCGCCGTTCGCCTCGTGCATCATCCCGTCTTGCTTTTGGGGTAACGGAACGCGCCAACGGTATCGGCCGTCCCCGGAATCAGCGAAAGTGTTGACGACTGCCGCTACGACCCAACCCCAAATCTTGGCGTGGATAAAGCGCTAGTAGCCACCGCCACTTTGGTCATAGTCTCCGCCACTCTGATCATAGTCTCCGCCACTTTGGTCATAGCCACCGCCACTTTGATCATAGCCGCTGCCATAGCCTTGGCCTCGACCAGGCTGTTGTGGGGGCGTGGCCCCCATTGATGTGGCGACACCGCTTGCCGCTTGAAGGGCGGGAGCAATGGCGGTCATCATCGCGGGAACCTGTGAGAACACCTCCGTTTCCATCGCGGTATGGAAAGCCTGCTTCGACTCGGCCGCGGCCAGTGCATCGATTTTCGGCTGTAGCATCATCATGAAGGCCGAAACCAACGGATTGGAAGTCAAGTTCTGCACTTCCGACTCTTCGATTTGTTTCTTCGCTGTTTCGATTCGTTCGTCCCATTTGTCGACCAAGATCGCTGGGACCCAGTACCCGTCAACCTTCTTCAAGGTGAAAACGACCGACTGGTCATTCCGCGTCTGTTTGACATTCAGCTCGGTCTTTTCGACGACTTTTTCTTCCTTCGGCGCACCACCCGATCCGCTTTGTGACCCGCCGTAATCGGACCCATAGTCCGATCCGTAATCGGATCCGTAGTCATCCGACCCACCATAATCATCCTCGTAACTGGATCCATAGTCTGCTCCATAATCCGAACCATAATCCGAACCATATCCGCCGCCGCCACGGTTCGTGGAGGTTGGTTTTTCCGTTGTCTCTTCGAACGACGATGCCCCTGTTTGTGTCACCGATTTGATAACATGTAAGTGCGGTGCGATCGCGTTGTCTCGCTGAGCCAACCAATCTCGAAACGGCTGTGAAGCGAGAGCGTTCGTTGCCAAAAAATCTTCTGCTAAAGTTGTTTGCAATAGACCGGAAACCGCAAGAGTCAATTCGCGAACCTTTGACCTCGTCTCCTCGTTGAGTTCTTCCATCCGCGGGTGACTGAACACCCAGTTCTGTCGTGTGGTGACGACTTCCCCCAGTTTGCTAATCGGCTGAAGGGCAGACACCAAGCCAGCGGGTTGCACCTTCTGAGCGACGAGCTTTGCCAAGGTATCAATGTCGTCGCGGTACTTCTGTGGAAGCGAATCGTACGCGGCCAACAACCCGTGACCGTTCGTGTCCTGTTGCTCGATGTGTTTCATCGCCTCGATGGGATCGCTGTCTTTCCCGAGCGGTTGGTAGGCTGGAGCCGGATCGGGGGTCGGCAGCGGTTCGGGGGCTCGCGCGTTATCCACTGCAACTTGTGTTGCCAATTCTTGAATCAACTCGGAACGCTGGGATTCCTTTTTCGCCGCCAACTTTTGGGCTTGAATGCGACTTTCGGCGCGAAGATTGATTAGTTCAACGGAAACTCGTCGGCCATCGGCCAGTTTCAAAATTGCGTGGTCCTCCCAAATCCCCATCAACTCGCCATCGACTTGGTGATTGCCGTTCAGTCCAGTCCATGTTTCGGCGATTGCATCGTCGGATGTCGAAAGGCATGCGATCACGACGAGCAGCCAAGTGGCAGCGCTGATCGCGACCGGTCGTCTCGTTCCCATCGCAGGCAACCGAACAGGGTGGCATCGGGATGGATTGGACGGCAAAAATTTGAAAGGTGTCATGTCAGATGGTGGGAAAAAAGGAGGGAAGTCCTCTGTCGCGACCGACCGAGAAGGCTTCGGGCAAATAAAAAATGCTCTGAGGGCGGTTTCCACGCATTGTCGCCAACACGCCTGGCCTCGAGAACCATTATATTGAACACCGCATCGATTTGCGTGACCGATACAAGTCGATCCCGAAATTCTTTTCTGTTCCCGGTGGGAGTCTGTTTTGAGTGAGATAGTTGACACGATACCGTTGAGTGCCGCACAAATCCACGAGTTGAAGGAAAAATACTACAACGCCACCATTGTTGACCGAGTAGATACACATCGCGACTTGGCTCGCTTCCGAATTCGCCCTGACAAGCCATTTCCGCCGTTCGAGCCGGGGCAATTCGTTAGCCTCGGGATAGGAAATTGGGAACAACGGGTTCCTGGGACGCAAAAGGAGGAATTGACGGAAAAAGACTGGGCAAAATGCATTCAAAGGGCCTATTCGATCTCGTGTCCCGTCGTCGATTCGGATGGCAAAGTGGCACCCGTCAACTCGGTCGATTACCTCGAGTTTTATGTGACGTTGGTTCGCCAATCGGGCTTGCCTGGCGAACCGCCGCCAGTGGTCACGCCACGACTGTTTGGCTGTTCCGTGGGGGATCGCGTTTTGGTGGGAAAGAAGATCGTGGGCCACTATACGATTGGAAAGGTCGAGCCAGACGATACGATCTTGATGCTGAGCACCGGAACGGGTGAAGCGCCTCACAATGCCATGGCCGCTGAATTGCTTGCCCGAAACCATCGAGGCCGTATCGTCAATGCAACGTGCGTGCGCAATCGCATCGACCTGGCTTATTCGAAAGAACACCAGCAGCTAATGGAAGCGTTTTCACAGTACCGCTACTTGCAATTCACGACACGCGACCCCGAAAACATCGATCCAGAGCATCCAGGGTTCGTTGGCAAACAGCATTTGCAGGCGTTGTTCCTGTCCGGTGAATTGGCCAAAGCAGCCGAGGATCCGCTCGACCCGGCACAGACCCACGTGTACCTCTGTGGAAACCCAGCCATGATCGGTTATGTGCCCCCAGGCGCCGATCCGCCCACGACCCCCGGCATGTTGCCGCTGTTAAAAGATGCTGGATTTCGAGACGATCACGGTTATGAAGGCCCCGGATCCATTCGTTTCGAGAAGTACTGGTAATCAATTGTCGCACACTCTTTCGGTCTGCAATTCCGCACGTTACAAACAAAGATCCGATTCTCAAACTCCTGATCCCTCTTTTCCCGAGCTGCATCATGAACCTGAACAACACAATCGCCCTTATTCTTGGTGGTGGCCGCGGGACGAGACTGTTCCCGCTGACGAAAATTCGTGCCAAACCGGCTGTGCCGTTGGCGGCCAAGTACCGGTTGATCGACATCCCGATCAGCAATTGCATCAATAGCAATCTGAATCGCGTTTATGTGTTGACGCAGTTTTTGTCCGAAAGTCTGCATCGTCACCTTCGGCAAACCTATCACTTTGACCACTTCAGCGGCGGATTTGTCGAATTGCTCGCGGCTCAGCAAACGGTTGACGAAGGAACCGATTGGTACCAAGGCACCGCCGATGCGGTTCGCAAAAACTTGGTCCACCTTGAAGAGAGTTGGATCGAGCACGTGTTGATCCTGTCGGGTGACCAGTTGTACCGAATGGACTTTCGCGAAATGATGCAAACCCACATCGATTCGGGAGCCGATGCAACGATTGCCGGCATCCCCGTTTCGCGGGAGGATGCTTCTTCACTTGGAATCATGCAAGTTGATGACGAAGGTCGTGTCCGTGGTTTCGTTGAAAAACCGCAAACCGAAGAGCAGCTTGCCACGGTTCGAATGAACCCGGCCTGGATTGACGGTCATGGTATCCCCAGCAAGGGTCGCGACTTATTGGCCAGCATGGGGCTCTACATCTTCAACAAATCGGTCATGGTCGATTTGCTCAATAGCACCGACCACGAAGACTTTGGCAAAGGGATTTTCCCCGAAGCGATCAAGTCTCACAAAGTCCAACTCCATCTGTTCGATGGCTATTGGGAAGATATTGGAACGATTCGAGCATTTTACGAATCAAACCTAAGCTTGGCAGGCAAGGCACCGCCCTTCGATATTCGCAATCCCAACGCACCGATCTACAGTCGACCGCGGTACCTGCCCCCGACGATCATGGGTGATTCCAAGATCATTTCCAGCTTGATCGCTGACGGATGCCGGATTGGGGACAATGTCACGATCGAAAACAGTGTAATTGGATTACGAACGGTGATTGGGGACAACGTCACCATTAAAGACAGCGTCGTGATGGGGGCGGATGAAATCGAATCTGAGGATGACGCCAAGGCGAGCGGGCTGTTGCCGGTCGGAATTGGCAGCAATAGCCACATCGCTGGCGCGATCCTGGACAAGAATTGTCGGATTGGCGAGAACGTGCGAATTACCAACGTAGCGGGCCACGACCATCACGGCGAGGATGGGCCGCTGCAAGTTCGCGATGGTATCTCGATCGTGATCAAGAACGCCCAAATCGAAACGGGTTTTCAAGCTTAAGAGTGCGTTGAGCCCCACTGCGCCATCCCTCCGCGATTCGCGGAGGCCGCGCCGGTTTCTCGCTGCTTATTGGCCACGTGCGCCTGCGGGACCCGCTCATTCCCCCCCGAATGACGTCGTGCAGCTATTCAGTGCTTGAACAATAAGCGCTTACGGGCTTCACCCTGCACGGGGCGTGGCCTGACCAAGCGGTGTTCAGGCGTATCGAAAAGTTTGCCGCGCGTTCTGGGCCCTCCCCCTCGCTGCGCTCGACCCCTCCCGCTGCGCGGGCAGGGGTGGTTGGATACCTAAACACTTCAGCAGTCACAACTTAAAAACTGCACGACCTCCAAGCGGGAGGGGTGGTTTGACTGTCCCTTGGTAGAGGGTTTCTTGGCACCCAATTGGTGTGCGGAATGCCCCTCACCCCTCCAACCCGCTAGTATCTGGGTAATCGTCTTTCTGGGCGTTACTTTGGGTGCTTTTGACAGTTGATGCGACCGACTTTGCCTGCAGCTATGTCGGTGGCACGGCGGAGTAGATCAATTACCCCTGGATGCATGACATCGTGGGAGAGCTGGATCGCGCCGTCGTTTGTATGCAATCAGCTTGCACCGATTGGGTAAGAGGCAGACTGCGCACGTTGGAGTCGTAGGCTTTAGCCGATTCAGCACGCAATCGGCTAAAGCCTACCACTCCAACGAATCATCCGTTTTAAGCTCCCGCTGAAAAACAGCACGAACCCTCGCCAGGGCAGGTGCTGGCGAGCTGAGAATCAAGCGGCCAAAAGGCGAGTGGACTGGACGCCATCAAGGGGTGAATGAGCTCCCTTGATGAGGTGCCAATTCAGCGGTGTTTTCTGTCTCTCGCAACGGTTTGCGTGGGCCTTGCGGGCCAGGTCGGCGTCCTCGCCGACGGCCCTGCTGTAGAGGTACGAACCGACCGGCGATGGGCAGCAGCAGCTTGCTGATGCACAGCTTGTTAATGCTCAAGTTCATCTCGTCGCTTTCGGCCTTCAAGACGTCGTGCAAACTCATCGGCAAGCGGATGGTGATCATGCGTTCGGGCTCCGCAGAGTCTCCCTTGGACGGGTCTTGGCCTCGCATCGCCGCGACCATTTCTTGCAGTGTCAGAAACTCTTTGGACATCTCGAATCTTCTTAGCGAATCGGCATCGGGGAACAGTCGGCGGACGACGCCGTCAACACCCAGCATCTCGCGGTAGAAGACCACCCAGTTGCCTGTCTTTGCAAACGCTTCTTCCGCTAATCGCAGGACTTCCTGGCCGCGACGTTCCGTCGGGATTTCATCAACAGACTCGGGGGCAATTCCCAAACGGGGGGCTACTGCATCGTGTTGGTCTGGGGCCGGGTCGCTAGCGTAACGAAGGGCTTCGCTGTTTTCGATAGGGTTCATTTTCGTGAGCTTCCTTTTAACTTCCATGGTCTTGCGTGCTGTTTCCATGCACATTGGTGCGGGTCGGTGGCACGCTGGTGCGGGGTGTTTGGCCCCATCCTCTCGACCCGTCAAACGAAGATTCGGAAGCTATGCTTTCAAAACAACTTACGGCAATTGCTAGCTGCGTGCGCAAGGCTTAGGCATCGCCGCTCGCATTTGTGCATCGCCGATGTGCCTGGAAATTAAGCAGCGGCGGTGTGTGCATTAACTAAGTGTCCATGTTTTTCGTGTGTTCGGTTTTCTTCGCCTTGCGCGAAGTATGCGTTGTGTTTTGCCGCGTTTTTTCGGTCCAGAGTTGTTTCTTGTTTTTTTGAAAGCAATTCTTTCGAGTCAAGGCTGGTGGAGGCGAGGGATGCTGGGTTGGCCAGGTTTGTGCGGCGGGTTCAGAGGATCCCGAGAAAATACCGCTAGAGGGGGTGGGCAACTCGGGTCGCAAGTGCGGCGATCTCCAAGCCGAGTCAAGGGCTCGGGGAGAACTGCATGGCCGCTAAGGGGTTCGCCAAGAGGGGGGGCGCTGAGTTTCGGCATCCGGCATCTGACATCTGACATCTGACATCTGACATCTGACATCTGACATCTGACATCTGACATCTGCCCAATCTTACCCGCATGCTTCGGCGAGCATTCCGACGGCGCGGTCGACCTGGTCGCGACTGGTGGTCCAGCCGAGAGAGATCCGCAGGGTCCGACCGATTTGGGCATCGGTCCGGCCGATCGCCTTCAGAGCTCGAGTGATCTCGTCGGGCGGTTCGGTCGACTGGGCGGTGGCGAAGACAAGCTGCCGCGCGGCTCTGCGGATCCGTGATACCTCGCGTGGCATCTCGATCGCCAGGGTGTTGGGGATCCGGGGTGCGTCTTCGGCAAGTAAAATGGGTTCGTTGCTAAGGGAGCTTTGAAGGCCTTTAAGGAGCCTCGCTGAGAGCTCTGAAAAGTTGTCGGATACCTCGCCTGCACATCGGCTGGCGAGGTTCGCGGCGGCGCCCATGCCGATGCACGCGGGGACATTCTCGGCACCGGGTCGCAAGCCCATTTCTCGCGGCTCGCCATAGGCAATCGGTGACAGGTGCAATCCGCGGCGAACATAGATCGCCCCAATGCCTTTGGGACCGTAGAACTTGTGGCCGCTGATCGCGATCGTATCGGCCCTCAGCCGGGTGGTGTCGACCGACAGCTTGCCGAAGACTTGGGTCGCATCACAATGGAGACGAACCCCCTGGTTGTGGCAGAGATCGGCAACTTCACGCACCGGTTGGATCGTGCCGAGTACGGGGTTGGCCAATTGCAGGCAGACCAGGCGCGTGTCGTCTCGCAGCATGGACTTGACCCGATCGGGGTCGATGACCCCCTCGGGCTCACAAGGGATCATTTCGACCTCGATCCCAGCGGCTTCGAGGCTACGGGCGGCGGCGGTCACCGAATCATGCTCAAGTTGGCTGACCAGCACATGGCCGGGGGACTCGTTGCGGTGCGCAGGCGATGTCAGCAGGCCGAGGATCGCCAGATTGTTTGCTTCGGTCCCCCCACTGGTGAACACGATTTCGAACGATTCGCAGCCCACTAAGCCAGCGACCGATTCACGAGCCTGCTCGAGTGCCTCGCCGACCGCTTGGGCATGGGCATGTTCTTGGTCCGGCAGCAGGAAGTGGGTCATCCAATAGGGCTGCATCGATTCGAGGACCGAAGGGGCCAGCGGCGTGGTGCGGTTGTAATCGAGGTAAATCAATGGAAATACGAGCTAAGTGGCTAGCGGAAGCTATCAAAAATCGCTGTTTTTTCGCCGCAGAGCAACTTGGTGCGGATCAAAATCGAGCGTTGGGCGTCAAACGCGAAGGGAAACACCAGACTAGTCGCCGTTTTCCCAAAAACCAGACGACACACGGGGCGCCGGAAAAAACGTTCTTTATGGTCTGGAAACGAGGTGCAATGCACTTCTTTTCCGTTCAACGGGTTTGCACTACACCGCAGAAGTGGCGATAATCGAGGTGTGAAGAACCTTAGCAGGATGCTGCACAAAAATCTCTACACTCCCCTCTCAAAAAATCTTTTCTTTACGGAGCGCGAAATGAAGCGACAACAAACTGGTTTCACCCTTGTCGAATTGCTGGTGGTGATCACGATCATCGGCATCTTGATGGGGCTATTGCTTCCTGCCGTCAACGCGGCTCGAGAACGAGCTCGTATGCAGCAGTGCCTTGCCAACATGAAGAATTACGGCTTGGCCGCGATCCAATATGAAAACACCAAAGGCGAGTTGCCGGGTTACCTGATGGATTTCGGGACCTTCACGACCGGAATCGATCCGACGGAAACCGACTCGTCGGCAACGCCTCCGCCATCCCATCGCAAGATCGGCACTTGGGCCGTCGCCCTGTTGCCTTGGCTTGACGCGCAACCGACTTATGAGCACTGGAGTGAGGATCGCTACCCGGTCGTTGACGGTGCTGGCGGTGATCGCCAGGGGACGAGTGGTCGAGATGCGGGCGACGGATTTCATGAGATGGCGGCGCCTAACTTGGCGATTTTCCAATGTCCCAGCAATCCCAACGACAGTTCCGAATGGGGCAGCAACAGCTACATCGCGAACAATGGACTCTACATTGCACCACCTCCATTTCCTACTTCTGGACTGATTAGCTTTGATGATTCCCAGGACCGCGCAAATGGGGCGTTCAACGCCAAGGCAGTGTTGCCCGCAGGGCCTAGGGTTCGATTGGATGACTTCAAAGACGGACAGGGAAATACGGTTTTGTTTTCGGAGAGTGTTCAAGCGTTGCCGTGGCATCGAGCTGGGTTCATCAATGCGTCCGATCTCGTTGCCAGCCCGCTTGTACCCGCTGCTTTCTCCAACGCTCGCGCGACGCAAGGGATGATGTGGCACTACGAAGATCCCGATGCTTCCGCTTCTTTGCCTTGGTCAAATGGGACCCCAGCGGAGGTTTTTTCTGTGCATCGTATCAATGGCGGCGGGACCAACCCAGGTCTCGATATTTTTAATCTGACCATGCACGATACCTTGCGATCGGGCGGGATGGACATTGGCGGTCGGGCGGCGTATCCGCAAGACCTCGCTCGCCCCTCCTCGGCGCACGTTGACGGCGTGAATGCATCGATGGCTGACGGTGGAACTCGGTACATTGGTGAGCAAATTGATTATCGTGTCTACCAAGCGTTGCTGACCCCTCGTGGAAAAAGCAGTGATGTGCCGTGGCAAGAGTTCGTGTTGAACGACGACGACTATTAACGGTCGACTCGCAAAAGGGACGATTTCAAAAACGAAGGTGGTGCTGGATACAGCATCGCCTTTTTTGTTTGCGCGGAAAGCATTTGATGGCAGCGGTTGGCAGCGGGAACGGAAACAAGGGCTCTTCAAACCCGTTCAATGCTGGCATACGAGACGAAGCGGAAAGGCCGAAAGCTTGCGGCGGTCTCAGGATGGAAATCTTTCCCTGTTTTAAAGGGGGCCTTGCAGTTTGGTGTTACCCAGCCAGAGGACATGGGTATCGACACGAGTCGCGTTCATGGAGTCTGGTTCCCCTTGCCCCGAACGCTCGCGGGGAGAGAATCGGGGGCTTACCTTTACCCACACGTCGGCACGCCGAAAATGGTCCAAAACCACGAGCTTCACTACGGCGAAGCCGTTAAACTCGGCAGCCCAGGGTCGCGATAGCGCAGCCTGGGTAAACGGAGCACTCAAAGCTCTTACGCCAACGGCGTTGTATTCCAAAGCCTAGGGTCGCGCCGCGGCGAAGCCGCAGAGCGCACCTAGGTCGCCGACCACGTCGCGTGGCATACCTCGAAGAGGTTTTACAAAGAACGGCATGGACGCCGCAAAATGATGCCAATCGGCGCTGGCGTCCTTGTACAACGCCTGCGGCGTAGGATAACGATGTCGACACGTGCCCCCAGGGTGCGCCGCTGCGCGTCGACCCTGGTCTCTGGAATCCAACCGCTTCGCGGTATTGTTCCCTAAGACAACAGCGATTCATTCCGAAACGCTTCTCGCGGTGGCGTGGCAGCGGGAGCGCATCATTGGATTTACACACACGTCGGAACGCCGAAAATGGTCCAAAACCACGAGCTTCACTACGGCGAAGCCGTTAAGCTCCGCAGCTCAAGGTCGCGATAGCGCAGCCTGGGTAAACGGAGCACTCAAAGCTCTTACGCCAACGGCGTTGTATTCCAAAGCCTAGGGTCGCGCCGCGGCGAAGCCGCAGAGCGCACCCTAGGTCGCCGACCACGTCACGCGGTATACCTCGAAGAGGTTTTACAAAGAACGGCATGGACGCCGCAAAATGATGGCAATCGGCGCTGGCGTCCTTGTACAACGCCTGCGGCGTAGGACAACGATGTCGACACGTGCCCCCAGGGTGCGCCGCTCTGCGTCGACCCTGGTCTCTGGAATCCAACCGCTTCGCGGTAATGTTCCCCACGACAGCATCGATTCATTCCGACGCCCAGCCCTTCTCTCTCAGGAAATTGCAAAGAGAAGGGAGGCAGGATCGCGGACGAAGCAGCATTTGCAAATTCACCCCCAACTTGCTCCAGGTAGGATTCCGATCAGGCCACGCCACAGGGAAGGTGAATTGTGCAAACGCCTACTTATGAACCGGTACGACCTCCAAGGGGGGCGGCATGCTCTTTCGAGGTGGTTAAGGCATCTGTCTATGTGAGGGCTTCCGTTTTTGCGATAGCCATACGATGGATCGCAAGGTTGTGGGTCCAATCGCTGGAGCGAAACACTAGCCATGCGGTGTCCAGCAATGGCTACCACCTCGCTGGGAAAATGTTGAACATAGATGGCGGGACAAGAGGAATGGGTTGATGTCGTCCTCAAGAAGCGGGACACACCGGAGTTTCCGTCCGCACGCCGTCACCGATTTTCATTCGCTGGCGCGGCCGCCGATACCCCTTGCGAACTTGCGCCAGCATATCTGCTGGCGCGGTTTGCTTTAGGCTTTGCGGGCCCTGCGTCGCCGGCGAATGGCCAATGCGGCCGTTCCAACTGCGAGGGCAGCCAACGACGTCGGTTCTGGGACAGCCGAAATCTCACTGATTACAACGGCGTTCAGAAAGCCGCCCGTGCCGAAATTACCCGCTTCGGTCGAAACAACTCCACCCAAGGTTGAAGTAGCGTCAACGCTCGAAAGGTACACGCCAAAGTCGGAGGGATTCACCGGAAAAGTGGGGCTGGTGACGACGTTTTCGTAGAATGTTCGTACCCCATCGCCGTTCTGATCCGCATACATGTTGAGTGTTGAGGGCGCTGTTCCGTTGGAGAGAATGTGATCGATGCGATAGTTCGCGGAGGCGTTTAGGCCGGAGAACGTAAGTGTTATTGGCGTGTCGAAATGTGAAAAATAGGTATTGCCGATCGTTTCCAAGCCAGTATTGTCTCCGCTAGCGACTCCAAAGTTTATGCCTGGCGCAGGTGTTGGGCCAACAACCGCAGAGCTATTTGTTTGGACGCTTAAGGTGATACTGCCCGCTGTAACGGACCAGGGTGCCGGACCCAGCAGAGGCGTGAACGAGACGCCCTGTACGGTCGCTGTCGTCACGGCGCTTGCCGCGCCGAGGTTCGCTGCCAAGAGCACGTTTCCAGAATCCAGGACCCATCCACCTGAAGCATCTCCGCCCGTCAATTTCACCACCGCCGCATCTACGTTGCCGCTGTTGATTCCGAATGCGAGGCAGGCCGCTGCGAGTGCCCGAAGGAGGTTTGACTTGATCATTTTCACGGCGTTTTCTCCACTTGCGCCCGTTCAGTGTGGGCGAGGAATGACGAGTCGAAGGGGATGGGAAGGTGTCTATCGTTCCTAACTGCCCCAGTCTGACTATCTAGGATGACTGGTGTCACCGCGCTTGTCAATTCTCATCGTAGGTCCTTTTCCCCAAATTGGGCCGGTTTTTGACACTCCTCGCGGAACGGCATCGGATTCCGGGAAACGGTTGGCGTTGGCAGTGGTCTAGCCCGGATGATTGGCGGCGCAAGTTGGTGTACCGTCAGAAAAGACCCAACTTAGGGAGTGCCCGGTAGCAGTGACCACGACGTGGTCGTTATCCTTGGTTGAACCCATTCCCTACGTTAGACGCTCTTTTGAGGCGGCATCGGTTGAGAAATGCCGGCTAGAGCCGGATTATTCGTTGGAGTGGTAGGCTTTAGCCGATTGCGTGCTGGACCCTTGCTGGATCGGCTAAAGCCTACGACTCCAACGTGCGCAGACTGTTTCTCGACTCATTGCCGTAAGCCAAACGAGGGAATGTGCTTACGGTGCGTTTTCATGAATTCATGAATAACCCTCCACGCCTGCCCCGCGATGACCTGAAGGAACTCGATAGTGAGTTCCTGGAGAATTCGGGCTAGCACTGCGTTTCCCCGAGGCCTCCACGCTATTCGATCCTATCAGGGAGTTTCCTCGATGGTAGGTCTCATCTTGTATTGATCCTTTCTGTCCTTCGCCGCCCCTCTTTTCACGGAGCCAATTTGAACAAGCGTCTGGCGTTTTCGGTTGTTTGCATCGCGAGCTGCTCTGGTGCGGCATCTCGCGTCTTTGCCAGACAACGCAATGTGTGTTCCACTCGCGCCGGTTCATTGGGCCGTTTACCCCGAAACGGTTCGGGACTCAAGTAGGGCGAATCGGTTTCCACGAGCAGGCGGTCGATGGGCACCTTTGTCGCAACTTGACGCAGTTCGTCACTTTTTTTGAACGTCACCATGCCCGCGAAACTGATGTGCAGCCCTAGGTCCAGACACTCCTCGGCAAGTCGCAGATCGCCGGTAAACGAGTGCATCACGCCGGGCGGCACGGTGCTTTGGCGACGCAGTTGTTCGACGATCAAATCGCCGCTTTCACGCATGTGAATCACCATCGGCAGCGAGGTATCGCGACAGAGTTGCAAATGACGGTCGAAGTATTCGTGCTGCATTGCAATCGGCGTGTCGTCCCAGTAGCAATCGATGCCGGTTTCACCAATCGCACAGACACCCGGCGATTTCGCCAGTTCGAGAATCGTGTCCCAGTCTTCGGGTGTTGCTTCCGCAGCCGAGTTGGGCTGGATGCCGACGGTCGCAAACAGGAAACCGGGGTACTCGGCGGCCAATTCGACGGCGCGACGGCTCGTTGCTGCATCGATGCCGATCACGTTGATGCCAACCACGCCCGCCGTTTTGGCTCTTCCGATCACGTCCTCCATCTCGTCGCCGAAGGCGCCCGTATTCAGATGCGAGTGGGTGTCAAAAAGCGAGAGAGTCATACCGACCAAAAGAAACGAGTGAGGTGATAGAAGACTGGGGCCGCGAAACAGATCGTATCGATTTGGTCGAGGAGTCCCGCGTGACCTTGGACCAGTGTGCCGGTGTCGGTCACACCACGGTCACGCTTGATGGCACTCATCGTCATGGTCCCAGCACACGCCATCACGGTGACGACGGCACCCAGCGTCCAGGCTTCCCAAGGTTGAAAGGGAGTCGCCCAGGATAGAGCGGCAGCGACCAAACCGGTGGTGACCATCGACCCGACAAATCCCTCCCAGGTTCGTGAGGCATTGATCTTTTCCGCGATCACGGTGCGGCCAGCAATCTTGCCCCAGGCTCGTTCGAACACGGAGGCCAATTGTGCGATCAGGACAAAGAACACCAGCAGCGAGACCTTGCTGCCTTCCCATTTGATGTTCCCCGTTTCTACCAGGTCTAAATCCAACAGGGCGGGTGTGTAACTTAACGAGTAAACACAGATCAGCAGGCCGGATTGAATTTTGGCACTGCGTTCGAGGAACCGCTTGTAATCGCCTGCAATCGCGGCTCGGGCCGGAATGAACAAACTGGCGTAGACCGGAATCATGATGCTGTAGAAATCATAAAAATCCCGATTGGGATCAAATCCAAGCCACGCGGGCGGATGGCTGCCAAGGCCGATCAGAATGTACTGGAGCGGCGTGAAAATAAAGAACACCCAAAACAACGTCCGGTGATCTCCGCGCCGCGTCGGCGTCATCGTGATGAATTCACGAAGGGCCCAAAACGAAACCAATCCGAACAGCACGACCACGCCGACTCGGTGCAGTACGAAGCCAAACACAAAGATCGCCAGCATCATCCACCAGACGCGAACCTTGTGGTTGAAGCGTCGAATCAATGCCGATTCGATCCCCATCTTTTCTCGTCGCCCCAGCACCTCGCCAACGACGGTTGAAATGCTGAGCGTCACCAAGATGACGGCAAGCAGCATGTAGGTCCGAGTGGACAACCACTGGGAGTCGGCGAGCAGCAGGAGTTGGGGGAAAGGCATAGGGGAGGCCGATGTCGGATATCAGAAGTCAGATTACGCGAGACGATTCAGTACCGCATCGGTCATTGCTTTGGTTCCAATTGCGGCGGCACCTCGGGCTAAGTCACTTGTTCGCAGCCCATCGGCAAGGACCTTTCCGACAGCTGCTTCGATCGCGTCCGCTTCTTTCGTTAAGGACAACGAATGACGCAGCAGCATCGCCGCCGCCAGGATCGTCGCCAAGGGGTTTGCAATTCCTTTGCCAGCGATGTCGGGCGCCGAACCATGGATCGGTTCGTACAGTCCCGGGCCTCCGTTACCGAGCGAGGCACTTGGTAGCATCCCGAGTGATCCCGGCAACATGGAAGCTTCGTCGGTGAGAATATCGCCGAACAAGTTGCCGGTGACGACGACGTCGAAATCGCGAGGACGGTTGATCAAGTGCATCGCCATCGCATCGACCAAGACCACATCAAACTTCACATCCGGAAACTCTTCCGCCATCACGCGGGCGGCCGTTTGTCGCCAGAGTCGGCTGGGTTCCAAAACGTTCGCTTTGTCGACACTGGTCAACCGGTTGTCTCGTTGCTGGGCCGCTTTGGCGGCCAATCGCACGATCCTTTCGACCTCGCCCACACTGTATGCCATCGATTGGAAGGCGGTCTCCTCCGCCCCCGATCCATTCCGGCCCGATTCGCCAAAGTAGATGCCGCCGGTCAATTCACGAAAGAACAAGATGTCGGTTCCTTCGATGATTTCGCGTTTCAGCGGCGAAGCGTCAACAAGTTCGTCGAACAAGCGGATCGGTCGCAGGTTGGCGAACAAGCCGAGCTCTTTGCGGATTCGCAGCAGACCCGCTTCCGGCCGTGTCTTGGCGGATGGATCGTCCCATTTTGGGCCGCCAACGGCACCGAGCAGCACAGCGTCGGACGCCTTGCACGCATCGACAGTCGCTTGAGGCAGCGGGTCGCCACACGAATCGATGGCAATTCCGCCAATCAGGTGAGACGAGAAGGTGAACTGGTGACCGAACGAGGCGGCGATCTTTTCGAGCACTCGCTTGGCTTCTGTGACGATTTCAGGACCAATGCCGTCGCCCGGCAATAAAACAAGGTTGGCGTTCAAGGCAATCTTTACTGGCAAGAGGAAACAAGTGTTGTTGGGTTCGAGGTGCCAATTTAGTCGAACGAGCCGTTTTCCCCAAGTTAGGCGCCGTGGCATAACCGTCACATCCGGAACCTTTGCCATCCGAGAGGCACGGGTTGGACATCCGGTCGTGGTTCCTGCCAGCCTGAGTGGTGGAATCGACGCAAGTTTGTCAGTAGGTGCGGTGAATCGTTTTCTCGCGTCGTGCGGAATCCCCAGGTCCCAGGGACGTTTGATGTTCGGAAGTGTTAACGATTTCTCGCTGAATCACCCGACCGCGCCGGTCTTGGTCCCGATTCCGTCTCCAGCCAGCGGCGCGGATTCGAACGCATCGGCTGCGGTGATGCCGGTCCGTGTTTTGCACGTGGTCAATGGAGAGCACTTTGCGGGTGCTGAACGCGTTCAGTCCCATTTGGGCCGCTGTTTACCGCAGTTTGCTGTTACGGCGGACTTCGTTTGCGTCAAACCGGGCAAGTTTCCGGACGCGCTTCGGCAGCAGCCCTGCAACAGCGGAAGGTGCCACTGTGCCGAGATGCGTGGCCGTTTTGATTTGCGTGCTGCATTGCGGGTCAAAGAACTGGTAAAAACCTACGACTACGATTTGCTTCACGCACACACACCGCGGACCGCGATGATCGCATCGGTCGCGTCTCGTTTGTCGGGGATTCCATGGGTTTATCATGTCCATAGCCCCGCCGCTCGCGATTCCGCGAACAAATGGAGCAACCGCGTCAATTTCCTGGTCGAACATCTGTCGTTACACGGTTGTTCGCATCTGATCACGGTTTCGGAAAGCCTTAGGCTTGAAACGATTGCCAAGGGAGCGGCCGAAGAAAAGGTGACGGTGGTCCACAATGGCGTACCGACGATTCGCTTGGAACGCGATCACACGCCCACGCCGGGTGGGCGATGGGTAATCGGCATGGTTGCACTGATGCGTCCTCGCAAGGGACTCGAAGTGGTCTTGCAGTCATTGGCGACGTTGAAAAGCGAAGGCCACGATGTTGTGCTGCGGATCATTGGTCCGTTTGAGTCCGACGAATACCGGTCGGAAATTGAGCAGCAGATTGAACGCCTTGGTGTCGCAAGCCGGATCGAGCGTGTTGGATTCACGCAGGATGTGCCAGCCGAATTGGCGAAGATGGATGCGTTGGTCTTGCCCAGTCTGTTTGGTGAAGGGTTACCGATGGTGGTACTCGAAGCCATGGCCGCGGCCGTCCCCGTTATCGCCACGCGCGTCGAAGGTACGCCCGAAGCCATTACCGATGGAGTCGAAGGATTATTGGCCGAACCACGCGATCCGATCACTTTGGCCGACAAAATCCGATCGCTTGTTACGGGACAGCACGATTGGAAAACGATGGGCGAAGCGGCGCACCAGCGTCAATCGAGGTGTTTTTCCGATGTCGCGATGGCCGAGAAGACGGCGGCCGTCTATCGAAAATTGATGACGGCCACCGACGGCACGATCGATACCGATCGGACCGACGCCCCGGCCGTTCCCTAAGAACTTTCGTTTCGCCGTTCAATAACGATCCCGGTTTCAAAAATAAACGCTTTTGAAGCGCTTACGACTCTGTTATGATTCCTTTCAGTGGATCGCGGTATGGAACGAATTGTGAGAACAATTGATGCTGAAAAAGCAGAAAAAACTTATCTTGACGGAGGCACAGCAGGAATCGATGCGACGTGCCGGGCGAGTCAACGCCCAATTGATGGACTTCATTCGACCCCATGTTGTTGCGGGTGTCAAAACAAGTCATTTAGATGAACTGGTGGTCCGCTGGACGGCGGATCATGGTCACAAAGCGGCGACGTTAGGGTACCAGAACTACCCCAAGAGCTGCTGCACCAGCGTGAACGAAGTGATTTGTCACGGGATTCCCGACGACTATGAGTTGCAGGTGGGTGACATTATCAATGTGGACCTCACGACCATCGTGGATGGATGGCACGGGGACCAAAGCGAAACGTTCTTGATCGGCAAGGTGTCGGAAGAGAAGTTGTCGGTGACCCAGTGTGCATTCGATTGTTTGTACCTTGCCATCGAGGCCCTCGAACCGGGATGCCGCGTGGCAACGATTGGCGAAACGATAGTGCCAGAAGCACATCGCCGCGGTTTTTCGGTGGTTCGCGAATATGTTGGCCACGGGCTTGGCAAACAATTTCATCTCGATCCGTCCATCCCTCATTTTCCAAACCGGCAAGCGAGAGTCGATCGGCTTTATCCTGGCATGTGCTTCACGGTCGAACCGATGATCAATGCCGGCTCGCGATACACGCGTTGTGACAAGAAGGATGGTTGGACCGTTCGTACCAAAGATGGTTGCCCATCGGCTCAGTTTGAACACACGGTGATGATGACCGACGAAGGGCCCGAGATCCTGACGCTTACCGAACATGGCCCACGCCGGGGGCACCAATTCGGCGTCTTGAGCTAGCCAGCGGTATGAGCCTCGCTAGGACTCGACCGGTGCAAGCCCGGTCGATTCGGCGGATCGAATTCGCCAACGCGACCATGTCGAACGCAACATTTGCGTCAGCGGTTGTTCGATTCGATGCGTCACGATGATGGCCATCGCGACGGAAAACAGAATGCCGATGGCGAAACAGAGGTTCGACGCGATGCCCGATTGGTTCAATCGGTAAATGATCACACAGCCAAGGTTGTTGTGACACAAATACAGGGCGTACGAAATCGTGCTGACGTAAATCAGCGGTCGAAATCGCAGCAGCGGCAATTTGCCATAGGCGCACAAGGTCACCAAGCTGACGATCATCACGGTCACGACGGGATTGTGTTCCCCATGATCGATCGCGTGGAAGACAAATGCTGCAAACACGATTCCAAGCAGGTTCTGCCAAACGTGGCCGGTCTTCGTTTTGATCATGTAAATCAAGAAGCCGATCGCAAACAGTGGCACGAAATCGAGCAGCATCACCAGCCGAATGGCATTTGCGAACGCATACCACGATTCATCGGCATGGGTCGTGGCGAGTGTGTCGAGGATGGGGCAAGCGATCAACGAGAGCGTCGCAAGCGTCCCCCATCCGATGAAGTAACGTCGCAGGGCACCGATTTGGAACAGGACGACGAGGGTGATGTAGAACATCATTTCAACCTGCAGTGTCCACATCACGGGGTCGACGCATTCAAACCCGAGCACTCGAGGCATCAGCGTCATGTTGGCGAAGAATTGGCCGGCATACATCGGACCGCTGGTGTAGGGATTGTTGACCAGTGGCATTTGCCGAGTGATCCAAAGGTTCGCGACAATGACGAGCAGGAAGATCGGGATGATTCGGATCAACCGGGCTGCGACAAAATCGACGGGCTTGCCGCGACGCATCAACGACATGCTGTTCACGAAACCGCTGAGAATGAAGAACATTTCGACGCCATACTTGCCGAACGGCCATTCCCAACCCAAGGGGGAGGTGTAGCCAAATTTGACCGCATAGACGTGCGTCAAATGAAAGAGCATCAAGTTGATCGCAGCTAACGCACGCAATCCGTCGAGTTCAAGGATGCGGCGGTGAGGTTTTAGAACCGGGCCGGTACTGGCAGATTCGGCTGTGAGGGTCATGGCGACTCGGATCAAATGGCGGCAAATGAAATGACGCCTGAGATCGCAGCATCAGACGCGTGTCGTACTCCGGTGGAGAGAACGACTCGCATAAACATTCGTTAAGGCAGGGCACGGCGCCGAGGCTCGGCCGCTGGGGAATGCGAAATACCCGCAAATGATTGTGGATTTGTAGCGGTCGATCAGGTTGTTCCAAGCTGCGGACGGATCGAAGCATTGCTTTTGTCTCGACTGCGACAATGCGTCCCTGGATCTTTCCATTGGTACCGGTTTCCCAAAAGTCAAAAATCGTTCCCCTGCCTCCCCTTTCGTTTGCCTCGAGTCTAAACGAAACTGCCGGTTTTTAACGTTGTAGGAGACGCCATGAAATATGTCATCGTCATTCCCGATGGATGTGCCGACGAACCGATCGAGGCGCTCGGTGGGCAGACACCGCTGCAAGCGGCCAAGTTACCTGCAATGGATCGGTTGGCAGCCCAAGGGGTGCTAGCGTTGGCCAACAACACCCCGGTTCATCTGCCTGCTGGCAGCGAAGTGGCGAATTTGTGCCTGCTCGGCTATGACCCCGACACCTATTTCACGGGCCGTGCGCCGCTCGAAGCCGCCGCGCAAGGGATCACACTGAACGAACACGATTGGGCCATCCGCTGCAATTTGGTCACGATCGAGAATCAGACGATGGTCGATTTTACGGCGGATCACGTCACGACCGCCGAGGCGACGGAATTGTTGGAAGCGGTGCAAACGCAACTGCTTTCGGAGACGCCGATCGATTCGCGATTGGAATTTATTCCGGGAGTCAGCTACCGCAATCTGCTGCTCTATCGAGGGGATCGGGCGACGTTGGCTCCGTTCTCAACCGACACACGCAGCACCGCGCCTCACGATTTGACCGATTTGCCCGTCGCGGATGATTTTCCTCGTGGACCCGGCAGCGACACGTTGGTGCGATTGATGAATGCGTCGGCCGAGTTGTTTGCCGATCATCCGGTCAACAAGAAACGCATCGCCGCGGGGAAACGCCCCGTCACGAACATTTGGTTGTGGGGAATTGGCGGTGCACCTTCGTTACCGAGTTTCGAGTCGCGACATGGCGTCCAAGGTGCGATGATTACCGCTGTCGATCTGCTGCGAGGTATTGCGGCACTCGTTGGCTGGCCACGCATCGAAGTCGACGGAGCCACGGGGTACTTGGACACCGACTATGCTGCCAAAGGTCGTGCGGCGTTGGATGCGTTGCAGCACTACGATTTGGTGTGCGTTCATGT
The DNA here is from genome assembly GCF_007860135.1 of Novipirellula artificiosorum. Taxonomy (NCBI): domain Bacteria; kingdom Pseudomonadati; phylum Planctomycetota; class Planctomycetia; order Pirellulales; family Pirellulaceae; genus Novipirellula; species Novipirellula artificiosorum. The sequence goes on from NZ_SJPV01000007.1 coordinate 307,187, forward strand.
CGAGGCTCCGGACGAAGCGTCACACGAAGGGCGGCATGCGGCAAAAATCGAAGCACTGGAGCAAATCGACCGGCACATTGTCGCGCCATTGCACCAGTCGCTGCAAGCGAGCGGCGATTACCGAATCTTGGTCACTCCCGACCATCCAACGTTTTGCAGCACGAAGAAGCACACCCACGGGATGGTGCCGCTGGCGATGGCGGGGACCGGAATCGTTGCGGACGCTCAAACGAGTTACGACGAATTGGCAGCCGACGCCTCGGGAAAACGATTCGATCACGGTTGGGACTTGATGAACGCCTTCATCAAACGATAGATTCCGTGCACTGAAACACGCGGCCGAGCTCGTTTTGAGTTTGGTTGAAACCGACGGAGGTCTCCTCGACTTCCTCCATTCCCCTCTTACCCGTTATTCCCATGTCACTGATTGTTCAAAAGTTTGGCGGTACCAGCGTTGCCGATGTTGAAAAAATCCGCGCTGCTGCACGAAAGGCAATTCGCGCTCAAAAGCAGGGTCACCGCGTCGTGATGGTTGTCAGCGCAATGGGAAAGAACACGGATTTGCTACTGAAGCTTGCTGGCGATGTTTCGCAAAGCCCGCCCGCGCGGGAAATGGACATGCTGCTTAGCACCGGCGAACAGGTTTCGGTGGCCTTAGTTGCCATGGCGATTGACGACCTCGGGTCCAAGGCGGTCAGTTTGACGGGCGGACAGATCGGGATGAAGACGGACGACAGTTTTAGTAAAGCTCGGATTCAATCGATTTCAACCGAGCGAATCGAACGATTGCTTGATGATGGGAACATTGTCGTCGCCGCCGGTTTTCAAGGGATTGACGATGATTTGAACATCACCACGCTCGGTCGCGGCGGGAGTGATACGACTGCGGTTGCCTTGGCCTCGGTGCTCGGTGCGTCCGCTTGTGAGATCTATACGGATGTTGACGGCGTCTACACGACCGACCCAAGGTTGTTGCCCGAAGCCCGCCGCGTCGATGTGATCAGCTACGATGAGATGCTTGAATTGGCCAGCCTCGGTGCCGGGGTGATGCACAACCGCAGCATTGAATTTGCCAAGAAGTTTAATGTACCGATTCATGTTCGCAGCAGTTTTTCGGATGCGGAAGGGACGATGATCGTCGCCGAAACCGAATCAAAGACCGCACCGGTATGTGGAGCCGCGATGACGCCGAACGAAGCGCGTGTCACGGTATTGGGGGTTCCCGACGTGCCAGGGAAAAGCTTGCAAGTGTTTTCCGCCATCGCGGAGAAGAAGATCGCCGTCGACATGGTGGTTCAGAATGTGGGCCGCAAAGGGCGAGCGGATATTTCCTTCACGGTCCGCCAAGATGACTTGAAACTGACTCTCGCGGCACTCGACAAAGTGTTGCCAGCGATCGGTGCCGACGCGGTGACGTTTGACGACCAAGTTTCGAAGGTTTCCGTGGTCGGAGTCAACATGGCTGATCAGACAAACGTTGCCTCGACGATGTTTCGAGCCTTGGCCGATGCGAACGTGAACATTCAAATGATCACGACGAGCGAAATAAAGATTTCAACGCTGGTGCCACGAGCCGAAGCCGGTGCGGCGCTGCGGGCGGTTCACGAAGTGTTTCGATTGCATGAAAAACCGGCTGACGCGAAGTCGTGGGACCAAATTCGTGCTGAGCGAGGCGAAACAGCCGACTTGGATACGTTGGTCAGCCGATTGCAAGATGATGCGCTGGAAGCATTGACGTTAACCGGCATTTCCCTGACCAAGCATCAAGCACGCGTGACGCTCTATGGTGTTCCGGATGAACCTGGCATTGCCGCAGATATGTTCGAAACCATCGGCCAAGCAAAGATCTTCGTGGACATGATCGTGCAGGGCTACGATGGTGAAGACGGTTCGACAAGCGTCAGTTTTACGGTGGACGAGTCGGATTTGAAGCAGAGTTTGGAGGTCGCGGTCGCAATCCGGGAAAAGCATGGAATGCGAGATATTCAAGATGGTTCCGACATCGCCAAGATTACCGTCAGCGGAATTGGATTGCGAAGTCACACCCATGTGGCGACGGTTCTGTTTAAGCAGTTGGCCGATTTGGGAATCAACATCGAGATGATTGGAACCAGTGAATTGCAGGTCAATGCCGTCATCAGCGCGACGAATTCCGACAAGGCACTCGAGCGTTTGAGTGCCGCTTTTGCGGCGAGTCTTGAAGCCGGGCGTTGACACGTTACCGATCTCGATGATCGGGGGTGAGACATCCCGAAACCACGTGGCGACCGGCGCAAACCTCGCAATCCGAACACTCTTGGGCAATCGTTAAGGTTTTCCTGGCCGCATTGCTAGCGGCAACCGGTAGAGCCGTCGATAAGTCTATCGTTCCCGAGACCAATGCTGGCCCCTTTGTCGGTGCCAATCCCATCATTCCTACATTGGTGTCTGGAAATCCCGCCGAACCTACACCAGAGGGTCGTCTAAACCCCATGGGCGGCCCCAGCGGACACACGCTGGAAGGAGTGCGGCATGGATGTCCGTGCGAGAAATCGCATTTATTCAGGAGGATTTTATTATGAAGGTTCTATTTGCGAAGCGATTCCGCCGTTTTCTGTTGTCGTGTTTGATCGCAGGTGCGACGACAACCTTTGTCGGCGATGTACATGCTAATGATGAGTACTGGCACCCAAGTCCCGATGAGTTTTCGGAGGTCGAGACGCTCGATGGCTTTGACCTTTGGTGCGACTGGGAAGCGTATAACGAAAAACGTTTGCAAGAACGGAACTTTCAAGAAGCAAATCAATCCGCGGTTGCTACCGTCGAAGGCAACGTCAGCGAGGTCGAGGAAGGATTCGACGAACTGTTTGAAGATGCGTACGAAGATCTCTACGGGAACTATCATTTCGCAGACTACTACAACAGTCTCGATATGCAGGCAGGTGACGATAGTGACTGCGTAGAAGTAGCAGTCGTGCAGCAAGACGAGGATGAAGCGTTCGAAGCGACCGAGATCGATGCAAGCTCCGTCAGCTCCGCTTTATTCGCCGTGGCCGAGACGATTTGTCGGCGTGTGGGAGTGTCGGTCCAACAGATGACCGAACCATTTGCGATGGTGACGCCCTACGCCCAAAGTTCACTCGAGGAAATTGCACGACTGCAACAAGTTGCGGACGTATCGGTGGCAGAAGAGGTTGAGGCAGAGGAATTCGTCGCGGCGGAAAAGGCTGAGGCAGACCTCGAAGCACTGGCGGTAGCCGAAGAGATCTGCAACGATTTGGCTTCGCTCGCAGCGGAGGAACGGATCGACGTTCGTGTCTTAGGACAGAGCGTGCTGATCATCCAGGACGTCACCGTGCAGGACGTCAGCAGTGTTGTCCAAGAACGCAGTGGGCAGAAGATGTCGGTTGGTTGTTCACCGATGATCGCGACGATCGAGGATGCGTACCTGCCCTATGACTTGGCCGCCGCCGACATCCAAGTCTGGAATTTCCTGCCTCTGGTTTCCAAGCCCTATTGCATCGTCGATCGCAACAATCATGTCGATCGACTTGATCTTTGGGAATCGGAAACGCCTGAGTCGGTGAGTGATGGAGACACTGCGCGACAAGCGTCGCCAGAAGAATTGCTTGACCGGTGGGTTTGCGAACTGCGTGACGCTGCCGCCGAGCATGGGCCAAGTCTCAAACGATGGTCCGCACGGCATGCGGGGCGCAAGATCGCATCGATCGTTGGCCCCAGCAGCGACGCGGCCAACTTGGCGGTCGAACTCGTCGCCCAAAGTTGGCCATCCAAGCCGCTGCCGGTCTTGGAAGTTACCGTCCCTAGCGATGAGCCCGCTGCCGCAGTTCAAATCGCCGAAAGGATCGACGAGACGGAACAGCGGTAAGTCTGGCCAGGTATCGTTCTCACCAATCCGCCAAAGCATTGCCTTTGGCGGATTCGGCTTGCGAGGACTTGACCGAACCCGGCGTTGCGAGCACCGACAACGTCATCGTTCCCGAGTCAGGAGCGACCGCTTCAAAGGCCACCATCGTGGTTCCTCGATTGGAAGAGTCCCATGGATTGCGAGGGGTTTCCGTATCGATCTGTTGCCACTTTGATTCGGTGGGACTTTCAATCGTCAGCTTAAGGGATGCATCGCCTTGACGAAGCAGCATGACCTCAGGCGATCGGTTTGACAGGTCCTTGGTCGGGGTGACCATTCCCCAACGCACGATCGTCCCAGGCTCCAAACCGGTCAATTCATCTTGGAACCAAACTTCGCCCGTCGGCAACATGCGAACGCCGCGGCGAATTGAATCGGCTTGACCTTGGTAAACCTCCGACAAATCGACAATGGTTAGCGGACGCTGTGGATCGTCCGAGAAAGCAACCACCTCGGCGCGGCCGGCCGATCGTTGCAGCGAATCGTCGATGACCAACGTATTGTGGCTATGGTTTTGTTGTCGAAAAATGGTCCATCGATCCGAATCTTGCTTCATGCTCCATAGATTCATCCCGCGTGATTCGATTCCGTGGTATCCCTCGGCGCCAAGATCGGTTGCCCATCGAACACCGTCTGCATCGAGGACAAATGAACCAGCGTCCATATGGGCGTGATTCGACGACGGTGATCCTGCTTTGATTCCCACAAACGTTGCCGGGCCGCCGTCCCAACTGCTGCGGTGGATCGTGATCGGAGCGATCCCCTCGCTGCTCCAGTGCAAAGGGAGTGAGCGGGTTGTCTCAAACGCATCCTCTTCCATCCACAACAATGCCAGCGGCATCAAACGCCCACCGGCACCACCGCGCCGGTCCGAAAATGTCTCCACAATTCGATCTTTTTCACCACGCAGGAACTCGGGACGTTCGAAACGATTGGCGAACCAAAACAGTGATTCTTGCGGGCCGCGGCCGGAACCTCCGTCAGCATAGTTGAAGGTCAGACCGGATGGGCCGGTGACCATGGCGAGGTAGCCGCCTGTTTCAGAAAACCCGGGGGCCTTCGACAGGCCAAAGTCGACACCCAGCACGCTTTCCAACTCGGCAATCAACAATACGTTGAACCCCGTACCGTAGGCCCAATAGCCAGGGCCTTCGGGATAGCTGCCCTTGGGCTCAAAAGCATGCATCGACCGTGGTACGTTGCTGACCGCATTGAGCACGGTGCGAGCGGCCAATTCCGGTTCGTCTTCCATGATCGCCAAGGCTCCGGCAGTCAATCCTGCATGACAAACTTGGCCCCAATTGTTCGTGGCTCGAACCCACCCCTTGTGTTTGGTTTCCCATGGCAGAATGACCCCTTTGCGGAGGATTGCATCGCGAAGGGTCTGACGCGACTCCGGCGATAATTCATGGAACAACCAATCGTAGCCGATCGAAAGTGCCAGCGTCATTTCGGCAACGTCCAAGAAATGGCTGGGGTTCCAGTCCGTGAACGCTGCCGCAGCCAACATTTCACGTTCGCATCGGTCCGCGAATTGGTCCTCTTGGGTCAAATGGTACGCCATCGACAAGGTCAACACCCGTTCGAGGCAACGTCGTGACACGCCCAGGAGGCGGCGTCCTTCCAGTTTGCGTTCGACCGGCTTGGCATCGAGCAGTTTCTTCGCGTTGTTGACCACTCCGTTGGCAATCGTTTGCTTGAGTGGAGAGGCCTTGACGACGCTCGGCAAACGCTCAAAGGTCTCTGCATTGGCAAACAAGCGAGGGTGCACTTTCGAAGCCGACGCAATGTACTCCGTGACCGCTTCGATCGATACATTGGGCGGGTACGTGAATGCGACATCGTCCGCTGTTGCAGCAAAGGACAAGAACAACGACAAGGCGATCGCCGCCGAATGGTTGGCAGGGGGGAACATCACGGGAAATTCCTTAGGGCGAAACGCTCAAATCCTTCGCGGCGAGTTGCGGGAAAGGACACGAGCGTGGGGAGGGATTCTGGTGGGCAGTTCGGCGGGTTGGAATGCAGCCGATCATTCCACCTTAAGGCCGTAAAACGATCGCGTCAAGCATTCTTGGGAAACCAGTGCACGTTTTGCCACGGCACTTCGATGTCTTGCAGTTCCCCAGGGCGAACGCTGATTTCAGGAGAAGTCAACACGGTGATGCGCTTTCCGTTGGTTTCAAACTCGAGATGCATCACGCCGCTAAATTCCGCTACCCAACAGCATCGCGCCGAAAAACGCAATCCGCCCACGGGAATCGGTGTTTTGGATGACGTGTCCCGTACGCGAAACGCTTCGGGACGAATGCCAACCACAAAATCACCCGAACAATCATTCGGCCAGGATTCGGTACGCGAAGCGGAGCAATCGAGGTCGGACAATTTGACTTGGTTGTCTTTCAAGGACGCGTCAAGCAAGTTGATTGGAGGCGAGCCGATCGACTTGGCGACGGAGACGCAGCAGGGATGGTGATAGATGTTGTGGGGTGTATCGACTTGAACGATCTCGCCCTGATCGATGACTGCAATCCGGTCCGCCATTCGCATCGCTTCGTTTCCATCGTGTGTCACATGGATCGTCGATGCCGGTTGGCTGTGATGGCATCGCAACAAGTCGTGTTGGAACTGATGGCGAACCGTTGCATCGAGCGCCGACAACGGTTCATCTAGCAAACGCACATCCGCTTGCCGGACAATGGATTTGGCCATGGCGGCGCGGCGAAGTTCGCCACCGCTGAGTTGGCTCGGAAGCCGGTCCAGCAGCGGTTTGATCTCGAGTATGGTTGCAGCTTGTTCGATTCGAGACTGCAATTCTCGCGAATCGATCTTTCGGTTTCGAGCTATCGACAAATTGTCTCGAATGCTGAGATGGGGATACAGACCGTCGTGCTGAAAGACCATCGACACATTTCGTTTCCTTGCGGGCAGGTCGGTCACGTCGACGTGGCCGAATCGCACTCGGCCACCATTGATAGGTTCAAGGCCCGCGATGGCTCGTAGCGTCGTCGTTTTGCCGCTGCCGCTCTCCCCAAGTAGCACAAGGTACTCGCCATCGCGAACCTCTAAATTTAGGTCTCGGAGAACCGCTTTGCCGTGGAAAGATTTCGAAACGTGATCAAGGTAAATCGCAGGCATGTGCTAAGGGGCTTTGTGGCAACAGCAAGGGTAAGCACGCACGGACAATGACGTGGCCAGTTTGCCGGTGCAGCGGTTCCGTTTGCGAAGGGATGCTGACGATCGATCAGGCCGCTCGGGACCACGGTTGTGACTCACGTTCATCCGATTGTAGCAGGGGCGACTGCAGTTCGGGAACGGACGGTCGAGAGAGGGGGACTTCCCATGTCATACCGAGCAACCGACCCAATCGCGTCCGTCGCACCATCACTTCGTAGCTCAGCACGCTCACGGTCACGCTCGTGGCGAATGCCATCGCCGTCTTGATCGTTGGGGGCGTGTCGGCCAACGTCAGTTTTAGATCCAAATGGGTAAGCCCAAGGATAGGGTGGTGTACCAGATAGATCCAAAACGAGGCTGCCGCCAAGTACTGGATCGGCAGCGATAGCTTTTGGAACGAACCACTCGCAGCGATCAAGAACAGCGTTGTTGACCAAGCACAAAGAACCGTGATCGCAGCCAAGAAACCCTTGGCCAATGCGTCGCCGCTGAACTGCAAATGCCAACGGCCCATGGTGACCGCCGTGACGAGCAACGCGACACTGGCAATGCCGAGTACCGGTGTTTTGCTCTGTATCCAAACTAAGCGAGGGTCTTTCGATGCGAGCAGCATGCCTCCTGCGAAGAAAGTCCCACTGTAGATCCACTTGCTCGGCACCGGAGCGAATGCATGCTGAAAACCCCACACCACTTCGGGGCGGAAAGCCAACACGACAAAGGCAACGAGAAACAACCCAATCGATACAAGGTGGGGTTGGGCGAGTGATCGTCGCAGCACAGTCGCTTTTCTGGATTGCGAAATTCCACGAAAAACGATGGCCGCGACCATGACGTACAAAAACAGATACAGCATGAACCATAAGTGGCTGAGGCCCCACAAATCTTGATCGATGACACCATCAAATTTCAAACTCTTGAGTTTGACGGGGGCCACGACTCCTTCGGCGACCCAAGCCAGGACCCAAGTGTAAAGTCCAATCGGCAGGACCACACAGACAGCGAACGCCAAGGGGACCAGCAGCCGTCGGGCACGACTGGAAACCAGGATCGAAGGGCCCTTTTTCGATAGCGTTTGCCAAGCCAAAAAGCCTGCCAAAACCAGAAAAATGGGCATGATGAACGATTCGATGCCCCAGAAAAGGCAGTCTAACAAGCCGCTGGTTCGGTCACGCACCGTCCACGCTAACCCCGGCATGGGATGTTGCAGGTACGGAACACAGGCGTGCAGGAGTACCACGGCGAGAGCCGAAAACGCACGTAACGCGTCGAAACCTGCGAAGTTCGGCTTCTCAGCTGGGCGAGTCGAAGGAGAGACGTTTCGTCGTAATGGCAGTGTTTCCATGGTGTTTTGGGGATTACCAAAACACGGCAATTTGTGGGAAGTCCAAATAGAAATCCGCTTGGCGGTTGCCGAGTGGGGGCAGGCAAGAGAGGAGAGAAAACTTTTTTTGGATTTTCTGTTTTGGGAGTGACCAGACTTGTCACTGGGGGCGCGAAGAATGGTCGTGTTGAGTGATTGATCGCTCAGCAGTGCTCGGCCTTGCCCATGAGCACTCAAACCATCCTCTTTGCACGGAAAACCAGTCCCATGACTCAATTGATGCTCTTCGACGCCCCCGCCTCGATCACTTGCCCAATCGTCACTCCGGCCGCAAAAGAAACCATCCAAGCATCAGTGCCGACGGTGAAAAGTCAGGCTGCAACCCCAAGCGAGCCCGATCGTGGGCTCAATCACATGGGCGATTTGGCTCGCTTGGTCTTGATGCGATACGACATGGTCGCTCGCCGTCGAGCCGCCCAGCGGCGATCCAAGTAGGACTACTTGGTTTGGCCTCTCAGTTCGTCAACCGCTTCAGCTTGCTTCGGTGCGGTTTTGACCTCCTTTGCCTTCGGCTCGGTCTTCTTTTGGGCTCGAAGCATCGAATAGGTCATGAGCGAACCGAGCAGGAATCCGGCCCCGGCGCTGGTCACGATCAACAGCGAAAGGGGCACATCTCGGCTGAAAAAGAACAGTTTGACTTCCGCCATGGCATTGTTTTGGACCGCGATCGCCAAAGCGACGATCACCCCGGCGAGTAACAAAAACCAGCGTATTTTCTGCCTCATCCGACACACTCTCCCAATCATTTTCCAAAAATGCTATCCATTCATGCTAGCAAATGATAGCATTGGTGCATGGCGTTTGGTGGCTTGCTCGGCAATTTGCCGCTCATGAGCAGCTGACCGATCCGCCGAAAACCATGGTAACGGTTGGGGCGATGGTAACGAGCATTTTGCCCTTGGTTTGGTTGTTTTTCTGACCCTGTCTGATTCCCGTTTTTTCGTTCAAGGATGCATTTGGTGACCGCTCAGCAAACGTTTGCATTCATGGAGGTTGCCGTCCCCATGCCGAAGCGGCCGGCTGCTTCGGCTGTAGCGGCCCCGGCGGTGGCCCCCTCGGCCCCAGCGGTCGCCGAAGCCCCAGTGGCAGCGGTCGCCCCAGCGGCAGCGAGTGAGTCTGCTGAAGAGCAAAGGCTCGAGTCTGCTAAAGAGCAAAGGCTCGATGTCCCGAACGATCGCCAGGCGATTCTCCGCCGCTTGCGGGCTCAAGCCGGATGCATCACCGCGGCAGATTCGAAAAACAAAAAGACCTTCTCAACGGGCAGTTCGGCGATCGACCAAAAATTACTTCGTGGTGGGCTTCGCATCGATGCGGTAACCGAATGGATTGCTGAATCTGACAGCAGCGGTGCCGCTGCGCTGGCGATGATCGTTGCGGCGAATTGTTTGCGAGTCCACTTGGGATCAGGGCCGTTGGTGATTGTGGATTCGAACAAGACCTTCTACCCGCCAGCGGCCGTTTCGCTTGGAATTCCGGTCGAGCGGATGATCTTGGTTCGGCCGCGATGTCACCGCGATTCGGTCTGGGCGATCGATCAAGCATTGCGGTGTGACGCGGTGGCAGCCGTTTGGGCGATGCTCGATGCGCGATTGGATGACCGAGATGCGAGACGCTTTCAGTTAGCGGCGGAGCAGGGCGAAACGACGGGATTGTTCGTTCGGCCCCGCGCGGTGCGTGGCCGACCGAGTTTTACCGACGTGCAATTTTCGGTTCAACGTGTGATCCCAAAACGAGAAACCGTTAAGCCCGCCATGGGGCATCCTTTGCAAGTCACGCTCGACCGCGGCCGCGGCGCCGAGCTTGGCAAAAGTGTTTGGCTGCAAATCGATGATCATGCTCGGCTGCACGAAGTGGCCGCTCCGCAAGAGAACCAATATGAAACGGCTGCTGTGCATCTGGCTTCCCAATTGGCCCATCCAAAGTCTGCGGTGGCGAGTTCAAGAGCGATCCGTCAAGCCGATCGAAAACGACGCGCGTAACGCTCCCTCGTCAATGGAGTGGAAACTCGCCGATGGGCCCACGTTGTTGTGGGCCGATGATCGGCGCCGCGGTCGTTTGGTCGTCGCTTGCTGTCGTCACGCGGCGATGATGGGAGTTCAGATCGCGATGCCGCTTGTTCAAGCCAAGCAACTGCTCCTTCACGATCCAAATCGGCCAGACGCAAACGTGTTGCCGCACGATCCGTTTGCTGACCAAACGCTATTGATGCGTTTGGCGACCGATCTTCAATCGGCCCTCAGCCCCAAGGTTGCTATCGAAACGTTGGCCGAGCACCCTTGGGCTGGTTTTCCACGTCACCAGCCGGAATCCTTGTTCTGTGATATCACCGGTGTCGAGCATTTGTTTGGTGGTGAATCGTCGTTGATCGATGCGGCGAGGACCAGGATGAACGAGCATTACGCCATCAACCTGCATGCGCGGATTGCTGCGGCGCCGAACATCGCCACGGCATGGGCACTCGCTCATTTCGGTGACCACGCGATCGAAGTGACGGAGGATCCTGAAACCGCACTGCGTCCCTTGCCAGTCGAATCGCTTCGCTTGATGCCGGCAACGGTGGGGACGCTCGGTCGATTGGGCATCGAGACGGTCAATCAACTGCTGCGTTTGCCACGCGGCGGATTGGCGACTCGGTTGGGGAAACCACTCGTCACTCGAATCAGCCAAGCGCTCGGTGAACTCGAAGAACCCATCACCGTTCATCATGACGATGCCGAATTGAGTTGCTCCGATACGCTCGAGTATCCGACGAGCGACCTGGGTATTTTACTCGATCGTATCGAACGACTGCTCGAAGAAATCAGGGTGGGGTTGGTGACACGCAAACATGGGGCACTTGGATTGCGATGTCACTTAAGTTTGGTGACTCCTCCGCCGCTCGAACTCCAGATCGGCTTGTTCGCACCCAGTCAAGATACGAAGCATCTTCTTTCGCTGCTTGAATCTCGACTCGAAACGCAGTCGCTGCCTTCCGATGTCGTCCGATTGACGATCTCGATTCCTTTGTCCGCGCCGATTCGCAGTGTCCAAGCTGGACTTTTCGAGCAGGAATCTGTGGGTGGATTGGATCGTGGGGCCGATTCACCTCAGTCGTTTGGTGGATCGGTGCTTTCACGAATGGTGGATTCACTGAGCGGCCGACTGGGCCGTGAATCGGTGTTGAAGGTCCGAATGGAACAGGATTCGGTACCCGAAAATTCTTATGTCGCCTATCCGATGACTGGTCCGTCACCGAGTCGGTCGCGTGCAAAGAGGGCAAAGCAAGTGGGGCGGGGCAACAGCGAGAACCGCGCTTCGCGAGACGACGGACAACATTTGCCCTCGAGACATGATGCGATGCGGCGTCCGTTAACCGTTTTTGATCGCCCCTATCCCCTTCTTTCCCTGAAGACCTCGACGCCACCACTTGGTGATGTGCCAGCGTTGGTTCGCTACCGCGGCCAAGCCTATCGGGTCATCCGCTGCTGGGGGCCCGAACGTATGGAAACCGGATGGTGGAACGGCCCGACGATCCGTCGCGATTACTACCGAGTCGAGACGGAGTCGGGTCAATGGTGGTGGATCTATCGAGACATGAAGGCGACCCAATCGGATCCAAACAAGCCGAAATGGATGCTCCATGGACTGTTCGCGTAAACGTCTTGATCTCGGGCACAGGTGCAAAGGGGCTAATTACGCGAGGGTCAATTCTTCCACCGGTTGAGGTGGGAACTGGAAGCGATCGTAACTGGCGCGAGCGATCATCACATTGGACTCACCAAATTGACGCTGGATGTCTGCAAAGACGCGGCGTGAGTACAAGCAGACTTCGAGCTTCTCTTCATGATCGAATGTGACGATCTTGGAATCCCGTTTTTCTGACATGCGAATCGTTAGCTCCAGGTGACTTGCAAGGAGTTTTTCGATTGAATCATGATTGCCCGATGCATAAACACCGTTGATGCCGAACTGGGCTCGCCGCGTCCTGGCAACCGTTTCGGAAACGGTCACGATGGCTAACCCATCATGTAGCACGCTGGTGAATCGAATGACCGGTTCGACCGCGTTGTCACTCACTTCGGCTAGCACTTTGTGGTCGCATCCAAATTGAAGTGCGATCGCCGGCACATTGTAGTCATCACTGGCGCGAACGTACGACGGATTGACAAAGCCAATCACGTCCAAACGCTCGACA